>CAYSRY010000276.1:0-316 GCA_964433395.1 uncultured Armatimonadia bacterium | reverse complement strand
TGGGTAAATGTGCGGTCGCAATTGCGCCCCATCTCTCCTCCGAGGGCGTCAATCTCCGATACGAGATGGGACTTACCAGGCCCACCAATGCTGCAGTTGCATGGCATTTGGGCGATGTTGTCAGGTGTTATAGTTAACAGAAGAGTGCGTGCGCCAAGTCGTCCTGCAGCCATGGCTGCCTCACAACCGGCATGACCTCCGCCAACAACAATGACATCCCAATGATCAGCAAATCCACAATTTATAGCCATATTGACGGTATTATATTGTCAGGAGTATCCGTTGTCAATTTCTATCCAGGCGCGTAACTAATGGG
>CAYSRY010000275.1:0-4827 GCA_964433395.1 uncultured Armatimonadia bacterium | reverse complement strand
ACAGAGTGGGTGAGATTTTCGCGCCAGAGGCGGCAGCTACACTGGGCCTGCGGGAAGATATGGTGACTTTCGCATTGCATTGCGGATCGCCTCTCAGCGGCCTTGCGAGCATCATGTACGCGCGGCGACCGTGGGAGCTTGTGGGGATTTCGCGGCTGAAAATGCTGATTCGCAAAGCCATGTTCCATGCGACGCTGCCTGCGAGCCTGTCGGGGCTGTGGAAGACGATCCTCGGTTCGCGGATTTATCGTGACAATGAGCCAATAGGGCGGGCGTTTGCCTCAGCGTATGATATTGCTGCGCGCGCGACACTCGTACACCACGCAATGCTGATTACAGATATCCGGAATATACTTGCAGATGAGCTTGGTGCGACTTCAGAATTGCTGATTGATGTGTCGCACAATGGCATCTGGCGCGAAGAGATTGATGGGCGTGACGTCTACGTGCATCGTCATGGTGCAACGTCATTCTGGCCGGGTGAACGCTTTCCGGAAGGCCACCCATATGCAGCAACCGGTCAGCCAGCCTTCGTAGGCAGTACAACCTATTTGCCGTCGGGTGTGTTCGTGCCAGGGCCGAATGTCAATAAAACGCATTATTCGATAAGCCACGGCACAGGTCGGAGCTTTCCGGAACGTAAGATGGATGCTGCCGAAGCAGGACAGCGCCTGACAGAAGCAGGCGTAGAGTATCTGTGGGTTGGTCCGGAATGCAGCGAGAAGCCATCGCGTATGCCAGTATATCGGTCAATTGATACAGTGCGGCGATTGATGGAAGAAGCTGGTGTGGCGCGCATGGTTGCGTACATGGAGCCCGTGGCAAGCTATCATACGCGCTGAACATACCAGCGAACAGGAGATGCCCGTGGCCGGAGAATACAGCGTCATCATCCCCACGCATAATCGGCAGTACACATTGTTGAAGACCCTCGCATCAATCAATGCGCAGGATGCGCCAGAGCTTTTACATGAGGTAATAGTGGTCGATGACGGGTCGAAAGATGACATCTCGGCGCAGCTTGCCGAGGTGGAAATGGTATGTCCGATGCGATTGGTGCGACGGGAACAGAGTGGTGGGCCGGGAGCTGCGCGCAATACTGGCATCAAGGCTGCGACCGGTGAGTTTCTACTGTTTCTGGATGATGATATTGAGGCAACGCCAGGGCTCGTACGAGCACACCATGAGCAGCGGAGGCATGCGGCGGCGAATGTATGCGTGCTTGGGCGGATCGATTGGCCGCCCGAGTGGCATGTGACGGTTTTCATGCGGCTGGTGGCCGAGCATTATCAGTTTGGGCATGAGGAACTGGTGGATGGCCGCGAGCTGCCGGAGAAGTACTTCGTATTTGCGAATCTCTCGGCTCCGAAGACTTTTTTTGACGAGTGTGGCGGCTTCAGTGAAGAGCTGCGGTTTTTCGAGGATCTGGACTTGGGAATACGCTTTGCGGAGGCTGGGGCGCGACTGTATTTCGCCACCGATGCGCTTGGCTATCACCACCGCCCGCCAACGGTCACTGGCTATTGCAGGCGGCAGGAGATGATCGGCCCTTCGGCGCTGCTTTTCGCGAGGGAATATCCCAACAGGCCTGAAGTGACGCGGCTGGACCGTGCGCCTCAGTGGAATACACTGCGTGGCGTAGTGAAGAATACACTTTTTAATCGCGTGACAGTGCCCGGCTGGAAGATGCTGGCGGCAATATCTGGCATTACCGGGCCAACGCGATTGGCTGAAGCTCTCTATTTTCAGATTTTGTCATATTACTACTATCGGGGCATTGCACGTGCGCTGGCGCTTGAATTTTCTGGAAAGCGTGAAAAGTATTAAACAATGAGGTGCATTTCCCCCCTATTTATCTGCAACTTTCCAGACCATGGATCGTGTCCCGGTCTAAAATTGTGCAATTACCTCTGCCAGTTTTTCGGCATTTTCGACATGGCTCTGAGGATCGCCGCCGGTATTTGCCATGACCAGGCGAGGCATGAGATATTCGGCCACCTCGCAGCGTGGCCAGTCGTGGAGTTCGTTGGCCACACAGCTATGAGCATAGGCCGGGCGGCCGATATAGCCCACATCAAGTTCGACATCAGCTTCGGCCAGAGCGTCTTCAAATTCCTCAATGGAAATGTCGTGCTCCTCGCCTGCGAAGATTGCAGTCCAGATATGGTACGTGTGAGTGCGGTGTGGACGCAGAGCCTGTGGGACGAGCCACTCGCAATCGCTCACCACGTCGTTGTAGAGTGACGCGGCTTCCTGACACATTGTGACATATTCCCCGACTCTCGTGAGCTGTACTCGCCCGATCGCAGCGACGACCTCATTCATGCGGTAATTCCAGCCGAGTCTCCGCGGCACTGTACCGAATGAGATCATCTCCTGCATAATGCGCTTCGCCTCAGGTGTCTTCATAACGGTCATGCCTCCGTCACCAAGAGACATCTGCTTTGACTGCTGAAACGAGAAAACACCGATATCGCCGAGAGTTCCGGCATAGCGTCCGTTGCAGGAGGCGTAGATGGAATGCGCGCAATCCTCAATAACCATCAGGCCATTCTCTCTCGCCACGGCATTGATGGCCTCCATATCGGCGCACTGACCCCAGAGATGGGTGACAATTACGGCGCGTGTGCGGCTGGTTATGAGACTGGGGAGAAGTGACGCATCCATGAGGTGGGTGTCGCGTTCGACGTCACAGAATACGGGGACGCAGCGATGGTAGAGGACACTCAGCGCGCCGAAGACGACCATCGGGTCGACAATGATTTCATCGCCGGGACGCGCTCCTGAAGCAACGACAGCGCAATGCAAGCCAGCCATGGCGTTAACCACAGCGAGCGCATGCTCCGCTCCAAATTCCTGGCAGAATTCCTCCTCAAACGCGGGAACTTCGACGCCGGGGACTGCTCCCAGTTGTCCCATTTCCAGAACGCGTCCAACGGCCTCCAAAT
Source organism: uncultured Armatimonadia bacterium (assembly GCA_964433395.1). GTDB lineage: Bacteria > Armatimonadota > Zipacnadia > Zipacnadales > UBA11051 > UBA11051. The sequence continues at coordinate 1,879 of CAYSRY010000275.1, read as the reverse complement.
CATCTTCATCAAAGTAATGCCACTGCATGGGGGGTACCTCCAATGCCAGCGGGTAACCATTTACTACATCTTCGCCACCTGCACGTATGTACCCTTCCAAATATAGATTGGCAAGGTTACAGGATTCGGAGATGTTTTGAAGAAATAGTCCGCAATATAATGACCTGGAGGTCCCATTAATGACACTGCAAATTGGTTTCATAGGACTAAAAGGACATCAGGACGATGTCGTGAGGCAGGTTGCAAAACACGGAGGTTGCAGAATTGCAGCGGTATGCGATGATGATACCCAACGGCTCGCCGGTGTGAGCAGTTGGGGCGGGGCAGATGCAGAGACAAAAACGTTCAGTGATCCTGCTGATATGTTCGAAAAATGTAATCTGGATATTGTAGTTGAGGCGGGAACGGATAACCAGCGCGGTGGCATCATCAAAGAGTGCGCCCGTCGGGGGATTCACGTGCTGTGTGAAAAGCCGCTGGCGTGTTCAATGAGTGAGCTTGACGAGGTCCGCGAGGCACTCGATAAAAGCGCCATTACCCTCTCAATGATGTTGACAATGCGCTATGACCCGACTTACCTCGGCATGAAAGCTGCCATCGCCGCAGGTGGGGTTGGGGAAGTATGTCTGGGAACGATGCAGAAAAGTTACCGGCTTGGTACGCGCCCGGAGTGGCAGTGTAACCGCGCGACTTTCGCCGGGATAATTCCGTTCGTGGGCATCCATGCGCTGGATCTGATCTACTATACAACTGGGCGACATTTCATCGCCGGGGCAGCGTTTCAGAATAACACGGGACATCCCGCGATTCACTCCATGCAGGACAACGCCAGCATAGCGCTGGAGCTGGACAATGGTGGTTCAGCCTCAGTGCGACTGGACTATTGCCGGCCCCAGTCGGCGCCCACGCATGGTGATGACAGGTTGAGAATCGCAGGCAATGAGGGTGTTATTGAATCATTGCATTGTGGCGAGACCGTGAAGATGATAACGGCTGAAGGTGGCGAGAATGACGTGGCGCTGCCGGAGGCTATCAACGAGTGGGAGGATTTCCTCGGCTACATTGATGGAGGGAGCTGTGTCGTGCCGGTCGAGGATTGTCTGTACATGACCGAAGTGGTCTTGCGACTGAACGAAGCAGCAGCAGTCTGGAAGGTAGCAAAGTTACCCTCGCCATAATAGTAATACGCTTCCCGCAACTCCTTCAGATGATACAGTGCAATTTTATATAGAGGAAAGTGGGAACATGAGAAAGAATAGATCAGGGCTATTGATCACGATATCGCTGGCCCTGGCAGCATGCGTATACGTGCCTGCTTCGGCACAGGAAGCTGAAGCAGGCGCATTGGTCATAGCGGTGCCGGGCAGTGATGTAACGCTGTCGGTTACCAAGGACGGCATCGCGATGAGTGCAGGCGGAAATTCGGTGACTGTATCGAGCGATGGCGTTACCATTCACAGCGTCACGCCCATCGCAATCGATACGCCGAACGTTTTGATTGATCGCAAAGGCAATATCACGCTCAAGGCGCCGAATAATCTGGTGCTGGAAGGCAATGATCTGACAGTGCGCGGCAGCTCGCTATATTTTGCTGCAGTCGAGCGCGTGCTTGTGGAATCGGAGCGCCGAATAAGCCTGCGTGCAAAGGATAACATAACGACCGATGCGCGCGAGCTGGATCTGGATGCCTCACGGGTGCGGCTTGCCGGAGGGATGCGGCGGGTGGCATACGAAGGCGCGCCCGTCTATGTTTCGCCGATGAGCGGTTTTGGCTCTATCCGCGGCGGATCGCACCGGGTGTGGGTTCCATAATCGGTTTGCACCATCTCATGTTGAATACCTGAAATAGTCGAAAGAGAGTTGAACCGCAATGTCCGGT
>CAYSRY010000274.1:0-4828 GCA_964433395.1 uncultured Armatimonadia bacterium | reverse complement strand
CCGTCGGCGCCTATTTTTGAAGTGGCGCATTTTGGTATTGTTGGCGATCTGTTTGAAGTGGTGCCGGCTTTGGCCAAGGCGATTCGAGACGAGTTCGGGGGGTAAATGATGCTCGCGTTTATCTGCCCTGGACAGGGATCCCAGTCCGTGGGTATGGCGAAGGATCTGTATGTGACTTATCCGGCTGCCAAGACTGTTCTCGACGCTTTGGATGAAGCAGTCGATTTTGGATTGCTGCAGATAATGTTCGAGGGACCGGAAGAGGCACTGACGGCCACGGAGAACGCTCAGCCTGCCTTAGTGGCGCATTCGCTCGCAGTTGCCGCCGTCCTTGGCCACGCCGGGATTGAGGCGGAAGTGGCGGCGGGCCATTCATTGGGCGAGTACTCCGCACTGGCCATCGCTGGGGTAATTTCAGGGCTTGATGCTGTGAGGCTCGTGCGCGTGCGCGGGCAGTTCATGGCAGAGGCGGGGGCGGTTTCTGGCGGTACTATGGCGGCGATAATAGGGCTTGCTTGCGACAAGCTCGATGAGATCATCGTGTCTGTGGGCTGTGGTGTGGTGACTGTAGCCAACTATAACTCGGCAGATCAGATCGTCATCTCAGGAGAGCCCGCAGCGGTGAAATCGGTTAGTGAGAAAGCTTCTGAGGCCGGGGCAAAGAGAGTGTTGCCTCTGAATGTCAGTGGGGCATTCCACTCAGAGTTGATGGCTCCTGCGGCAGAGAAATTGGCCATAGCACTGGACAGCGTCGATTTTTACGATGCGGCAATCCCAGTTTACACAAATGTCGATGCCTCGGCACACACGGATGCCAGTGAGCTGAAGGCCGGTCTGATCCGCCAACTGACCGAGTCTGTGATGTGGAAACAGACAACAGAATCCCTGGTCAGTGCTGGTGTGGATGTGTTCGTGGAGTGCGGTCCAGGCAAGGTACTGTCAAAAATGCTGCAACGGTCTGGGTGCGAGTGCGGCATTTTCAGCACGGGGAATGTGTCGGCGGTGGAACAAGTCGTGGTCGAACTGACCTGAAACAGTGATAGGCAGGGAGGGCTGACTGTGAACCTGACGGGCAAAGTAGCGCTTATAACCGGTTGTGGTGGCGGCCTCGGAAGAGCAATGGCGCAAAAAATGGCTTCGCTGGGCGCCGACATCGTAGTAAATGATATTGCCCCAGCCGAAGAAGCTGCTAATGCTGTCGCCAAACTGGTCGAAGAAGCAGGGCAGAAGGCATTTGTAACGCTCGGGAGTGTCACCAACGCTGATGACGTTCGCGCCTCAGTAGCTGCGGCCATTGAGGAGTTTGGCAAGATTGATATTCTGGTGAACAATGCTGGGGTCACGCGTGATGGTCTGATGATCCGCATGTCCGAAGAAGATTGGGACATGGTATTGAACATCAATTTAAAGGGCGCGTTCCTTTGCACGAAAGCTGTGGCGCGTCCGATGATGAAGGCCCACTATGGGCGGATTGTTAATATCGCTTCAGTTTCGGGAGTCATGGGCAACGTTGGGCAGGCAAATTACTCCGCATCCAAGGGCGGTCTGATCGCGCTGACGAAAACGACCGCTAAGGAGCTTGCGACCCGCGGCATCACATGCAATGCCGTCGCTCCCGGTTTCATTGAGACGGCCATGACAGAAGTGCTCGATGCGGAGGTCAGAGCGGAATTCCTGCGGAATATTCCATTAAACCGTGCCGGAACTGCTGAAGATGTAGCGAATGTTGTCGCATTTCTGGCTTCTGATACCTCATCATATGTGACCGGCCAAGTAGTCAATATAGATGGCGGTCTGATAATGTAGCACAGGATGTATGCGTGGCTGTCGTGTGAGTGTTCAGTATCCCGTAACTATGTCGATAATCTTGTGAGTAATACGAACTGGAGGTTTTGGCTGTGGCACTGTATGAGAAAGTGAAAGAGATCGTCGTTCGTGAGCTTTCCGTTCCCGAGAGTCAGGTTACCGAGACGGCTACGTTCCAAGGCGATCTGAACGCAGATTCGCTGGATGTCGTTGAACTCGTCATGGCGTTTGAGGACGAATTTGACGTTGAGATTCCTGATGAGGAAGCTGAAAAAATACAGAACGTCCGTGATGCTGTGCAGTATCTTGAGGGCAAGATAGGCAACTGAAAGACCTGCAAAAGCCAGGCCTTTTTGCACCCGGTGCTTGTGCGCCGGGTGCAAGTTAAGATATTACGGCAGGCGGGCTTTTTTGGGCAGATAGCGAATGAAACTGGTTGAGGGCACACGTCGGCGGTTGTACTCAGCCCTATGATGGTGAACTTAGCTATGAATAGACGCGTTGTAGTGACGGGTACCGGAATGATATCGTGTTTCGGTATTGGGCGTGAAAGCCTTTGGGATGCGCTCTGCAATGGAAAAACAGGTATTGGGCCGATCACTCGGTTTGATACATCGGATTACCGCGTACATATTGGTGCGGAAGTTCCGTCGCTTGATCTGAGTGATCGCGTCGATCCGAAATTGGCGAAACGCGCTGACCGGTTTATCCAGTATGGGCTACACTGCGCGCATGCTGCAGTTGAGGACGCCGGGTATGAGTTCACTGACGCTAATCGTTGTCGGACGGGCGTTCTGGTGGGTTCTGGCATAGGTGGGATGGAAACCTGGGAAGAGCAGTATACGCTGCTATTGAACAAGGGTCCTCGGCGTGTAAGCCCCTTTCTTGTGCCGATGATGATCACGGACATGGCGTCCGGGTTAATATCGATCGAATTCGGTGCCCAAGGCCCAAATCTGTCAGTGTCTACGGCCTGTGCGACCGGCACGCATGCAATAGGTCTCGCCGCTGGCATGATCGCTGCCGGGCAGGCGGATGCGATGATAACCGGAGGTGTTGAGGCCGGTGTGACGAAAACTGCATTAAGTGGTTTCTGTTCGTCGCAGGCTCTGTCCGTGCGTAATGATGAGCCCGAGAAGGCCTGTAGACCGATGGATTGTGACCGAGATGGGTTTGTCCTCGGTGAAGGTGGCTGTATCATACTGTTAGAAGAGTATGAGATGGCTAAGGCACGTGGCGCAGAAATATTGGGTGAGATCGTGGGTTTTGGCATGAGTGGTGACGCATACCACATCACAGCACCGTGTCCAGATGGAGCCGGTGCGATTTTGGCTATCAATGCTGCCCTTGCCATGGCGAACCTGAATGCTGATGACATTGATTATGTGAATCTGCATGCGCCAGGGACTCCTGGCGGGGATGCGATGGAAGCGGCTGCTGTCATGTCGATATATGGCTCCGATACACCAGCCTTGAGTTCAACCAAGGCGAATCACGGTCATCAGCTTGGTGCGACGGGTGCGACAGAGCTGGTCTTGAGTTTGATTATGGCCGAGAATGGCTATATTCCGCCAACACTCAACTGTGAAGAGCTTGATGAAGGCGTAGACATTGATATGGTACGCGGCAGCGGGCGTGAGATGCCGATGAAGACGGTGATGAGTAATTCATTTGGTTTTGGGGGGCACAACGCAGTCCTCATTGCCAGTCGCGCAAACCTGTAACAGGGGCGCGTCATCACCAATAATTATTACAGTTATCGGCCCCGTGCGCTCTTGTATGGGGCCGAACTGCTTGTTCAGGACTGGATTGAGCATGAGTTTTTTGGAGCCCAACTGGGAGAAGGTAGCAGAGGCATTACAGTTGCCCGCAGAGCAAGATCCTGCCCTTTTGCGTCAAGCATTTTGCCATGGGTCATATGTGCGTGAACGGGGTTTGCCCGCTCACCATTCGAATCAGCGTCTGGAGTTCCTTGGGGATGCCGTGCTGGATCTTGTATTGGCTGAGCAGTTGTATCTGGAGTGTCCAGAATTAACCGAGGGAGAGCTGACAAAACTGAAAGCTGCTGTCGTGCGGGCAGAGGGACTGTACGAAGTTGCATGTCAGCTTCAACTTGGTCGTTACCTGCTATTGGGGCACGGAGAGATCGAAAGTGGCGGCGCCGAGAAGCCATCGATTCTGGCAGATTGTGTGGAAGCCGTTATTGCGGCGATATATCTATCCTGCGGAGTTTCAGTGGCACGCGACTTCATTCAGCGGAATTTCGCAGCAATGGAGGAGCGCATCAAATCCGGTGAGTTGACGTTTGATCACAAAACGCATTTGCAGGAGCTGGTTCAGGCGCATGGAGGGCCGCCTCCGGTCTACAAGACTATGGAAACTATTGGTCCCGCTCACCGTCCAACCTTCTTAGTAGATGTTGTATTGCAGGGGAAGGTTGCGGGGACCGGAAGCGGACCAAGCAAGCAGGATGCTGAGCAGAATGCTGCGAGTTACGCTCTTGAGCATCGCGACGAGTGGCTGAATGATGTAACAGAGTAGGGATGTCGTTGCAACGTGCCCATTGATGGTCGTGTCTGTGGGGCAGCCCACGACGCCGAGGCACGGGATGGTGAATGATGCAAGGGCCTTACAAACAACTGATCTGCGGTATTGCGGTTGCATTCGTGTTGATTGCACACATGTGTATGGCAGATGTCGTTGATGAGGTCAGCATGCACATGCACCATGGGACGTTTACGTTCATGTACGGACTGGATCGCGGGGGGCAACTCAGTGATTTAGCTACTATCGGTCTGAACACTCTCTACATTGATTTGCAGCCCGATGAACTTCAGAATCCTGCACCAGTGCGGCAGCAGATACGCGAAGCTTCAGCTGCAGGCTACAAAGTCATTGTCGGGATCCCCACAACGACTTTCCCCGGTTTTCGTATTGGTCCGACGGCGGAGAAGTACCGCGGTGCCGTATCGGCACTGAGATTACCTGAAACAACGATTTCAGATGTTGCTCTCGCAGGCAT
>CAYSRY010000273.1:0-4931 GCA_964433395.1 uncultured Armatimonadia bacterium | reverse complement strand
TCAATCTGCGAGGAGTTAGGGCGATCAGCTACCCACACTGTAAGTCGAGACCGTGCGGCAGCGTCCCTACTTGATAGCGCCCTCAGAAAGGCGGACCACCCATCGTCATATAGTGGATCACCGGGCCCTGCAATCACCCGCTCAAGAGCACCATTATCGCCAGAATAGAATATGGCGTCCTCGCCAGTGCAGTTAACCATACCGACGTAAGCTATGTCAGCACACGGCCAGAACTCGGAGCAAGTACGCATATATCTCTCAAACCGCGAGAAGTCGAACTGCCACTGTCCCTCGTCAGTGCGGATCCAGTCGAAATACGCTCGGCCAACCTGAACTGTCCTATTGCCGACCTCCGCACTATATTCCAGCTTCTCCGTGATACTCTCCCACCACGGCTCTGAAAACATACTCAAACCCGCCCTGCGTGACAACTCATCCCATGACTGCCAGATCTCCACCCCAGCCGGAACGCTGTTGAGATCGACCTGTGCGTCATAGATACGCAATGCGAGGGGAAAGCGTCCTTTGTGCCCCTCCTCGTCACAGAGTATGGCTTCACCGTAGTAAATGCCAGCCTCAGCCTCGAAGGGTACATTCAGCCGCAACCACATAACAGTTGGAGCGTTCACAGATACGCAAATAGGCGCGCACACTGGGGTGAGCAGCTCAGTAGATGCAACAGTAGAGTCATTCCGTGCGGTTTCCACTTTCTGTACCATAAACGAGGTCATATACGAGGCCGGGATCGCGCCCCCGTCTGACGCCTCAGAGAAACCACTAAAGCAAAATGTCAGTCCTCTGGAGAACTCGCCGGAAAAGGGCGGATCACCAATTGGGTGGCCGCAAGACCACCGCGAGGAGCACTCAGGTAAGCCGCAAGCAAATCACCATCTGATGCTGAGGCATCACAGAGCGTATCAACGGCTTCTACAGACACCCCAACGCTTGCCTGCGTCTGCATGTATGACTCCAGCTCGCGCTTGACAAGTTCCGAGCGCGTGCCAATATCAGCCATTTCATCTTTGAGGCCCACGAGCTGTTCAATGGTCATCCGCTTGCGGTCAAGCTTGTATTTGCCAGCAACTTCCCGCCACTGCACAAGCAGCCCATCGAGCGTTCGACCAGCTCGCACCTTGTAATCGGACGCATCAAGCACAGACCAGACCCTGAGTGCAGCCGTCAGAGTGTTTTCGAGGCTGGCCAGTTCGTCGCCAACCGCAGGAAGACTCAGGGCGTAAGGAGGGGTCCGGTTCAATGTGTTGCCTGCAGCATCCGTCAGTGAGACCTGCAGCGTGTTGAGACCATCTTGTGCAAGTTTGTATGGCACTTGCACAGTCACAACCTCACCGGCAGCTACAGTAACCTTCTGAGCACCATAGTAGTTGCCGTACTTCGATGCCCCCATGATTCTGACGTGTACTTTGCCCGAGAAATTTTTCGCTGCGCTGTTGGACAGCACGATTGCAGCCTGGTTCATGCCAATTTGCCCTTGCCCAAGCGCAACTATTTTCATGGTTGCGGGTTTGGATCCGAATATGACACCACCAAAATTCTCGGGTTCAAGGAAACTTTTCATGTGCCGACTGGTAGCGCTCATCTCATTGAGATGAGGTGAGTTACGCGCTGCCACAAAACCCCAGACCGCCCCCGGCGAGGGCTCCACATCACCCTCAAAAGGTAACAACATCTCAGCAGACCAGCCTGTCTCCAGACGTGCAGTTTTCGCTTCCCAGCGGTAGTCAACCTGTTCATCTGTATTGTATGCGTCATAGCGAACGCCAAGCGCATTTACCACAAAATGAATGTATTCTTTGCCCTTATGATTCGGATCAAAAAAAAGTTCCAGGGAGTCATCACGCCAGACCGCCCCATCACGGTCCGTGACCTCGGCCTTGATTTCCCCTGGGGCTGGGTCATGCATTGTGGCGCTTATATACAGAGCGTGACGCGTATACCCAATCATGACGTCAGTCTGCGCCGAAGGCTGTGAACGGCCACCAAGTGATACCAACGGATGCATGGCCGACGCTTCGGCCCATTCACCCCGCTCTACAAGTCCATCAATGTTCGGCGCGGTGCTCATGAGCGGTGCCGTCACGATCGGCGGGGTATAGAATGACAATGCGTCAGCCCATGCCCCACCCACCACTCCCAACGTGAGCAGACATACAAGAGGTGTCCACACTTTCATGAGATTATGCACATGGCACCTCCAGAAGAATCTTCGTAATTCCTCACGATTGCTCATCACAGTAGTGTTCGACGTTACCCGGCCAGCTCCTTCTTTTCAACGCTCCGCCCTCGTCTCACGCGATGCTACAATTCTCGACACCACTGATACTCTCAAACTGTTCGCACAGAAGATGCTGCAGCTGCGTACCTGGTCCCAGCCGCGCTGTGACCACTAACAGCCGCGGCATGTCGGTCTGGTTCGTCCCCTCAAAAGTAAGATCAACAATAGGCACCCCATGTCTGTCCAGCACCTCGACCACATCGCGAACCACGTATCTGCCCGGAGCTATCGAAATGCCAAACTGCACTTCGTTTCTCCGGGACCTGATCGTCTCTTCCAACCGATCGACCACGACAAGCGTAACCAAAGCTATCACTGTAGTAACGGACGCTGCCCAGTACCATTCAAATCCGCAGGCCACTCCAATGGCGGCAACCATCCAGAGACTTGCGGCGGTAGTCAACCCGCGCACAGCGTTACCATGACGCATGATCGTTCCTGCACCGATGAAACCTATGCCGGTGACTACGCCAGCGGCTATGCGCGACACATCTCCGGCTTTCCCCGCCACTGCAACTGACATGATCGTGAAAAGTGCAGATGCCACAGCCACCAGTATATGGGTTCGCAATCCGGCGGGGCGCTTAGACCACTCGCGCTCAAAACCGAGGAGACCACCAAGCGCGAAGGCAGCGCCTAGTCGTGTGAGAATCTCGAGGTAGGAATCTGGACCGATGTTCACATGACCAATCCTTTCGCAATATTGCTTTGTATTTCTCCCACACTCGCTGTATTCCTGCCATTTCCTCACACCCCTATCTCAACGAACAGGAACAAACTCTTTCCACTGAGGGTTATTGGTGTACAGAAAGTATCACACACTGAAGGCATTCTGCCCATGCCTGCCGAAATAAGACGCGTTCGTGTGATTTGTCATTGGGAAAGAGTGATTAGAGTGTCGAATATCATACAACAGTTAACTTTCGCTGAAGATAATAATCCTGTGGTAGCTATTTCCGGCCCAGCTGCGCTCGCTGAGGCCTATTCGATTTTTGAACGCTGGGGTACCAATAGGATTCTTATCATCTGCGGACGTACAGTGAGTCAGCTCGCCAGTGTCACGGATTTCATTGACGAGGCCCCTGCTGGGATGGAATTCTCGGTTTTCAGCGATGTGGAGCCAGACCCATCTGACACAACTTGTGCCAATGGTGGCCAAGCTGCCCGCGAGTTTCGTGCGCAGGCGGTGATAGGCATTGGCGGTGGAAGCAGCATGGATGCCGCCAAAGCAATAGCAGCCGAAGCCATACAACCAGGCTGGACTGTGGCGCAGGACCACCCGGACCAGCCTACGGAAGTGAATTTTGAACCACTCCCCATAGTCCTTTGCCCCACCACAGCCGGCACGGCCTCTGAAGTCACACCGTTCTCAGTTATCACATACACACAGACAAACCGGAAACTCGTGCTGAACCATGAAAAGCTGTATGCAAAATACGCACTGCTGGATCCGAAAATGATCAGCACGTGCTCACGCGAGGTCCGCGTTGCTGCGGGCATGGATGCACTGACACATGCCATCGAATCATGCGTAAGCAAAAATGCCACTGAGCAGACGCGGCGACGTGCATATGAAGCTATAGCAATCATAGCCCCCAACCTGCCACGTGTCGCTGCAAATGAGAATGACACCGAAGCCCAGCAGCAGATGCAGTTAGGCGCTATGATTGCTGGCTTAGCGTTCTCGAAGAGTCGACTGGGCATAGTCCACGCAATGGCTCTTCCTCTCTCTGCACTGTTCCACATACCCCATGGTGTGGCCAACGCCGTACTGCTGCCCCACGGGATGCGGTTCAATACCGAAGCAGCAACCGAAGGCTATGCTGCAGCCGCGACCGCACTAGGTATCGATACAAATCTCATGACGCCAGAAGAGGCTGCAATATCAGCTGTAGAGAACGTTGCCAGACTGGCTGCAAATATCGGGGCGCCTCAGCACATGTCTGAACTCGGTGTTAGCCGTGATGCCATCCCGCAAATGGCAGAAGACGCGATGCCAAGCGCACATGTTGCGGTCAATCCGCGCCAGATCAGTATTCAGGATATCATTAACGTATACAACAACGCTTACTAGAGGCTGGTGAGTATGGAGCGACAAGGTAGTCAGGCAGATGCCCTGATCCACGAGATTGAGAAAGTCATAGTCGGAAAACGTGAGGCAGTTGAACTCGTTGTGATCGGCATGTTGTGCCGCGGACATGTCCTCATCGAGGACATTCCCGGTCTTGGCAAGACTATGCTTGCCCGCGCTCTGGCCTTGGCAGTTGATTCAGACTTTCACCGCATTCAGTTCACGCCTGACCTTCTGCCAGCAGACGTAACCGGCACCTCTCTATATCAGAAGGACTCCGGTAATTTTACGTTCCGGCCTGGCCCCATTTTCGGTAACATCATCCTGGCAGATGAGATTAACAGGGCTACTCCGAAATGCCAGTCCGCACTATTGGAAAGCATGGAGGAGTTTCAGGTCAGCGTAAATGGTGAAACCCACAAGCTTCCTTCCCCATTCTTCGTCATAGCTACAGAGAATCCAATTGAATATGAGGGGACCTATCCTCTTCCTGAAGCACAGGTCGATCGTTTTCTCATGATGGTGCGCATCGGATATCCGAAACCGGAGGAGGAGGTCGTAATTCTG
>CAYSRY010000272.1:0-4947 GCA_964433395.1 uncultured Armatimonadia bacterium | reverse complement strand
GCTGTCAATTTTCAAGCGGTCGGCAGCGGCATCTAATATCCGCTGATTCGCCTGGTGCATAATCACCCAATCGATGTCCTCGGGGGTCACGCCGGCACGTTTCATTGCCTGCCGGGCGATGTACGGCACACCACGCACAGCCATCTTGAAAATTTCGTGGCCATTCATATAAATCTTCGTGGCATTTTCATCAATTGCTTTCTGATCTGGAGGCCACGCCGAGCCACTCGATGGAATCATCAGATGCTCACCAGCAAACCCCTGGGTGTCCATCACAAAACTCAGGAGCCCATTGCCAGGCTCATCTGGACGAAGCAACAGAGCGCCCGCGCCGTCACCAAAAAGAACACACGTGCTGCGGTCTTCCCAATTCGTAGCACGGGTAAGCGCCTCTGCAGCCACAACAAGTACGGTGTCATATGCACCAGTCATGATGTACTGGGAACCTGTTACCATGGCGTCAACTAAACCAGTGCATCCGGTCACGAGATCAAAAGTGGCGGCACGATTCGCACCTAATTTGTGTTCGAGGACTGCCGATGTTGAGGGGAAAACCGTATCAGAGGTGACAGTTGAGCAGATGATAAGCTGAACATCTTCCGCAGCTACGCCAGCATCGGCGAGCGCTATCTTAGCGGCTTCGACAGCCAGATCAGAAGTGTTCTGGTCGTCTGCAAGCATATGCCGCTCGCGAATGCCCGTGTGCGTTACGATCCAATCATCACTTGTGTCAACAATTTTTTCCAAATCAAAATTTGTAACAACCTTATCGGGGACGTAAGACCCTAGACCCGCGATACAGCATCCTCGTAGTTTCATAATTCAGGCCAGCCACTTTCTGCCTGCCAGATCATTGACAGAACCAAGCCTTCACCGACACGGTCTGTGCCACATCAAACACAATGCCTCTGACACTGACAGCCCTCATTTACACACGAGCAGAACGTGTCAGGACATCGCATACATGACATGACGATCCAACAGCGGTCCCCATAGGACCGCGCGCAGAGTTAATGTATTCCGTGCAAGCTCCTGCCACTACACATACGAACTCTCTTGCATGCTCGTATCGAAGCGTCATTGATGTACGCTCGGAGGTGACCTTCTCTCCGCCCTGCAAACCACATGCTGGTCATTGTCAAAATATCCGTCTAAAGCCGCACACTCACCTCGGCCAGAGCTCAAAAAGCTACAACTGCTTCAGAGAATGTGTCATTTCACCGATCACGTCATGCTTGACCGCGTTTGCTGCCACCTGAATAGCCTTGCTTACCGCGCGGCGATCAGAACGACCATGCGACACGATGCATACGCCGTTGATGCCGAGCAACAGGGCTCCGCCGTATTCCGCCCAGTCACAGCGCCTGCGCAGGTGATTGAAAGCGGGTTTCATCAACAACGCGCCTATCTTAGATAACCAGCTCGTCCTGATGCCATCCTTCAGTATATGACTGACAAGGCCAACACTGCCCTCCAGCACCTTTAGAACCACATTCCCTACAAAACCATCGCAGACGATAACATCAATATCTCCGTCAAATGCGTGGTTACCCTCAATATGGCCAACAAAATTAATCGGGGCGGACTGCAGAAGTGAATACGCGGCCTGGACCAACGCATTGCCCTTCTTCGTCTCTTCCCCGATATTAAGAATTCCTACTCGTGGCTCGCTCACGCCAAACGCATGGCGGGCATAGCAACTGCCCATGATTGCAAATTCAACCAGATTCTCGGGTCGGCAATCTGCATTTGCCCCGGCATCAAGCATAATGATATTGCCCCGCTTCGTCGGGAGCATTGTTGCTATAGCCGCCCGATCCACATCGGCTATGTTGCGCAGGCGCATGGTAGCCAAGGCCATGACGGCGCCACTGTTGCCCGCTGAGATCGCTGCCCCCGCCTCGCCGCTCTTCACCATCTCAATGCAATCTGCAACGGACGAATTTCGCCCACGCTTGAGAGCAGCACGGGGACTCTCATCCATGCCGACGACACCTTCAGAATGTCTGACGGTTACGCGCCCCGGGCCCACATCTGCCACGCCACCCGCGCCAGTACCTTTATAGGCACCACCAAGCAGATCAATAATCTGCTGCTGGTCACCAACAAGACATATCTCTGCATCGATTATCTTTGCGGCTGCTAACGCCCCCGGTACTATCTCTTCGGGAGCGTGGTCGCCGCCCATTGCGTCCACAGCTATGCGCATATGGGTTCCTTATACGGGTCGTCTAGGCATCGGCTTTGACTGTATGGTCAACCTTGCGACCGTTGTAATAACCGCACGAACTGCAGGCGTTGTGAGGTCGAACGGGCGCGCTGCACTTGGGACATGTTACAACCGACACTGTGCCACAAACATACTTGTGCGTTCGCTTTTTGTTGCGCCGGCTCTTGGAGTGTCTGCGTTTTGGAAGTGCCATTTCGTTTCTCCTCATCCCCGGCGACTACCGGGACATCTTCACCCCGCACGGGGGTAGCTAATCATCAGAATGTGGCTGTATGTCCTTCAAGACTGACAGGCGAGGGTCTATCTCCTCGTCACTACAGTCACAGGTTCCTTCGTTCAGATCTTGCCCGCATTGCGCGCAAAGGCCTCGACAATCAGGGCGGCACAACGAGTGCAGCGGCAAGTTCAAAGCCAGCAATTGCACCACTAACGCACTCAGATCCAATTCGCGACCATTGAGAATCGGAATCGTGAAATCTCCGTATTCATCTTCTTCGTACGACGAGGGCTGGTCAATATCCTCAAGCGCGCATTCTTCACTGACTGAAATGGATATATCCACTGTATGCTCACGCGCACAACGGCTGCACGCCAAAGTGGCAACAGTCTTCAGGTGCCCTTCAGCAGTCAAGCCCAATCCCGTATTGGCCAGGACAACGCTACCCATAACGTGATGTTGATACTCGGGTGGGCTGCCTGGAGGCGGAGGAGCCGATATCTCCAGTGCGATGCAACTGCCATCCTCAGTTATGCTGGGGTCAAGCGCAAATCTCATAATGCACACTGCGGCTCCCAAAAGCCGCAGTTAATCACACTCCATAATCTGTGCAGATTATACAGTAGGCGATTCTTTATTGTCAAGATAGCCCGGCGGCTGCAGATCTGACAATGCTCCGCCTTACAGCATTCGGTCCTGCAGGTATGCAGATCTCATGACGCGAATATATCATGGCCCATATTCATGTTCATGCTAATAATGAGGATAGGAGCAAGTATTGCCGAACGCCCAGCAAAAAAAACAATTATCAATCACTTCTCGCATAGTGTCTGCGAGTGTGCTCTGCATGCTCGCCTTTATTGTACTGTGGGCTGCCAATGCGATCCAGACCGCTGTCATTCCATCTGCTTCCATGGCACCTACACTGCTGCCCGGTGACATTGTCCTTGTACGGAAAAATGCATACCAAAACGGTCACCGGCCGGTGCGGGGCGATATTGTAATGTTTCGCCGTGAAGGCATCTCCGACTATTTTGTCAAGCGTGTCATTGCACTCCCAGGTGAACGTGTTACAGTACGTTATGGCGCTGCTGCCGTTAATGGACAGTGGCTCAATGAACCATACATCGCACCAGGATGGGTCCGCGAGATTCCGGTCAGTCGTGTGGTCAATGAGGATGAGTACTATGTGCTCGGAGATAACCGCGCAAATGCAGAGGACAGCCGAGACTATGGCCCGATTGCATTTGACAGTATCGCAGGTCAGATTACAGCTGTAATTGCTCCATACTCACGCCGTGGACGCATCGTCCCCCCTTTCCCGGCTTAGCCACCAGGCGAACAGCTCTGACACTGCGCTGCAATGATCCTATATCTTACATATTGTTACTCTATGCCAACTATGGCAGGCGTAACACACCACGAAAGGTGCTTCTCATGAAGAGCCTCGGCCTGATGCTTGCAACTATGGCGCTCTCCATGCTCGTAGTGCCTGCTTGGCCGGAAGATGCTGCATCTGCGCCATACGAAGATTACATTCAGGACATACCGGCCAAATCTACAAAAAACAAGGGCTCTGCACCTGCCACATGGTCCAGCGGCGATGCAAATTCGCCATCGCAACACTATCAGCAACCAGATGCACAGCCGCTACCAGGCCTTGATCAGACAACGCCAAAAGTCCCAGCTGAAGCAATCCGCAAACGCACTAAAGAGGTAATAGACGAGACAACGTTCCTCCGATCCACCGACGAACCAGAAGAGGAACCCAAACCTCTTGACAGAAAACAAATCGTGGCATTCGTCCTGATTGGCCTCGGTTTTGGTCTGGTTGGCGGCCTTATCGGTGCTGGTATTGAACTCATCCGCACGAGACGCGACAATAAACCAGGCCGACGCAGACATGCACGCATTCCAAGATCGCCACGTACGCATTGACGCACAGCGATAAAGATCTTTTGCATCACTGCATTCCGCAGGGTAAATTATACTGATGCGCCAACGCAAATCTCATACATTCACCGCTCGCTGTCTCGAAGGAATGATCCTCGCATGGACCTTCGCAAAATAAAATGCACACTGCAAAACCCTGCCTTGCGCCTCGAATGGATAGACGGCGTCCTGCACGCGCACAACTTGGCCACAGGCAATGCAATTATCATCGATTCACCGGGCTTTGCTATTGAAATTTCAGGCAACCGTTTAGCAGATACAGATTTCAGTCTTACGGCATTCGCTTCCACATCGACCGATGCCACGTTCTCATTTACATGCCCCACCACTGCTCTTACTGCGACGGTGCGCTACTGGCTCGATGGCGACTATTCATGGTTCCGCAAACAGGTAACATTCACCGCGCCGCAGAACACGCCAACTCCTGCTCGCGTCTGGGTCCATACGCAATCTGAAGTCCCATCGCCTGTCCGCCGTGTCGGCTACGGCCTTCGTGGCGGCCTCGACGCCGAGCAGCAGGAAGGCCGCGACACGTACGCCAATCAGC
>CAYSRY010000271.1:0-4949 GCA_964433395.1 uncultured Armatimonadia bacterium | reverse complement strand
CGGCAAATCTCTCAACCTCCTGACGTGCTGTAGCGAGGATCATTCACTGAGAATATTTATTGGCGGGACGATGCCTGAGCGATCATCAACTGGCGAATCCAGAGCCTCGCTGCCAATTGTCTCCAGACTCTTTTCATTCGTCTTCGGCGCGGTTGCTGGCTGAGTAAAGATAATCATGTCGATCCGCCGGTTAATTGACCGCCCCTTAGCTGTCTCATTCGAAGTGACTGGATTCGTGTCGGCATAGCCGGCGATACTAAACCGATCTGGCGAAAATGCCTGTTTGCGCACCAGATACATCACAACGCTGCTCGCACGCGCAGTCGAAAGCTCCCAGTTTGACGGGTAGCGCGCTGTATTGATTGGCACGTTGTCTGTATGCCCCTCTATTCTCACCTGATATGGCAACACGCGCAGGATCGGCGAAATCTTGTCCAGCAGTTTGCGATTCCTGTCCGTAAGCTCGGCGCTCCCGGAAGCGAACAAAAATCTGCTGTCAAGCATACGAAGTATCAAGTTCCCATCTCGCTCCAGAACTTGAATACTTTGTCTCAGCTCGCCCTTGCCAAGTGTCTTGTCCAAACTCTTCTTAATGTTCTCCCGCAATCCAAATTGCGTACCATTTATAATCCCAAGGCTGGTCGCCAGACCTGCGTTGACTTGCAGCATGTCATCGCCACTCGGCAACCCAGAACCTGCGAACTCCGTACGCACTGAAGTCGCCATCGCCGAGAACTTCCCCGCATCAACTTTCGACATGGCGTACATCATGATGAAGAAAGCCATCATCAACGTGATCATGTCCGAGTACGTCAGCAGCCATCGTTCGGCGTTTTCTTCACTGTCTCCCTCGTCAAGCAGCTCGTCGCTCACGTTGTCCTCCTGCTGCCCCAGTCCCTGTTGACGCGTTGTTCCGCTGTTTTGGCGGCAGATACGCGTTCAGACGTTCCTCAATCGTTACCGCGTTCTCGCCTGCCTGTAGACTGACAATCCCTTCCATGACCAGCATGTTCACAAATTTTTCCTCTTTGCTGCGCGCCTGGAGCTTTCCGGCCAAAGGCAAAAAAGCCAGGTTAGCCGAAGAAACACCATAAAGAGTCGCAATGAAAGCACCTGCAATTGCTGGACCCATGCTTGACGGGTCTTCCAGTTTCTCCATCATGTGCACCAGGCCCATAACCGTACCGATGACACCAAGCGTTGGTCCCAAACCACCCATCAAGGAGAATACTCCCGCACATTCTCCATGCCGCGCACACCGATTGCGAATCTCTGACTGCAAAATCTGCCTCAACACTTCCCCGTCGGTGCCGTCCACAACCAGTTGCAAGCCCTTCCGCATAAAAGGGTCTTCTATGGTAGGGAGACGCGCCTCAAGTGCCAAAATCCCCTCACGGCGTGCAAGCCGTGACAACTCCCCCATCATCTCCACTGCTGCTTTGGGGGTCATTGATTTCCCCACGAAAACAGTCAACTTAAGCGACATCAGTGCACGGATGAAGACCGGCAGGGGAGTGCACACCAGAGCGGCACCCAAAGTCCCGCCAAAAACAATCATTGCTGACGGAACGTTAAAAAAGCTGCCAAGGTTGCCGCCTTCCAGAATGCAGCCAAGGGCCAGCGCCCCCAATGCGGCAACGAGGCCAATGATGGTACCAATATCCATGCAAGCTCCCTACTTCGTGACTCGCCCGAATTGGGCGATGTTTACGATCGATTGCGCGTCCCCATCATCGGCTGCGCCTGTGCCGCCGCGCAGGCTGCGAAGATACGCGACCGAGCGCTCCATGATTTCATCTGGCGTCTCTCTCACCATGACCTTTTTGCCCGTAGTTAACGTAACAACCGTGTCGGGGGTCCGCTCAATCCGTTCGATGAGCAGAGCATTCAGGAGTATCTCTGATTTGTCCATGCGTGTTAGGTAGATCATCGTTCCTCTGTCCGCAATTACTGTGCCTTTAGGCATACATCTCACACAAAATTCGCACCCATGCGTACTTTGGCACCGAGAGACCCCGGACGCTCCTTCCGGGGTCTCATGCTCAGCCTTATCTGCACACATACGCTACTGCGCCAGGCGCATGACCTCTTCAAGCATATCATCCGCTGCAGAGATCACGCGCGTCGAAGCCTGGAAGGCACGCTGCGTGCTGATCATATCCACAAACGATTCCGTTAAATCAACATTGGACTGTTCAAGGGCTTGCGCCACGATTTTCCCACGTCCACCGGTCCCGGCTGCCCCAATTGTTACGTTCCCTGTCGCTGAACCGGCTGAGAATAAATTACTGCCTGTCTGTTCCAGGCCACCCTGATTCGCAAAGGACGCCAATGCTACCTGCCCAAGCGTCAATTGCTGACCATCACTGTAACTGCCTTGGATAAGGCCATTCTCTTGAATGGAAACTTCCATCAAAGCCGCCGCCGGACGCCCATCCTGAGTCTGCGCCACGGCATCCGCGTCACGAGCCAGTTGTGTTACGCGAGAGAAATCAACCGCTATCGTCTGCGGTGTTGATGCTCCGTTGCCAGGAGCAAAACTGATACTTACGGGACTCCCACTGCTCAAAACCCCATTGGCATCGAAAGAAATCTGCGCCGCAGTCGTCGTTACACCCTCACATTCAAGCACTACATCATACGTATTTGCCGCTGCATTCTTTGTCATGGTGACCGTCATTTCATGCGCGCTGCTCAGTGAATCGTACACATCAATGCTGCTTACTACCTCAGTGCCGACTGTGGCGTCTGATTGCAGATTCCCGGTCATGTTCACGCTCGCCGTCGTCTCGCCCATCGCCAGCTCGCCAACTGGAAACTGCAGATCCCCAACTGGCTGCGTCGTATCAACTACTCCGCCTGTTGCCATCCACCCCTGTACTCGCATGCCGTTGTGTGCTGCCACAAGGGTATGTTGGTCGTCCATCGAAAAAGCTCCATCGCGGGTGTAATACTGGCTTGTGCCGTCTCCCACAATGAACATCCCTGGCCCTTCTATTGCCGCATCAAGTGCCTGACTTGTGCTGCTCACAGATCCCTGTGTGTATAGGGTCTGAATTGTTCCAAGTGAATTGCCGCTGCCGAGCTGCACAGGGTTCGTCCCGCCGGAGCTTGCACTTGCTGCCGCTCCGGAACGAAGCGTCTGATAATATGCATCGCTGAACGATGCTCTGCTTTGTTTGAAGCCTATTGTATTGGCGTTCGCGAGATTATTACCGATTGTGTCAAGGCGTGTCTGATTCGTTAAGGTGCCGGCCAAGCCAGCGGAAAGCGCTCTGTTCAAGAAACACTACCTCCTGAAGGTCTTTATTCTTGTGGACTCAAAGATGACTATACTCCGTGGTTGGCAGACGGAAGCATTATACGAACCGCTGTGCCGTACCCTAACTGACTGTTAACTTCCAAATGCCCGCCGTATTTGCGAGCTACACCTGCCGCAATGCTCAGACCCAGACCATAGGCATTGGGGCGTGTAGTGAAAAATGGTTCTGTGCAGCGACGGACTGTCTCGTCATCCATGCCGCACCCGTCATCTCGCACTTCAATGAGTGCCCAGGGAGCGCTGTTAGCAGCGCTGAGCCAGATTGTCCCACCATCAGGTAGTGCCTGAATCGAATTGAAAACCAGGTTCACTGTCGCTTCACGAAGTTCGGCTGCATTGCTCAGCGCAGAACACGCTTCTTCACGATCGTGCGCCCAGATCAGGTGAATTCGTCGCGCCTCCACTTGGTGGCGCCACAGACCGTCTGTGATCTGCAAAACACCCTCCGTCACGACATGCAGATCGACTTTGCTCGCATTGGTGGGTGCCTCTGTTGCCGCGAATTGCTGCATCGCGTGCACAACGCGCGCACCCTCAAGGCCTTGCTCGTACAAATTCTCCAGATACCGTCGCGCTTTCGGGTCAGGAACACACTCCATCGCAAGTCGCGCATTGCCCACAACGGCGGCGAAAACGTTATTCAGCCGATGCGCAATGCTGCTGCTCAGCTCGCGAATTGAGCGCATACGTTCAAGCTCCGTCGAACGATCGAAGAACTGCGGTAACTTGTCGTTACCTTCGCGTTTACGCACGTGCTCAATCACTACCGAAAGTGGCTGCTGCAGTTGGCAGAGATTGATGCTCGCGTCCGCGCGGAAACCGTGACGTCCATGCCGACAGAGTGTCAGAAGCCCCTCCAGGCCGTTTTTACAGCGCAACGGTACTGTAATGCATGAGTGCAGCCCTATTTCACTCAGATCATTCTCCAGCGTGCAACATGAAGTGCGCGTATCCATGCACACAGCTGCCGCCAAATTCCCATGGGCTAATTCCATCACAGCTCCATCTGCAGGGATTTGTGTTCCTCGCACGAGACGTGCTGCACCGGCTGGCGCAATGGCGTCAACAATCAGAATGCGACGCTCTGCATTGTATGAAAAGAGGATTGCCGCATCGTGCTTCACCACTTTGCCAATCTCCGCGGTCATAAGCTCAAAAGCATGCGACAAGTTCCAGCTCCCGGTGCCTACTCTGGCCATTTTCTCCAGGAGAGCCGTCTCATGCCAGCGTTCGTGATTGATTGCAGTCTTTGCGTTGCGCGCTTCCTCATTGCACTGATTCGTATTCATCACATTCCCCTCCGACCGTGGTGGCTTCACTGTCGGCTGACACCTATTGAATCCGCACGACTTGATCAAAATCAACCAGCATGTCGTCCACCGCCAACTGATAACTGCCTTCGGAGCTCTTCTCAACAGCACTGACCGTTCCACTCTGAATGAGACCCGACGTATCTTCCCAATAGACAGTCCGCCCCAATGTATTCAGGGGCCCAGAAATCTGTCCGGCTTCCTTGAGGTTCGAGTTTATTTCCTGAAGCTGCGCAACGCTTTCCAGTTCTGAAAGCTGCGACATGAACTGACTGCTGTCCATGGGCTCCAAGGGGTCTTGATTGGTCAATTGGGCG
>CAYSRY010000270.1:0-4963 GCA_964433395.1 uncultured Armatimonadia bacterium | reverse complement strand
CGTGGCGGCCTCGACGCCGAGCAGCAGGAAGGCCGCGACACGTACGCCAATCAGCCGGGATGTGGATTTCCCGTCTATTCTGGCGATTGGTTTTTCGGCATTGAGCATCCGTCCGCATTCACTGTCCCTGGCGAAACCATCGAAATCTACCACCATCCGGTCTGGGACGCTGACGGCTCCATAATCTCATTCCCGACCGTATTCGGTTGCGCTGCATCGCGCGAAGCTGTCCCAGACCTTTTCATGGACTACCTCTGGACCATCCGTTACCCGCGTCTCTCCAAGCCGTTTATCATCGTCAGTGACGCTTGGTCAACCATCATTGGCGGCGACAAATACGAGGAGTATCAGCATTCATGGGAGGCCGCCGACGCATTTCTCGACGCTATGGAGGAAATCGGGCTGAAGCCCGACGGTCTCGGCATGGACGCAGGCTATTTCGACCGCGCGTCATTCTATCAGGGCATGGAAAATGATCAGAACGACGAGCATCTCATCGCCATGCGCAAACGCGTCGAAGCACTGGGCATGAAGTTCTCGCTCTGGGTCAGCCACAACGGCCCGGTTGGTCTTGATCCGAACTGGATTCGCCAGCAGGGATGGGAAATAGGTGACGGTCCCGGCGATGCCTACAGTAACAATGACTATGTCGTCATGATGCAGCCATCATTCGAAAAGAAGCTCGGCGATCGGTTTGTTGAGCTCGTCCGAAACGTCGGCGTATCTCATCTCAAAATTGACTGGGACAATGAATGCGCGACCAATCCGGCCTTCGACGAGCTCTACCCCACTCCCGATCATGTCCGCGAAGCGTCACTTCTCGCATTCAACCGCATTGACAAGCGCATGCGCGAAGCCAACCCTGACCTGATTACCCGCAATGGATGGTGGCCGAGTCCTTGGTGGCTCACAGCCGCAAATCACGTCTGGCTCACTGATTCCGGCGACCTTGAATATGCCGCCCTCCCATCACGCACTCAGCGCGACCGCGACAATACCCACCGCGACGCGATGTATTTTCAGATGGCGCGCAGGTCCGAAACTCCAATGCCATTCGACGCGTGGGACAATCACGGCTTTGGCGACGCGATGAACAATCCGTGCGCCAATGATCACAATACATGGCTCGACAACCTTATTCTCCAGTTCATGCGCGGCACAACATATCTCCACATGCCTTTCACACCTGAGGGGCTGCGCCAGTGGCAGGTAAATGATATTCAGGCCACGCTCGCATGGTTCCACTATCACGCCGACGAACTCGGCACACGCCACACCCGGATGGTCGGCGGCGATCCCGCGGCCGGCGAGGTATATGGCTATCTCCATCCCTCCGAAGACGCCGCATGGCTCGTGCTGCGCAATCCTTCAGTCGCGCCTAAGCGCATTCAGACCGATTTCAAAGCATGGCTTGGATATCACCCGAACACGATTCGCCAGGTCTATCCGTTCTGGCAGGACCTTCGCATCACTTCCATGGAGCTGCTCGGACACGAAGTCGTTGTTCTCAAACTCTTCCGTCATCAGCAGCCGGAGGTCACACCTGCCAAGAGCTCTCCATTCATGGTCGCTCCATATGGCGATTCATGGGTCTACAGCTTCCCGGGCAGTGTTCCCACCACCGACAAAATCGGCCCCACGGTTGCCCCGGCCATGCAGATTCATTCGCTTGGCGCGGAGAAGACTGCCGACGAGGCCACCGACAATGGCTGGCGTCTCCAATGGTATCTCGGGGTCCCATACCGTATGGAGAAAGCCGAAATTCTCATCTCCGTATCCGCACCCGAAGATATTCTAGACGACCTCGTCGTTCGCGCCAGTACGGCCCGTTTCCGCGCTGGTGCCGAACGGAACGTTATGCCAGTTACTCGCATCTACCGCAAAGAACAGCGCGGACACGGCACTTCGCGCATTCTCCCGCCACTAGGGCCGCGTGATCGCGATTACTATGTCTTTACTCTTCCCGACGGCGGCTACACGTCTGCCACGATCGATTTCCATTCTGACCGCGCCGACGAGCTCATTCTCGACGCATGGGTCACGGGTTACGATGCCCCCGCAAGACAGGCTGCTCGAATTGCCCAGCCTCCTATGGATGGGCCGCTTCTGCCATCCCACCCATACGGCTTCTCTCGCTGGATGAAGATCCGCTGACAGACTATCCCAAAAGCAAACAAAAAGAGGCCGCCCCAATCCGGGCGGCCTCTTGCACTGCGTCATCACAGCTTTACCAAAACCTGCGACTACTGCACACGCTCCCAATTATCGGTCCGGAATGGGCATGCTGGAAGTCCCTCGGCATTGTAAAGCGTCACCTCAGGATTTGCAGCCCAGCCATAGCGCACTGCAACCGGATTTGGCACTGTCGAGCTTGAGACTACAACTGCATCCCCATCTATAACGGCTTCGGCGGCTTCAAACTGCCCATCTTCGTCAGCGATTACAAAGCCTTTTACCACACCGCCAGCGGCCTCAAGGCCACCGCCAACATGGTCAAAGCTGATCCGGATTGTATTCCCCTCAACGTTCATTTCACGGTACGTAGGCCCGGAATACTCAATCCTCATACCATATACGTTTGCCAGAGCATTCAGCGCCAGCCGATAGCCAACTGCCTGCTTATTCACTGGATGAATATCATTTGCCATGCCGACATCAATAATGCATGCTTCTCCGGTATTCGGCAGTGCAAGTGTCTTCGTCTGTGCCTCCCGCTGCCATGGCCAGAGCGTTCCCGGCTCATAATTCGCCAGTTGAACCCAGATAAATGGCATGTCCGGCTGTCGGAATTCACGCCGCCATGCCTCAATCAGTGCCGTCATCATTTTGGTATAGATATTATACCGCCCGGCGTCCGCCTCGCCCTGATACCAGATGCAGCCCCGTATCGTATACCCCGTCAGCGGCGCGATCATCGCATTCCACATGCCGGTCGCTGTCGCCGTTGGCACTGCACCCTTCACCCATGGCCTCTTCGGTTCTGGTTCCCCGGCCTTCTTTGCCTCAGCGACATCCTTATACCATTGCTGCATTACACGTGAATACTCTTTTGTCGCCTCCGGATACAGAGCCAACAGCTCCTTATATCCCCCCAGAAGCGGAGCAAGCTCAGCATCCCCGGCAAGGTCTCGCCGCGGCATCCAGGCTATCGCCGAACTGCCACCCCATGAGCTGTTTATCACGCCCACTGGCACGCCAAGCTGTTTTCGCAGTTCACGTGCAAAAAAGTACGCGCTGGCCGAAAAACCACCAACTGTCTCCGGCCCTGCAACTTGCCAACTGCCAGTCACGTCACTCTGCACTTCGGCATTCACACTTCTGCCTACTGTGAAATGCCGCAGCATCGGATCATCCGATGCTGTTTTCTCCTGTTCGAAGTTCATCGCCCGGT
Organism: uncultured Armatimonadia bacterium; assembly: GCA_964433395.1. Classification (GTDB taxonomy): domain Bacteria; phylum Armatimonadota; class Zipacnadia; order Zipacnadales; family UBA11051; genus UBA11051. The sequence goes on along the minus strand of CAYSRY010000270.1, from coordinate 1,572 downwards.
TTACCGCCATCGCCATATTTGACTGGCCGGAACCGATCCAGACTTCACCAATTGCGACGTTCTTCACGACTATCTCATTATTTCCGCGCACAACCATGTTAAATGGTCCGCCAGCCGTCATCGGCCGCAGCGTCACTCGCCAATACCCATCGGCATTTGCCACGCGGCTGGCCGTCTGCCCATTGAACTCTACCATTACGTTCTCGCCCGAATCTGCCCAGCCCCACAGGCCTACTCGCATGCCTCGCTGCAAGACCATATTGTCCGCAATGATCCCCGGCAACCGCACATCGGCTGCCGCACTTCCCGCCAGCCCTGCCACCATCAACGCGCACAACAGCCCAGCCAGCCACACACCACGGAATCTTCGCTGCATTCTAAAGCCCCTTTTCGCTTACTGAACCACACTGCTACCAAACCTATTGCCAGTCAGGCTCCGGCCAGTCATCAGTCCGGAATGGCACTGCCGGAAGTCCAGCCTCATTATACAGATTACATACCGGATTCGACGTGAAAGCATACCGAACTGAAACTGGATTCTTCACGCTATCACTGCTCACGACAACCTGATTTCCAACTATCTCAGCGCTCGCCGCCACAAGTTTCCCATCTTCTCCGGCAAGCTCGAAGCCTGTCACTGGCCCGCCATCGCCAGTCACAAGCCCGCTCTCCGCATGTTCAAAGCTCACGATGGCTTTGCCGTTGTCAAAACTCACTCTCCGCACCATAGGCCCGGAATACTCAATTTTCTCACCATACACTGTCGCCAGGCCGGCCAAAGCCAGCCGCCGTCCGACTTCCTGTTTGTTAACCGGATGGATGTTCTTGGCCATTCCGATGTCAATTGCCGTAGCCATTGCCGTATGTGGCATTGCCAGTGTCAGTGTCTGGGCTTCCCGCAAAAACGCCCACGGACGATTCGTATCGATATTCGCAAGCTGCACCCATATGAACGGCATTTCACTGTTGCGCCACGCATTCCGCCAGCTCTGAATCAGCGTTGGAAAAAGCGTCCGATACCGTTTCGCCAGATGTGCATCCGATTCTCCTTGATACCAGATTACGCCTTTGACGCCGTACGGCGTCAAAGGATCAATCATGGCATTGTACAGACATATAGGCGTCGATTTCGGGGCACCATGCTGTACGCCGCTCTCAACCTGTTCGAGCAGCGGTGCGAACTCCGGATTCGCGGCAAGTTCGGCGCGCCGCACCCACGGTATCGCGCCACTTCCGCTCAGTGAGCTGTCGATAATGCCTATCGGCACTCCCAACCGTTTATGCAGTTCCCGGGCGAAAAAATACCCAGCCGCAGTGAAACTCCCCACGGTCTCGGGAGTTGCCACTTTCCAGTCGCCCTCAACATCATCCAGCGGCTCCACCGTATACTTCACTTTCACCGTGAAACAGCGCAGCATCGGATAGTCGCCGCTGGCAATCTCCGCTTCAGCATTGATGCACTTGTCCACATCCATAGACATGTTCGACTGCCCGGAACATACCCATACTTCGCCGACCGCAACATTCTCGATAACAATTGAGTTCTTCCCGCTGATTGTCATCGTATACGGG
>CAYSRY010000269.1:4119-4974 GCA_964433395.1 uncultured Armatimonadia bacterium | reverse complement strand
TAGAGGATTTCCTCCGCATTATCGTGGTGATGGTATGTGGTGGAACAGCCGGGCTTTACGACAAGCCGGCCGACGGAGAGTTCGTTGGTGTTGGCGAAGTCGGCATTGGCCATCCAGGTCATGCTGCCGGACTCAGATTCGACGGTTTCCATGTCCTCAGCATGTCTGATTATGTTTTCGAGCATAGCGTTCTCCTTGTTATATTGCGGTTTGGGGCTATGAAGGGAACAATTCCCACTCTCCGACCGCTTCGCCGCGTTGCAGTTTCTGCCCAATCTTATATGCGTCAATTGCCGCGGCGACATAAACGAGCCACCAAACCATTATAATCAGCCCGCCTGTGGCGATAATAAGACATATCAACACGGGCGCGCAGAGCAGAAACGTGGCGATGCCCTTTGTGGTCTGGCCAAGGTACACATAGCCGATGCCAATATGGAAGACATTCAATATAGCGGCAAGGATGGGTGATTTTGCCGCGGCAACCGGTTGGCCTTGCGAACGTTGCGACTGCGGCCTATTCAGTCATCCTGGCGGAGGAGGTGGAGTGCCACCGTATGGTCGTTTTGGGTCGCAAAATTCTTCGATGTCGCGCAGCGCTCGCCAATTATCTGAGCGCCCCCGGCTGGCCAGAGTGTCCCATGAAAGACTATTGTTCTGCACCCACGAGTAAATGTCTCGTTGCGGATGAGGCCCGTGTACTGTCCCTTCGATGGAAAGGTACCATTGGTCAGGCTGCTGCGGTGCAGGAGGCGATGGTGTCTCATCGGGTAAGTCATCGGCTGAAATATCCCAGACGTCGCGATTGCTCATAGAGCTGCCTCCATGATTAGCGGTTGTCGCAAGCACTACAAA
>CAYSRY010000269.1:0-4109 GCA_964433395.1 uncultured Armatimonadia bacterium | reverse complement strand
TCCCAGACATTGCGATCGCTCATAAAGCTGCCCTCCGCGATTGCCGATTGTTGCAAGCACTACAAACGGTACATAGTCACTTTTCTTCAATGTCTAGTATCGACCTGCATCATACCGTGATCATAACTCAGCATCTATCAATGTGCCCGGAGTGGGGCAGAGCACTCATCATAGTATACGCACACATTATAATACCAGTTACGCGCTCAGGCCTTGGCCGCAAGGTACGTTTTGACCTGCTGGACAAATTCTGTGGCAGTCTCAAGCAGCTCCGCCGCATCGCGATGAGCAATTGTGCCGGTCATCTCATATTCGGCCACATTCCGCTTGCGGCGTGACATGTCAAAGTAGAGAGCCTGTTTTTTCCAGCGCCCCTGTGCACAGACTTTCAGAAATGCGAAAACAGCCGCATGCCCGCCGATCGCGTGCCCGGGACGATAGCCCTCAGAGAGCATGAGAGCTTCAGCCATGACCCGTGCCGCGGCATAGGCGAGATTGTGGGCCGCGTCGTCGGATAATCCGTCGACGGCGGCATCCTCAAGGTGACGCTCGGCCAGCGCGCCGGCTTCGGTGATTCGGCGCGAGACTACGTGTGGGCTGAAGTCGTGGCCTCGGATTATTCCTTTAGCCACTAAGCTCTGCAAGGGTCTCCTCATCGCCTTTCAGGAAGATTTTTGGCCCTGCGAGCACCTCGGCCAGGAAGCTGCCACCTTCGGCAATGCGGGCCCGGAATTCGGCAACTGTGTAGCTGACCGGGTTGACCTCGCGGCCAGTCTGCTCTTCGACCTCGCCGCAGAGTGAGGCGAGCTCCATTCCGCCGATCTCGCCGATGACCATCAGGTCAACGTCGCTTTCGGGGGTATCCGTGCCCGCTGCCATCGAGCCGAATATGAATGCGAGGGCCACAGGGGCAGAGGCAATGGTGAGGCGTGCAGAGCCGAGCGCATCGGCGAGCCTGCCAACCGCGCCGACTGCGGCTGACGCGAGAAGTCGCAAGCCCGGAGTGAGCGGCGAGTTATCGTTTGGTGAGAATATTTTCATGCGGCCGATGACTTCGGTATTAAGGATACCAAGTCGCTGGAGTTCCTGCAATTCCCTGTGTACCGCAGGATATGGGTGATTGGTTTCACGCGCAATTTCGGCCGCATGGGCAGTGCGACCTGGCTGTGCAAAAAACCACGCGATAATGTCGGCCCGTGTTTGGGAGCCGAAAAGATTGTGCAGGGCATCGTGTCCCCAATTTTGTTTGGGTTTCGAAATCTCATTCATGAGTGTATTATACTCTATTTGCATTATGAATGAAATAAAAATTGCATAATAGTATATCAAATAGCGTATATTTCAATACTAAATACAGTATATTATCATAACAAAACAGATATAATATGAGAAGCGGGCTGGCACGACTCCAACTTCACCTGAAGAGGCCGTGTTTATCGTTTTGTAATTTTCTGCGGCGCGTGCCGCACTCGCAAAAGGTACGGGCAAATTTTCATATTGTGGCCGTTGCCGTCCTTCTGAAAGTTTTCGGTCCGGAGCGCAGCTCCGTCGGTGTGGGGGGTCTTTTACAAAAGACCTCCCCACGATGTGCCGTCGTTTTGTCGTTCAGGCCGTTCTATCCTTTTGCCGTTGCCGCCTCTGGCGGCCCAATTGTGCTGTTCGTCATTCATCACATTCTATATAGTGCTATATGGTGCCGTATGCTGTTGTGTCATTCGTCGTTTTGTCGTATGCTGTTCGCCATCGCGCGGAGGTGTGTACCCGTCGGCGTCGAATTTTTGTGAGTAGCTTTCGCGCATCCATGCGCGATTGTGGGGAACGTCAAGGGAGCGGTTTGTGCCGCTTCTGATAATACAGATATTTGGAGGGTTCCACATGGGAGAGTCCATCATTGCTGTTCAGTTGTATTCAGTGCGTGAGCACATGCAGACACCGGAGGATACAAAGGCAACATTGAAAAAAGTCGCCGGCATCGGGTACACACATGTTGAGAGCGCAGGTTTCGGCGGCATGGAAGAGGCAGATTTCAAAGCCGCGTGCGATGCCGCAGGTCTGCAGATCGTGAGTTGCCACAGTTCGTGGGACGAGATGAAAGATGAGCCGCAGACGACAATTGACCGGATGAAAATGTTCGGGGCTGGGCTTGTGGGGAGCGGTTCGCCTGCTTCGTACCACAACACGGCAGGCTATGCCGAGTATGCAAAACTCACAACCGAAATCGGTAAGAAGCTGGCCGAGGGCGGCGTGACATTCCAGTATCACAATCACTCGCACGAGTACATCATTTATGATGGCAAAACCGCAATGGACATCATGATGGAGAACAGTGATCCGGCATATTTCAAATTCCAGCTTGACCTGTGCTGGGTCGCTCGTGGCAGCGCCAGCCCGGTCGCCTGGATCAAGAAGATGACGGGGCGTATCGGCAGTCTGCACTGCAAGGACAGCAGCCCGCTTTCGAACACCGAGTCACAGTTTGAGCCAGTCGGCGCGGGTAATCTGGACTGGCCGAACATCATTGACGCGGCCGCAGAGGAAGGCGTCAACATCTATATCGTCGAGCAGGACACCTGTCAGATAGACGAGTTCGCAAGCATCGAGATCAGCTACAATAACCTGGCAAGCTGGCTGAGCTAGCGGCATTGGATTGTGGCATATTGAAAGCCGCCGGGAATATTCCCGGCGGCTTTTTTTTGTGCATGGGGGAGAGGGGAGCGCCTTGCGACTGTGTATGCGCAAGACTATTGGGGCATTTACGGAAGGCGGCCTATATATAGCCGCTGCGCGAAGCGCGCCGACGGAGGCAATCGCGAGGTGGTGAGACAGGAATCAGTGGGGGCGTCGCGAAGACATAGAAGGCAGCCACAACACGTGGCCATGTCCAGCGCTACAATTTGTGCGACGCGAGTTTCGGGAGGCCTGTCATGTCATCACCATGGATCTGCTCAGTCTGCGGCTATATCCACAAAGGCGATGCGCCACCAGATGAATGCCCATCATGCGGAGCGCCGTTTACCGCATTTGCGCAGAGAGAACGCGACCCGTTGAAGAAATTCCGCACTATGACAGTGAGCGAAGAGCGGCCAGTTGGCTGCCGATATGTCATCGTCGGGAACAGCGGCGCGGGCCGGGCGGCGGCGCGCGCAATCGGTGCGCTTGATGATGATGCGCAGATTACGATCATCACCGAAGAAGCATGCGACATCTATTCGCGTCCAATGCTGCCGGATTATATCGGTGGCATTGAGGAGTCTGACCTGTTTGCAGTGGGGAGCCAGTATCGCGTGAAGGGCGCGCAACTTGTGCTGGGGGAGACGGTGGCCGCGATTGATAGAGAGGCCCGGAAAGTGCATCTGGCAAGCGGGGGCGAGGTGGCCTATGACCTGCTGCTGCTTGCGACCGGCTCGGACCCGATCGAAATTCCGTGGCCCGGCTCGGAGGGCGAGCGGATCGGATATTTCCGCAGGTTCAGCGATGCGCAGAGAATTTCGCAATGGGCGCGGGATGCAAAACATGCGGTCGTGGTCGGTGGCGGGCTGCTGGGATTGGAGTTTGTGCGCGCATTCCATGAGCGGGGCGTGGGAGTAACGCATCTTGTGCGCGAGGCCAGAGTTGGGGCGCCCGCGCTTGATGAAGAGGCGGGGGCACTGCTGGAGGCGGCGCTGGCGGATTGGGGTGTGGAGCTCGCGCTGCAGGAGGAAGTCGAAAGTTTTGAATTGGAGGATGGGCAGGTCTGCGGCGTGAAGACCAGCAAGGGCCGGACAATCGACTGTGATGTGGTCGGAATTGCAGTTGGAGCGCGGCCGCGCATCGAGCTTGCACAGCAGGCGGGTCTGGCATGTGACAGGGGCGTGCTGGTGGACAATTTCTTTCGGACATCAGATGCTGATATATATGCGGCGGGCGATGTTGCTCAAGCGTTTGAAATTGCGTGCGGGGAACAGCGGGTCGTGACGTCGTGGCGCAATGCGCAGGAGCAGGGGGAGTTTGCGGGCGCGTGCATGGCGGGCGTCAGGGAAAAATTCGGCGGTGCGCTGGCAGTGAATTTCCAGCGTGCGGCAGGCCTGCCATTTTGCGCAATCGGGGAATCGAAGCCGCGGGAGACCGAG
>CAYSRY010000268.1:0-4984 GCA_964433395.1 uncultured Armatimonadia bacterium | reverse complement strand
TTGATGGAAAAACTGTGGCGGTTGCCGATGTTCTGGATTTTGGCGGCTTCGGGGCTGAAGTCGCAGATATTGAGCTCGCAATTGCGGACGACAGCAACCCAATCGCGCCCCAGGTTGCATTCAGCCTGAGCGACAGCCGAGGTGCCGACATTGAGGTCGATGCAACGGGGCTTGGCGAGCCTGCAAAGTCGGGCAATCTGATTATCCACCTGGCAGGACTCGGCGCAGGTCGATATACAGGGAATCTCACGATCCGAGATATGGCGCCACTGTCAAATGAGCGCACGTGGCCGATTGCTTTTGGTGTAATGGGCATTTCGATTGCCGACGATCTGCAGAAAGTCTCAATCTCAAATGGCACTGCTGGCTACGAGATGAGGTCTGGTGACATAGCCAACCAACTGCTTCTGCCGACAGGCCAATGGGCCAAACTCACTACAAACATTCCTGGAAATTTCACGTATCCCCGGCAATTCACGGATGTTGAGATTGTCGAGGATACTCCCGAACAGAAAACGGTGCTCGTCTACGCAAACGCTCAGACGCTCAAAAATGAGCCGATTGAGGATATGGTCGAATTTGAATACGAACTCACGGTGCGCGCCGATACTCCAGCAATCGTAGTGACTTCCCGTTCATTCAACATATCCGATAAGGTGCAGAGCTTTGCACCCAATTGGGGATGGTTGGGAGCGCCATACTACGCGACGGCAGATGGCCGTCAGGAGTGGCATAGTGATGCCGCCAACAAGTACTATACGATCGGCAACGTGAACTGGGTGTGGCTGGCTCCACGCAAAACTGACGAACCAGGACTCCTCTGGGTATCACGCGACAAGTTCGGAGAATTCACGGGCGGAAGCATCCTCACGTACGGCGAAAGTGGTCAGCTCGACGTGGATGAGGCCGCAGAGATGAGGATGATTTTTGCCCCGGCTGCTGACATCGAGGAAGCGCAGTCAATCTATGCAGATATTGTTGCGAAAGGCTTGTATACCCCGAATGAGTAAACCGTCACGTATCGCTTGGCGCTCGTTCATAATCACCCTGTCGATTTTTTGGGGCCTCTGCGCTGTTTTCGGTGAAGAAATTCACTACTGCGTACCTGGAGGCGGGTGGCAAAGCACGCGCGTGCAAAGGACTGATGGGCGACTCTTTATCGACATTGGTCCGGCTATGGCTCCAGGGGGAGAAGTTCTTCTGGTCGTGCAGAAGCCAGCATGGATGGTATTGGATGATCTGACGCCACCAATGCTTACTGGTATGAAAGTGAACGGGGTTGCACGGCCAGCGTCAACTGAGACATTGGACCTTGGATGCATTGGCACAAATGTGGCCGATGTCATCATTGGCATCAAAGACACGCAAAATCCGATTGCTGCAGATCGTGTCCGCCTGCGTTTTCCGGACGCGCCGAATGCCAAAGTCACACTCGACACCAGCGGCTGCGTTTCACCGGCAAAGAGCGGGCGCATCGCAGCACGCATCTCGGGCCTCACTCCGGGGCAGTATGACGGGGAGCTTACCCTCACAGACTTGGCTCCAATGGGAAATTCGCGGACGTGGCCAATCAAGTTGCACGTTTTCGGCGTGGACATTGACGAACAGAATGAGTTGGTAACAGTCAGTACCCCCGTTGGTACGTGGAAACTGCACGTTAGCGGTGTTACTCAGCATCTCGAGCTCCCAAATGGTCAGGTGGCGTGGCTGACCGCCAACATCGCCGGGCAATGGGTATATCCGTGGCGGATTACGAGTGTGTCCATGCTTGAGGACACCAGTGAATGCAAAACCGTGCGTGTCGTGTACAACACTCAAGGCATTGAGGGAAAACCCCAGGAGGGTATCGGACGCGTAGAACTTGATATGACTGCGCGGACTGATACACCTGCATTGATTTTGACCAGTCGTTCTGTGAGTATTGGCGAAAATGCGGTGAAGAACAGTGCCTTCTGGGGGTGGCTGCAGGCTCCGCATTACGTCACTCCCGATGGCAGACGTGACTGGCAGGGAAAAGTGCGTGATGAATATATCAGCATCGGTCACGTCGGGTGGGTTTTCCTCGCTCCACTGAGTGTTGGCAAGCCCGGCCTCATGTGGGCCTCGCCGGACCGCTTCTCTGAGAGCCGATTCGATCAGATGCTGATTTACAGCGATGAAGCTGTTTGCGCTCGCGACGAATGTGTTGGCGTCAGTTTTGCAATGGCACCGTGCGCTGATGCAGCAGAAGCTGAAGCCATCTATCGCGACCTGATTGATCGTGGCTTGCTGCCCAAGCCCGCGGAGGAGTAGCCACTGTCCGCGCATGGCGAAGCGAATGCCACGCAAATCAGAGGGAAGCGTGCGATGGTGGCAGAATGCTTTGCCGGCCTTCCGCCAGTTTGTACGCACGCGCTTGCCATCATGGGAAGGTACGAGCCAAACTGCTGGCTTGACTACTCGCGACATCGGCGACAGGGGCGAGAAAGCTGCCGAACGCTACCTGCGCAGAAACGGATATACCATTATCGAGAGAAATTGGTGGGCGCCGCATCGTCGTGGCGAGATTGACATCGTCGCGACAATCGATGGTGTAATCGTGGCAGTCGAGGTCAAGTCTTACCCGAGAGGCAGCCTCACGCCCGGAGAGGCGTTCCCGCCCCGCAAACGGCGAAAACTCGTCTCTCTCATCGAACAATACGCGCGGCAGGGCAAACACTTCAACTGTACGCTTCGAGTGGATCTGGTTGCCGTCGAGTGGGCCGAAGATGGAAAAGTGGCGCATATCGACCATATTGAAAGTGCTGCAACTGCCGCTGACGCCTGAGCCGCAGGCACCGACCAGCAGGTGGACGTGAGCTGCCTATTGTCGTAGAACGCCATTTGGGGTACAATATATAAGCTGCGAGCAGCAACGCCTTCCTGCCAGGGGGCGTTTTTTTGCTCAAAGGATCGGATACACGATCTTAACGAGTGGGTGAATGATAATGGCTGCAGGTATGACGATTTCAGAAAAACTGCTGGCAAATGCCGCGGGGGTAGATTGCGTCCGTCCGGGGGAGTTTGTCACATGCAAACTCGCCGCGGTGCTGGCCAATGACATCACCGCACCTATCGCCATCGATCAGTTCTACAATATGGGTGGCGACAAAGTCTTCGACGCCAACAAAGTGGTGCTTGTCGCAGACCACTCCACACCAAACAAAGACATCGCGTCCGCACAGCTCGTCAAGAAGATGAGGGATTTCGCTCGTGCCCAGGACATCTCGAATTTCTATGACGCCGGTTGCGGAGGGATTGAGCATATTATCCTGCCTGACATGGGCCTCGTTCTTCCTGGTGACGTCGTTATTGGCGCCGACAGCCATACTTGCACCTACGGTGCACTCGGCGCATTTTCAACGGGCGTCGGATCTTCGGATGCCGGCGCTGCGATGGCCACAGGCGAGACATGGTTCCGCGTGCCCTCCACGCTCAAATTCGTTATAGATGGTGAGCTTGGCAAATGGGTTACAGGCAAGGACATCATTCTCTTCACCATCGGGCAGATTGGTGTCGACGGCGCGCGCTATAAGTCGATGGAGTTTGCGGGATCGACGATCCGCAATCTGCCGATGGCAGGCCGCTTCACGATCTGCAACATGGCCATTGAGGCCGGTGGCAAGAATGGTGTCATTGCGCCGGATGAGAAAACCGAGGAATACGTCAAACAGCGAGCAACCAGGCCGTATACGATGTTTGCAAGTGACGCCGATGCCGAGTATGAACAAGTATTCGAGTGGAAAACAGACAACATTGAGCCGCAGATCAGTTTCCCGCACTTGCCTGAGAATGCGCGCGGCATTTCTGAGGTCGGTGAGATCGTCATTCAGCAGGCCGTCGTCGGCGCGTGCACAAATGGACGATATGAAGACTTGGAGGAAGCGGCGCGAGTGCTCAAAGGACGCCGTGTGGCCAAGGACGTCCGGTGTATTATCATTCCAGGCAGCCAGCAGATTCAGCTTGAGGCCACGCGCAATGGCTTGGTCGAAACGTTCCTGGAGGCGGGCTGCATTGTCAGCACGCCAACGTGTGGGCCATGCCTGGGTGGACACATGGGCATATTGGCCGACGGAGAACGGGCCATCGCGACGACGAACCGCAACTTTGTGGGGCGCATGGGCCATCCCGAGAGTGAAGTATATCTCGCTAATCCTGCAATTGCAGCGGCGTCGGCGGTTGCCGGCAAAATCTGCAGTCCCGATGATTTGGACTAAGTAACTCCCGGTATCCATGGACCACTACCATCTGACATGGTGATATGAATGATAGCCAAAGGCAAAGTACATAAGTATGCTGACCACGTTGACACTGATGCAATCATCGCCGCCCGTTATCTGAATACGACTGACCCAGATCAGCTGGCCGCACATTGCATGCAGGACATTGATCCTGATTTCGTCAGCAGCATCAAACCCGGAGATATTATTGTCGCGGGCCAGAATTTCGGATGCGGTAGCTCGCGCGAGCACGCACCAATCGCTATACAGGCTGCAAAAATAAGCTGTATTATCGCAGCCAATTTCGCACGCATTTTCTACCGCAACGCATTCAACATCGGCTTGCCCATTATTGAGCAGGCACAAGCCGCGGCCGCCATCAATGATGGTGACGAGGTTGAAGTCGATATTGACGGCGGAATAATTCGCGATCTGACCACAGGCGAAGAGTGGCATTTCTCCGCTCTCACAGGCCCTGTGGCCGACCTCATAGAGGCGGGCGGTCTGGTTAACCTGACACGCCAGAAGCTGGGAGCCAAGTAACAAATGTTGCCAATTGTTGCAATAGTCGGGCGCACTAATGTCGGCAAGTCGGCGCTTTTCAATCGCCTTGTCGGATCTCGTACTGCGGTGGTCGACGACCGCCCCGGTGTGACAAGGGATCGGATATATGCCGAAGCCGAACTGGACTACCGCCGGGTCACTCTCGTTGATACGGGCGGAATCGTAGGCGCCGACAACGATGA
>CAYSRY010000267.1:4438-4990 GCA_964433395.1 uncultured Armatimonadia bacterium | reverse complement strand
GTGATGGATCTCCATCCAGTCGCCTGCAATGTTCGTGCTGTCACCGCGATCGCTGCCACCGTGCATGTCGAAATGATGCCCATTCGCATTGCCCTCTATGAGATTCCATGCCGCCTCATAACTGCATCCCGGCGAGCCGCCAGATGCGATGTGGTGTCTACAATAGTCGAATATATTGGCGATAATCCGCACTGCGCAATCGTCCACGCGCACTCCGTATCCATAACCGCTGCGCTGAATGTGATGTATGTAATTGTGGTGAACGTACACATTGAACGCCCCGGTTGATGCAGTAATTCCATGCGTATTGAATGCTGAGAGCTCGCAGTTATCCACTTCGAGGCCGTAATGCGTGGTCAACAGGAAGGACGAATATTTAGCCGTCTTTGCCTGCCCGGCGTGTGGCCCCTCAAATCGCAAGCCGGTTACGCGGACCTCATCACCAGCGGTCCGAAAAAGTCGGTAGCTCTCATCCCATGTGCTGAAAATACGAGCGCCCTGCGATCCATTCAGGCCGCGAGTCCCTGCGAGCGTCACGCCAGCGGGCAAGAC
>CAYSRY010000267.1:0-4428 GCA_964433395.1 uncultured Armatimonadia bacterium | reverse complement strand
CATCTGGGATGAAAATCACCTGTCCGGGCTGAGCCTGCGACAGAGCGCCAAGCAATTCATCCTTGGTCCGAACCGTGAAATCACCAGCGGTGAATATGTCGGAATATCCCGCCCCGCCACCGATGGGATTGCCAGTCGGGTTGGCCTCACAGCCATATGAATCATGGTCAGCATACGTTACCTGCATATCCTCCGCGGACACCCTATGCGCCGGCAGCATCAACGCGCACGCCACCATCGCGAACATCAGGCCAGCCGCCCAACGGCTTTTCACAACCAATTCACTCATCCGCCTTCCATACCAGAATCGTACTGTCTCAGGAGTCTGATGCAAAGCCATGCTTCATCCCGTATTCGCACCATTCCTCTGCTCGTGATGTATTGATGTATTAAGGAGAACGCATTCAGCCACCCACATGAAGCTGGTAAATTCTTCTATTCGTTTCTTCGACCGGGCCGATGAATTCCTCATATGGTTCATCTTCGATGTTCACGAGGCCATAATTGCTGTTCTCGCCATCAAAACGCCCTTCGGCGGGCTCGTCCGCATACTCAAACCAATGCGCGCCGACAGTAAACGGCTCTCGCATCACTGCCTGAAGATAGTCGCGATACTTCGCAGTCCGTTCGGCCTGCGTCTCCACCACTGGCCCTGCGCCACGTGTATTTGGCAAGCCTGAATCTTTTGCTCGAAATGCCCATTCAGTAATCATCAGCGGAGCTCCGCAAGCCTCATGCGCAGCCTGCAGAAATCCAATATCAGGATTCGTAAAATAGTGATTTAGGCTGAAGACATCCACATGCCCGCGCGCCCCCTTGATCACGTTCAGATCGAGCATCGAATGCACCCGACATCCCATTACCATGTGGTTTGGGTCAGCAGATTTGATTATAGTATTGCAGACTTCGAAATACCTTTTCGCAACGATTGTTTCAAACTCCGCCGCGTCCGCAGCCGCAGTTCGCGATCGGTCAAAGCCGTTGAACTGCACACCCCTATCAAAATCTTGCCATCCCTGCACTTTTACACGCCAGCCTTTGCGAAAATCAGCCGCGGATGCATACTTCGCCTGCAGGAATTCCACAGCTTTCTTATGCCCCGGCGCATCAGCAGGAAGCATCAGGTATTCCTCAAGCAATGTCGTAAGCGTTCGCCAGTCCGGTGCCCAGTGCAGCTCATTATCGCTGAAGTATCCCACCAGCAGTTTGCTGTCTCGAAGCGGCGCGCACCGCTCCTCTGCCACGCCACGAACGACGTCTTCAAAACGCTGCCCCCAGACATCCACTGCCTCGCCGCTCTGTTTTGCCCTGCCGGTTATCTCCAATACAACCGTGTACGGCATCTCATTCTCCATCACCGATTGCCCCGACCAGGCGCCGACCGTGTTGAAGCCTATGCTTCGCAGGAAAGCGATACTCGCCTTCGCCCATGCCTCGCGAGTACCATATTTTTCAGTCACCGCATCCCTGTACGGTGCGGTCTGCGTTCCCTGAATCTTATCTGCATCAAAACTGATATGATTTACGCCAATGGAGAGAAAGCCGTTGCCTTCCGGGGTTATGAGCCACCAGCGGCCATCCACTTCCTGCGCATGAAAGAAGCCTGTCGCCTCCCCCTGAACACCGCTCCATCCCCCATACGCGTCTATGGCTGGCTGTGATTGCGCAATCTGACACAGCATCAGAAACATCCCACCAATCCACAATATCGGCCCGACAGCCTGCCAAAACTGCCTGCCAAAACTTCGGCATGCGCACATGCGCCTCTGCGTATTCAAACCAGTTACCTCGCTTCGCGCCACGGCGCATACCGCCTGATCTCATCTGCCGACTGCAGTAGGCAGATATTGCCAGGCACCCAGAAAAGCAACGACCTGCCCAAAGCGAGCTCGCGTGAGCCCGCCGAGCAGGTCGCATCCTGTTCTGATAGTGTCCAATGGCGGCAATCCAACAATACCGCTCCTGACCTCCACTCCGCTATCCCCAGTGTAGTAAGAACATTCGTCAGCCAATCAGCGAATTACGATGCGACCTTCCACCTGTGGGCTTACTGTGCCGCGTTCGCGAAGCCCTTCGAGGACCACGTGATTTTCACTGAAGCCGAGATAGACGGGATCGGCTCCCTCTTTCAGCATGGCATAACCGTCGCCACCATCAAGCATGAACTCACTCATTGCCACCACATACGTCTTCGCGTCATCCAGTGGCGCACCGCCAACCGTCACATTGGCCAGTCGGTCGCCTTCAATCTCCATCGTCAGGCCAGAAACCTGCAGAAATCCGCCCCAAGGCCTCTCCTGCGCCGCATTGTATGCCAGCACTTCGCGCAACTCCGCCCCAGTGAGCTCCTTAGTGGCAACGATATTGCCAAACGGGAGGATCGAAACCACATCGCCGATCGTTACAGGGCCCGGCTCCACACTTGCGCGGATCCCGCCAGCATTCCACAAAGCCACATCCGCTTTGGCGTAGTCCCGGATGATATCGCAGATCAGATTGCCCAGATTAGTTTCCCGAAGGCGCGTCTCAGTCTTCTCGGCACCAAGCTTGACCGTCGTCTGCGCAACGACCTCGCCGAACCGTTCATCGAGTTTCCCGGCATAGCTGTCAATGACCGCCTGCACTTCGGCGTCCGGCTTTATTGACTTGTCCATCGGACGAAGGAAGCCGCGGTGCTTCACAATGTCACCGTTGCGCACCAGCATATCCACCTGTCCCAGGTATTCCCCGTAATTACCGGCCTGACAGATGAGCGTCCGCCCCACCAGCACCGGTTCATCGAGCTGCGTGTGGCTGTGCCCGCCGATTATCAGGTCAATATCCGGCACTCTCCGCGCCAGCTCTTTATCTTCCGAGAAGCCAATGTGCGTCAGCGCCACGATGAAATCTGCTTGCCCGCGGAGCTGTTCGACAAGCTGTTTTGCCTCGCCAATGGCGCCGGTGAAACGGAGCCCTTCGACATTTTTTGGTGCGGTCTGAACGGGTGTGGTCTCTGCAGTCAGCCCGATTATGGCACCCTTGGTGCCATCCGCCAGCGTAAATAACATGAAGGGCGGCGTGTAGCGCTCGCCGCTTTCCTCATAGACGATATTCGCCGAGAGAATCGGAAAATCTGCCATGTCACGGAGCGTTATGAAGTTCGCCTGCCCGAAATCAAACTCGTGATTACCCGAGCACATCGCGTCCAATTCCATCAGATTCAGGCATTTGAAATCCGGCTCACCTTTGTAGACCGTCGAGAGCGGCGTACCCTGAAGAATGTCACCCGCTTCAAGGAAAAGCGTCGTCACCCCATGGGCGTCATTCCAGTCGCGAACTCCATCCGCACTGGTGGCAATCCGCGCCATGCCGCCGACAATCCCGGCATCACTGTCTTTCGCCTGCAGGTGACCATGGATATCGTTGAAATGCATCACTGTGACATATGCATCAGCACATGCAAATGTCGCGGCCACCATGCACGCAATTGCAATCATTACAAACCGAAGCCCGTATTTACCCATTTTCACGCCTCCAATACCAAATCTCCAGCAATTACCATACAGATATTTGCTGACTATCTGATGGGTTCCTGCTTGTGAATCCTTCCGGAATCCGATCGCGTACCCAGTCGCTGGCATTCACTCAATGTTTCCCGTGAAAAACTCTTCGCAGGCGATTTCGCCCCCGCCTGCCACCCTATTGTGCACTTTTCCTCTCACTTGGCGCTCTTACCTGCATATGCACCGATCCCATCGAAAAAAGAAAGCCCGAGCCACTCGGCCCGGGCTTCGCCTGCATTCCAACGTATATCATGGGCTTATCCGCCAAACAGGTTTGGCGGCGCTACCGTGCCTCGTGTTTCATCATACCGTGCCTGCACACTGTCCAGTGCATCACCAACACTCGAACGCCCACTCAAAGCAAGATAGATGGCGTCATCGAGCATCGCCTCAACAGCTCGCCAATTAGCAGTTGGCCTGCTGTGAGCATTTTCGAGATTTGCGCAAAATGCGCTCTGCCACTTGTCAGTCTTCATTTTCGCTATAAGCCTGCGGTGCGATGGCACAGAGCCACTGGCCACCATGGCTTCGCGCACCTCTTCGCTGACCATGTAGCGCATGAATTCAAGGCACTCATCACGGTGTTCAGAGCTCCGCAGTGTTAGCAGATATGTCGAAGCTATCGCCGCAACAGGTGTATTGCGATGAGGAAGCGGCGCCACTGCCCAGTGCAGATTGCCATACTCTTTGCGCAATTCTTCAGCCAATGCCGACCCCGCAATTACCATGCCTAATCTGCCTTCAGCAAAAGCCTGCTGGCACTGCTCAGACGACCACGAAAGCACCTCAGGCTGAAGGGCCCCAGCCTCGGCGAGTTTCACTATCTCCCCAAGTGCCTCTTTCATCTGAACACTCGTGAAATCAATCTCGCCGGCCTCGTCGAGCA
>CAYSRY010000266.1:0-4994 GCA_964433395.1 uncultured Armatimonadia bacterium | reverse complement strand
TCACGGTAATAGTGCGCGCCGCTTCGTCAATCTCCATCTCCTGAAGCGCATGGCAAGCCCACGTGAAAGTCGAAGGCTGCTCGGCCTCCATTTCATCGACAATCAAGTACACATCCGGCCGCACGTAGGCGATTTTGCGAACGAATTTGCTGAGCTTGTCATGGTAAGCCTCAGTCGCGTCTCCTGCCGTATAGCAGCCGACGGGCGAGGCCAGATAATCGGTAATTTTGCCCTTCGCGGTGATGTCGAAAGTTTGCTGCCCTTCGCCATTCACGAGGATGTCATTATGCGCCTTGGTATGCCGCGTCCAGCCGGCGTCATGTGGCGATCCGTACCAGTCATAATAGCCGGAATCAATCAGCAGCGGTTCGCCATAGCCATAGATGACGAAGCTGTTCTGGTCGGCATGACTGTGGTTGAATGACCCCATCCAGCTTGATTTGAACATCAGCATGATGTCATCCGGATCGGTCAGGTCGCTGTGCATGCCGACCCACCCGATGTCCGGCTGGTAGCGGCTTTGCACGAGGTCCGCAGGTGGCCGGGCTGCCATGTCGTAGTCATACCACCAGTAGCCGTAGATACTGTTGTCACGCCCGCCGGGGATCTGATCGGCGTACCACTTGTAATATGGATTCTGATATAAAGTCGCGTACTGGAGCATATTGTTGCGATCCGTAATGTCGGGACCGCCGAGGTTACCATCGCCGAAGTGTGCTCGATCACACCACGGCGGATGCATGTATAGCTTGTATAACCCATTATTCCGGTAAAATGGCTTGTCATACAGATTCAGGCCAGTCGATGATGCCAGCGCATCCACAAAATAACCGGCAAAAGCGACACTCCATTTCCAGTAGCTCACGCCCTGGCACCAGCCGCCCTCTTCCCCACCCCACGGCGGATAGAGTACCGGATAGGTCGCGGCAACGAAATCAAACCACGCATTGGCTTCAGGAAGTTCTCCAGCCAACCCTATCGCGATAACCCCAAGGAACCCCATGGAAGTCCACCCATGCGAATCATAGGGCGAAGCATATATGGGCCGCGCATCCTCGGAGAAATCTTTGAACAGAATCCGTGCGCGTGCCGCGATGCCGTTGCGTGCGAGCTCGCGTTCCTCGTCACTCAGCAGATCATATGTCCAGTCATACACACAGGCGCTCTTCCATGCCAGATCGCGGAAGACCTGATCATGATTGTGATAGCCCGTTGTGCCATCCGGGTCCCATGTCGCGATTTCCAGCATCCGATCGGCGGCAGCGCGCCCGTACCTTTCATCGCCGGTCAGCAGATAGCCGAACGCGAGGTCACTCATGGCGCCGCTGTATCCAGAGCAGAGCCCCCGCAGCCCGTTCATTATGTTTATACCTTCTGTGGTGAGGGGGTTCTTCTTGTCAGTCATGTCATATTCCGGCCCCGGCTCGACTGGCATGTCAGACGTCAGATAGTTGTCAATCCGGCCTTTGAAACTCTCCCACCATTCCCTTGAACGCCCTTCTTTCAGGCTGCGGAATTCTGCCAGTGAGTCCGCGGTGGCGTAAATTCGCGGATGGCTCGCAGGAATGCGTGCGCCCAATTCATTCGGCGATGGCATCGGAAATTCCACCGCATCTTCTGTAATGACAAAACCCCATGGCTCCGACCATTCGGCGATCTGCGCTCCTGCCGCATCATTGCACACGTGTCGCCAGTACCAGACACCCTCTCCCAGCACCTCACTATAAGCCAGACAGTTATATGGCAGGCCGGCCACGGTGATGGTACCTTCGCCAAACTCTTTATCCTGTGAAAGCTGCAGGGTATAACTTGCGGCCAGCGCCTCTGGAGGCCAGACGAGATCCGGCGGATTTTGCAGCACCGTTTTGCCATTGGCGGGCATCCGTCGCGCATCGGTGGGGGACTTCAGAGCTTCGAGCGTAACTTGCATTTTATCAAGGGGTTCTACGCTCACATCGTCATACAATATATCTCCTGTATCCCGCTGATAAAGCAAAACCTCAATTGCAACGGTGCCTGCACTCAAGGCTCCAGGGAGGGTGGGATATTCATATACGTACTCTTTCCATTCGTCCTCAGGAATTTCATCCAGCTTGAAATCGTACTGTTTTTCCTGTGCGTCACCGGTCTCATCCTGATAGCGGAAGCGGAAGACACCGCTGGGGTTACCCCTGCCCTTCGCCCAGAATTTCAGGCGATAGGCGTTCGCGACATTCGCCGAAGTCGAGACTTGCATGATGCAGGCCCGGTCGCCATGCGCTTCATCACCGTGAATGAGTACCGAGTATTTACCTGAGTGCGCCTCATCGGCCTGAACAATCCTGTACCCTTCACCATGTATTGCTTTACTCCAGCCATCTGGAATGCCGTCTCCATCATCATCGAGCTCAAAACTTGGATTTCTGAACACAATCATCTGAGGCGCGAGCGGCTGAACGAAGCCATTTTTGTCTGGCGCGGGGCCATTGGACTTTTCAATCGGCGTCACAGAAGCGTCATCATAATAAATCGAGCCTTCGCCCGTCTGATACAGGATGAACTCCATACGCGCCTCGCCTGCTGCCAATACCTCTGCTGAAGGCGCAAGTTCATATGTCTTTTCGGTCCACGTATCGTTTCCGAAGCCTTCAACGATAAGCCGGAAAGTCTGATCCGCGTTGTTACCATCCTCACCAATATAGTTGAAACGACAGATGCCATGAGCTTTGCCCTCACCGCGAACGTAAAACCGGACGCGGTATGCAGGGCCGATCTTGAACGCCTGCGTACTCTGGTTCACCGCCGCACGATCCGCATGACCGGCAAAGCCGGTAATACGCACCGCACGATTGCCGCTGCGTTTAACTGTATCGTCCAGTGCAATTTCAAACCCTTCACCAGACATGAACGGTTTCCACGCATCGGGTGCCCCGTCGCTATCCTCATCAAGCTCAAAGCCCGGGTTAAGCAGCGGTGGCTGCGTCGTAGCGGTTGCCGTTACCTGCTCTTTCGGTTGAGCAGGCGGCGTATATTCGGTCAGTGGCTCTATTGCCACATCATCGTAATAGAGGTCGCCCTCGCCACGCTGATACAAGATCAACTCAATCCGCCCTTTGCCAACTGCATATACCTCTTCGGGCACCGGGAAATCAAAACTGTTCTTCGTCCATGCTTCGGCGTTGAAATCGCTGATCGTGAAAAAATGCGTCAGATCATCTTCTGGCCCGTCAGGCGGATTAAATCTCAGGCGGAAGATGCCCGTAGCCATGCCCCGGCCGCGCACAGCAAAAGTCAGCCTGTACGCTTTTGCCCATGGTGCTTCTTTGGTGGTCTGCCCAATACACGCACGATCAACGCGATCTGCCTCACCGGTGAGTTTCACGCTCTGTTCGCCGGAATTCGCCTGTTCATCAGAGACTGTGATTGTGTACCCATGGCCGTCGTCAGATATGAACGGGCGCCAGCCATTTGGCGTATCGCCCGCACCGCCCTCCTCAAATCCAGGATTCACAAGTGGAACTTCCTCAGCCATGGCGGCAACGCACATAAACGCCAGCAAAAGCAACATGACAGGCAGTGACACTCTGCGCATATGATCTCTACCCTTCTGCATGTGGTAAATCAGCAACACCATTGCATCAAGCTGAAATACAAAAACGCCCGCCACATTGTTGTGGCGGGCGCCATTTGCTACTCAGCCGGCAATATCTGGAAATTGTCGAACCAGTATTCATGCCCGAGCATGCCGTTGCCTTCGGCCGTCCAGAACCGGAACATTTTCATCAGATCCACATCTGGAAAGACGCTGCGGATTACCCGCACATCCAGCAAGATCTCATGCCATTCGCCATCATCGACAAGCTGGTAATAGTCAATGCTTTTATACGCTCCTGTCGTACGCGTCGACGTCCCTCCGACGCACACGGCACCGATGCCGTGTTCCATATTCGGGAATGGATAAAGCCACAGGCCCACCGGCACTCCTTCAGGTATCCTGTACGAGAATTTCGCAAACGGATAGCGGTCGATATTCCACCAGCGCGGCCGGATGTCGCACGACATAATCGCGTTGTCCGCCGTTGCGAAGATGCGCATGGAGTTTGTCCCCGAAGCCGCCGTCGTATCATCCATGCGGGCATCTGTGTTCTGCTGGCGCGAGAAATTCCAGCAATAATGCCATTCTTCAAGGTTCTCCGGCTCAAAATCCGTGACAACCAATGGCTCCGTAGCTGTCTCCATGGTAGGCAGGCGCAGAGCATCCGGAATCTGCGGCGCGCTGTACCATGCCTCATTCTCTGCGCCATATTCATACGCGCCCAGATCCGGCGCATCGCCCTTGTAGGCCAGCCAGATTTTGTCCCCGCGGTCGACTGTCACGTCGTGGTCAACCGTCAGCGTATCCTCATCAATATCGGCTTTCACCACACGCGCCTGTTGCCGCTCACTGCCAATGAAAATCACATCTCCCACTTCACCGGGAATTTCAAACCCGTCGAAAAACCAGCGCGCATCCTCAACCGGTACCACCGTACCTGTCGAGGCGGCTTTCACGCGCGTCAGCTCTTTCCCAGCATTGATCGCCGGACTTGCAGACTGCAGCCGAAAATCATCCGCGTCGCCGTCAACGAACAACGGATCAGCATCGACATTGCGCTTGAATTGTTTCGGTCTGATGGCCTCCGCTTCATCCACCGAAAATGCGCCATCTTCCCATGCTGTCGGCGAAGCCCATTGCTGATAGTAACGCACGGTCTTATCACCGGGTTTGGCACCGTAGAGCAGATTCGAATGGAACTTGTTATCATTCGAGATATTCCCGGCGAGCATCAACGACATACCGTCACCGCCGGGATCATTAAATGCGAAGATATTGTTCTTCACTACATTTCCATGGATCATGTGCCGGTGGTCGCCGCCTATGTCAGCGAGCTGGATCGCGTAGTCCAGATTGTAGGCGAAGGTGTTGTTATACAGTCGCGACCGCTCAATCCCGAATGTCGGCAGATCCTGATATT
>CAYSRY010000265.1:0-5003 GCA_964433395.1 uncultured Armatimonadia bacterium | reverse complement strand
ACTTGTGCGGTAGTTGGCAAAGTTAGGTGTCAGTGTCATGTAGTCATTTGAAGCGAAAATTGTCTCGTCGATCATTGTTGGCGTACCGGCATTGGTGTCATTGCCATTGAAGTAACTCTGTATGAGCCAGTCTGAGGCTGGTCCCGCCGTTCCCTGATAACCAGTGAACGACTCATCAAAAAGTACTTCCATAGCGGAAGCCGGCAGTATTGACAGGCAAAGCATCAATACAAGAACGATTAGGAATGTAGCATGAACTTTCACAATATTTCCTCTCCTGTTTTGTACCAAAATTGCAGTGTCCCGTGGGTCTGAAACAGCCACTCCCCGACACCGACAATACCTCCCAACACAATATTCAATGATACTTGATGTATACCTCCTTCCTTCATAACATTTTATCTTTTTGGTCACATGTGGACATAGATATACCCACGGACTGATGTAAAACACAACATAAGTAGTATTGCAATTTATCTGGAGGTATGCGATAAATTCTAAAGAAGGGAATATATATTCTTGTGGCGAATGTTGATCTGTCGTCTGTAGTTTCTTTGAGTTTTGCTTTTGTGGTGTTTTGGTTACATCGTCATTGGGTAAAAAAGAGTCCAGTGTGCAGTCAGCGAGTGCACAAACAGAGGCTAAATGCACAGAGCAGATGTGAGGAAACCATGCCTTATTGCCCAGGGAGATAGTACGTAATATTTATGCCAAATTTGAGAGGTATGTCCATGGGACAGCAGAAGTTTTTCACCCTGATCGAATTGCTGGTCGTGATTGCAATCATCGCCATTCTGGCTGCGATACTGTTTCCCGTTTTTGCTCGCGCACGGGAGAAAGCAAGAACCACAAACTGCCTGAGTAACGTGAAGCAGATTACGCTCGGATTTGATATGTATGCCACGGATTCTGACGAGGCCTATCCTCTCGAATACATCAATGGCACATTCGATGCAACGACAACATATGCAGGCAAGGCCCTTGGTGTCACAAACTACATAATTTGGGTCGACAGCATCATGCCCTACGTGAAAAATGAGCAGATGTTCGTATGTCCCAGCACTCGACTATGGCTGAGCTATGGTATAAATCGCGGTATGTCAGGGCGTTCGGCCGCGTATTTGGAATATCCTTCTGAAAGCCTGTTGGTGTGTGACACTGCCATATATAACGGTCGGGCCGAATGGGCCTATAGATATGTCACGGAGGCTCACAGCGCAGATCCCGCGTACTGGCTACCCGCTCATGGGGGCGGTGGGGATGAGGCTGGCCATTTTGGCAGCTACAACGTGGGGTTCTGCGATGGCCACGCCAAGTTGCAGAATTTTGGCCAGTTGCAGAGCGTAACTTACGGGGGCAGTACGTACTGGCAATAGGGTGCAGTTCGTTGGTTGAGCGTGATATAACGCGCCTCCCTCAATATGAGGGATGCGCGTTTCTATGAGAGTGTAGTGAGGATCGCTGGGCTTTACCTTATGAAGAGCAGGTGGTGATTGGCCTTTAGTTATGGATTCTCACAATGAGAGTATGGATATATCCGGGGAAACGTAGCTCCCCATTATGTCAAAATGGTAGGGCGGTTGCATGCAAATGGCTAAATAATTCAGTGGCTGGCGTCGGCGTAGTAATAGAGAGTGCCACCGTTGTAAACACTGTTGGCTGCTGTCCCGCGATACCATTTGGCATGACCATCGCAGAAGGCAATGTTGACGCCCTCGTTGTGCGGGAGCGGTTCATAATCCGCGCCACTGTAGGAGGCAGTCCACAGACGATAGTATGCCCAGCTCGGATACGTGCCTCCATGGCGATCGCCAATCACTACAGTTTGTGCTGGATACTGGATTGTTGACAGTGCGACGCCTGTATAAATAGGAGCAGTATATGTGGTTGTCGGCTGTCGATTGCCGATATACCCCATATAGCAATTGTAGCCATAGCCTATCCAGTCGCCGTCGCGACTTGGGCAAACAAAAACTTGCTTATTTTTAATGTAAGGGTAAAGCAAGTCAGCATAATAGCCAGACGAGACGGTTTTATCTTGCCAGGGCTGGTAGACTGCAACATCATATATCATTTGTGCAAATGGCATTTTTTCGTCGTAATCTTGTGAATACATCTGGACGGCCAGCGCCATTTGCTTGACATTACTCAGGCAACTTGTCTGACGTGCCTTCTCCCGTGCTCGCGCAAAAACAGGGAATAGAATCGCAGCGAGAATTGCAATGATAGCTATTACGACCAGCAGTTCAATCAATGTGAAGCCTTTGCGCATGGTGCTCTCTCCTTTGCATTGTAGACGAGCATTATAACAGCATCATGCTTAATATTATGTATCAGTCGCCATATAACCTCTATTTTAATATACTACATAAAATAGAAAAACGGTTTCATTACAGAGACCAGGCTATTAGGGCATGACTTGATATATAGCTCAGATGTGCCGTTATCTTGATGCATTGCACCGGGGGTTATGCGCCACAGCTCAGGCAGAGGCGCAATGTTTCTCTCGCGGTGGCCAGATCATATTGCGGTCCGCCCGCGCCGAGAATTTCATCAAGGAAACTCGCGGTGTCCTCCTGTTTTGAGGTATCGGGAGGCACGGCCAGAATGCGGTCTTCATCGGCCTGATGGAGCGTGACGGCCATACCACTTGCAGACGGGCCAAATTCCAGCCATCCATCAGTTGTTGTAATAGACCCTGAATATGAGGGGCGCAGCGCAAAACCCATGCCGAACTCCACGCATCCGACAACGCCCGAATCCCACTTCATAAATGCCATCGATGATACTTTGCCGTCTCTCTCTGCCCCATGAGCCGTCATCTCGAAAGGTTCGCCGAATATGTCGCGGAACTGGTCGATGAAGTGTATATGGAGTGCGCAGTATTGGTTTCCCCGCAATGCCGGATTCACATACCAGCTCGAAATCCCCCAGTAGCGAAGGAGAGCAGCTCGCGGCTCTCCCAGACGTGCAAGCCCCTTCTTCACTGTCAGGTGGAGGCTCTCCGCACGCATGGTCATTGAGTTATGCAGCACAAGATTCTGCAACTTGGCCAATTCTATGAGCTCATCATATTGCTCAATGCTGTTAGTCAAAGGGTACTCACACATGACATGCTTTCCAGCCTCCAGCGCTCTCTTCACATGCTCGTAGTGCAAAGTGTTGGGCACGCTTATACAGACGGCATCCACGTCACCATCAGCGTACATTTCATCAGCGGCAGCGTAGAGGCGCATATTCCTGTCCCCCACCTTATCCCGCAATGCGTCTTGGTTTCGTGCAGATGCGGCTACCACCTGTGCGCGTGGTTCATCGCTGAACAGATCCATCCGGATAGAACCCATGAGGCCGGTTGCACCCGCTATACCAATTCTGACAATATTGTTCATCGTTCCATTCCTTTTCGCAATCTGTGGTGTCGAGGCACTATTCGTCAGGTTCGGATCTTTACCTCTTATACCTGTATTCGCTACTGCAGCATCCAGGCATCGGTGGTTATTGACAGCGTCAATCGCTTTGGGGCGCAAGCTGTAGTATCTGTGAAAAGACACTACAATTCGGGATGAGGAGCACGCAATGCTCAGGTAAATACCATTATTATTATACAAATATATACATTGCCATATGGGGGGAAGTTGCTAAGCACTGAAGGAACGGCTGTCTTTTCGGCTCAGATGGTGATCCCATGGGGATAATGATCGTGCTGTGATGCGACTGGAACTCATGCGTACAAGGACATGTGGCAGCGATTTTTACTGGTCTTCCTGGCTTGCGCTTACAGCGCCAATAGCGCCTCTCCCCCATTTACGGAGCTTTTCATATTGTGCTTCAGTATTTCCTGACGCGATTGTGTTCTGCTCACCTTTGCGCTACACATATATACAGTGTGTGCAGCGGTGACGATCTACAGTAGAGCTATATGATGAGTTGTGGGGTTGCCATCCACATTGAGCTAAAGTCGGTTATATGAAGCGCCGCGCGTTGGACGAGTTAGCAAAGCTATTTCTTCGTGAGGCACACTGCGTAGACCCCGCAGGCGGCAGATAGCGGCATCAGAATCATTCATGCGATACTGCCTTACAATGCCCTTTTAAGAGGCTCGACGAGTGATGTTATTGTGCTCGGCAACGCAGCCACTCGTACAGGTTGACGTGGAAATTGCACCGGGTCGGCATCTATGTTGTCTGGGACACAGCCGACGTTATCCATTGCAGTGGTCCCCTCAAAATATAGCTGCCCTGCTGAAGTCTTCGGCACTACCGGCGAGAAGATGATACACCTCGCGTGGGCACTGGCCACAATGTGAGCTCGATACCGCTCTCAGCCGGAGTGCCCGTGCCATATTGTTCTCTCCCCCATTGTTGGGCTTTGCTTATGTGATTGAGCACTGGTATCGCTGCATGCAACGCGTGGCGCGCGAAGCGGAAGTGTCGTGAGATGATAGACCGAATCAGCCTGCCAGCAGGCAAGCTGCACAGACATCTATATGTTAAACTATATAAATTGATATATAAAAAACAGCATATCTACTAAAGTAGAATACTATTAAATGCAGTTTAGATAAAACAATCTAGCCTGTTTACTTGCATAGCAGCAAACAGGCTGGCAGGCAAACTTCCCTCGAACAGATTATATGTCGGCAATCCTCGGAAGATCGGTAGCAGCCATTTCATCCCCAGTATTTGCAAATTCGGGGCTTACTTGAGCCGAGCCAATAGTTGATTGCGTCTTTAGGCGGGCTATGAGCCCCGCTGTGCGGCGTGACGACTAAAAACGACCATCCATACCATCCCAATATAATTGGAAGCCCTGCGGCTATTCTGAGCCCATAGCTCTTGCTGGTACGTCACCGATCAATACGTTGTAGTGCCTGCTTGCATGCCAGCATGTAAAAATGCAAACAATAAAAGAGTGAAGAATGTTAGCAGGCAAAATATAGATATATAGGAAATGCCAACAATGAAACCTGCTTGACGGCTCTATAGCTGGCAGTTATACTGTGT
>CAYSRY010000264.1:0-5035 GCA_964433395.1 uncultured Armatimonadia bacterium | reverse complement strand
GCGGGAAAAGAAACGGGAAAAAGTAAAATGGAGAGGAAACGGCGGAAAGTACGAAGGGACGATCAAACGGACGAGTGGAAAAGGCGACGATAAAGGAAGACAGCAGCGGGCGGCGAAGTATAGCATAAGAGCGATTGACCGGAGAGCGAGGATGTACGAGGGCAACATGGAGCCAAGGCTACAACGCCAAAGCAATGTGGGCGACGGAGAACTGGAATGGCAAGAGTGGCCAGCAGCCGACAGGCCCTCACTGTCCATCGCCATCGGCATAGCTGCAATCGTCATCTCCACAGCCACAGCGCTTTCATATGGGAATGCGCTCTACGGCACGGCGGCACTTCTGATTCTGTTTCTGGCCACAACCAAACATTATCTCCCCACCATCTATCGCATTGATGCAGACAGCGTCACAGCCAAGACCCCATTTTCAACCACCAGGAAACCATGGGAAGCATTTGCAACGTTCTTTGAGGATGACAGCGGGATTTTCCTCAGCCCCCGCTCGAAACTCACCTGGACAGCATACCAGCGCGGCATTTACCTCCGCTGCCCCAAAATAAAGGACGCGGTCCGGCAACATGTCCAGCAACGACTCAAACACAGAGCCGAAGATTGATGCGGAAGAAGCAGAAATCCGCGAAAAACAACGGGAAGCACTCAAGCGACTGGCCGACACAATCTGCAAGCGCGGCCTCGCCACGCCGGCAATCTTTACGCTCGAAGCCGGCAAGCCTCTCAGCTTCATAGGCTCGCAGGCAATGCTCTTCTTTGAACCATTCATCTCCGCCTTCGGCAAAGTCGACGACTATCGCCTTGCAGCCGAAGGCCTCGAAGACCGGGAAAACGTCGAATGGCTCATCCAGCAACTGGAGCACGCAGAGGAACAGCAAAACAACAAACAAAAGTGAAAGGGGAAACGACAAAAACGAAACAACGAACGGCGTGAGGGAGGGTTTTTGTAAAAACCCCCCTCAAACTCCCCCAAAAACTTTAGGAAGAACGGCGAACACCTGACAGCAAGGAACGACAGGGAATATCCTCGGCAGCGGAGAACCTGAAGATACTATGGATGAGCGCGAAATACGCAGGGTGCTGGCCACCGACTGCGGATCAACGACTACCAAAGCGATTTTAATCGAGAAGCACGGGGATGGCTACAGACTGGTGGCCCGCGGCGAAGCTCCGACCACAGTCGAAGCGCCCTATGAAGACGTTACGCGCGGAGTGCTCAACGCAATCGCCGAAGTGGAAGAGCTGTCAGGCCGCAGACTGCTGGACGGCGAAAACATCATCCACCCGGCGGGAGGAGATACAGGGACGGATCTGTACCTGTCGACCAGCTCTGCCGGCGGTGGGCTGCAGATTATGGTCGTGGGACTCGTCCGGAGAATCACCGGGGAATCCGCCGAACGCGCAGCACTCGGTGCCGGCGCAATAGTGATGGACGTCATCGCACTCGATGATGGACGCATGCCCCACGAGCGCATAGACCGCATGCGCCAGCGCCGACCAGATATGATATTGATCTCGGGAGGATCAGACGGTGGCGAAGTTCGCCGCGTCGTGGAAATGTCCGAACTGGTGGCCGCAGCGAATCCCACCGCACGACTGGGCGCCAAATATCGCCTGCCAGTGATATATGCGGGGAATGTTGAAGCCCGCGAAGCAGTAGAGAAAACATTGGACGCAGTTTCGGAATTGACGATAACAGACAATTTGCGTCCAACTCTTGAAGAAGAAAACCTCCGCCCCGCACGTCTGGAAGTACAGGACCTCTTCCTGCATCACGTCATGGCCCAAGCCCCCGGCTACTCAAAGCTCATTCCCATGACCGACGCGGACATCATGCCCACCCCCGCAGCCGTCGGTAATCTTCTGCAAGCCCTGGCCGAAAAGCAAGGCATTGACGCACTGGCAGTGGACATCGGCGGGGCGACAACGGACGTCTTCAGCGTCTTCGACGGGCAATTCAACCGCACAGTGAGCGCGAATTTGGGCATGAGTTACTCTGTTTCAAACGTACTGGCCGAAACTGGGATAGGGAATATTCTGAGATGGGTCTCGTCTGACATATCGGCTGCATGGATGGTCAACCAGATTCGCAATAAGATGATCCGTCCGACGACAATACCACAGACAATAGACGGCCTGCAGGGCGAACAAGGCATCGCCCGCGAAGCTTTGCGTCTGGCCTTCGAGCAGCATAAATCACTTGCAGCAGGACTGAAAGGCGTGCAGAAGACCAGAGACATAGCAGACGCGTTTTCGCAGAAAATTTCGGGCGAAACAATTGTAAATATGATGGACCTGGATCTGCTGCTTGGATCGGGAGGCGTGCTTTCGCACGCCCCGCGCCGCAGCCAATCAGCCCTGATGCTGATCGACGCTTTCGCGCCAGAAGGATTTACCGCACTTGGAGTGGACTCAATCTTCATGATGCCGCAGCTCGGCGTGCTGGCCTCTGTCCATCCAGAGGCCGCAAGCGAAGTCTTCTATCGAGATTGCCTCGTGCCCCTTGGAATGTGCATCGCGCCAGTCGGGAAATATGTGGAGGGGCGCCCGTGCATGCGCGTGAGCGTCAATAGCGGAGAGGCACTGGAGATTGTGTGGGGAGACATGCGCGTTCTGCCGCTGGGACCGGGAGAGACGGCGACTGTGACGGTGGAACCGTCGCGCGGCGTCGATGTCGGAGCAGGCAAGGGGCGCACGGTGGCTAAGGAAGTGCAAGGTGGGCACGTCGGGATAATACTGGACGCTCGCGGGCGGCCGATAGAATTTGCGGAAACCCGGGAAGCGCAGGCGCAACGGGTGAGAAACTGGGAGCACGCGCTGAATGTGTACCCGGAGTCGGAGCAACACACGAAAAACGCAGAACGACTGGCTGCCACACAGGGGCAGGTGAACTGATGGCGGAGAATAATGCACGGCAGACCGTCCATGCATATACCCCCGGTCTGCGGGTGACCGAGCATACCGTGTTGACCAAGGTGCGGCGGCTGCCTCTGCCCGGCGAAGTGCACGTTGAAGTGGGCGACATAGTGCAGGCAACCGACATCGTGGCCTCGACGCACCTGCCGGGGCGAGTCCACAGCCTGAATGTGGCCGATGAGATGAACTGCCAGCCAGGGGAAATCGCCAAATTCATGCTGAAGGATGTCGGGGAAGATGTTTCACACGGCGAAATACTGGCGGAAAGCAAGAGCCTCTGGGGACTTCTGCACAGATATATACAAGCGCCAATAGCCGGGACTATAGAATCGATCAGCACAATGACTGGGCAAGTTCTTTTCCGCGGGGAGCCGATCCCCGTGGAGCTTGACGCATATGTTGACGGAACCATTGAGGAAGTGTTCTCGAATGAGGGCGTGACAATCCACAGCGAATGCGCGCTGGTGCAGGGAATCTTCGGAATTGGCGGCGAGCGATACGGGAAACTGAAACTGCTGGTGGGTGGGCCAGATGATATTATCGACGGTGATTGTATAGAAGGCGAAGAATGCAGGGGTTGCGTGGTGGTGGGCGGCTCGCTGATGACCCTGGGAGCTATTGAAAAAGCAATAGCCGCAGGAGCATCGGGGATTGTCGCGGGGGGCATAGAATCGGAAGATCTGGATAGATTTATGGGGGAGCCGATCGGCGTGGCCGTGACCGGTCAGGAAAACATTCCGCTAACCGTGATAGTGACCGAAGGCTTTGGACGGCTGGCGATGGCAGACAGGACATTTGAGATATTCAGGGCATTGTCCGGGCAGCGAGCATCGATAAGCGGGGCGACGCAGATTCGCGCGGGAGTCATCCGGCCGGAGATCATCGTTTCTCGCGGCGCGCCCGCTGAAGATGCAAACTCAGACCAAATGGCGGCGATGATGAGCGCGGGGAGTACGGTGCGGCTGATTCGCGCGCCCTATTTCGGGATTCTGGCGGAAGTCGTGGAATTGCCGCCGGCGCCAGTAGTTATTGAGACTGAGGCGAAAGTGCGAGTGCTGAAGGCGAGATTGCCGAATGGCAGCGTCGTGACAGTGCCCCGGAGCAACGTGGAGCTGATCATGGAATGAGATGGGTGCGCCCGTGGGTCTGGATTGCAGCATTCGGTTTGTGCGCGGTGGCATGTGCGCACGGCAGCGTACCCGCGCCCGGCCTCGTGATAATGGTCGATGACGCAGAAGACGCGGAGGGCTCTGTTGCCATCGTGAGGTGGACGGCTCCCGGCAAAGATGCAGATGGCCTGGCGCTGGTGGGCTATGAAGTAGCGCTTGCCGAGGGTGACAAAGAATTTGAAGTAGTAGCGCTGCTTCCTGATCCGGCGGCCGCGGAATATCCGGCCACCGGCCTTTCGCCGTGGTGGTGGAAACGATACAGCGCACAAGTCAAAGCGATTTATCTGCCGCAAGGCGAAGCACCGGAAATAACGGAAGATGACCCGCTTGTGATGAAGAACGTCGGTGCGGTGCGCTCTGCGGGCACAGTCAGCGAAAAGATGCTTCCGGTGGGAGAATGGTATCGGCCGGAGCGCACCAATGTTCTGGTGTGGGTGCTTGTATATTCGCTGATAGTGATTGCGACTGTCTACCTGGCCCGAACGCGTGAAATGTACATTCGCCCAATCGCGGGGCTGCAGGCGGTAAATGACGCAATCGGGCGGGCGACGGAAATGGGCCGGCCAATTTTGTTCGTGACCGGGCTCACAGGCCTGAGCGATGTCGCGACGATCGCATCAATGCTGATCCTTGGACATCTGGCGAAGCGAACCGCTGCCTATGAGACGCCAATCCTCGTACCATGCTATGACCCGCTGGTGATGACGGTGGAGCGCGAAATCGTGCGCGACGCCTATATGGAAGCCGGCAAACCGCAGAATTACGAACCGGATAACGTGTTCTATCTGACAGACAGCCAGTTCGGGTACGTGGCAGCGGTCGATGGGATCATGGTGCGGGAGAAACCAGCGGCAAACTTTTTTATGGGCGGATTTTACGCCGAAGCGCTGATGCTGGCGGAGACAGGGGCCTCGACAGGGGCAATACAGATCGCCGGC
>CAYSRY010000263.1:0-5056 GCA_964433395.1 uncultured Armatimonadia bacterium | reverse complement strand
GCCGTTGTTGTTGGGCACAGGTACACTCATTGGCTGGTCCCCAGCAGACGCCTGGTCATCTGCCTGCTTGGGTTATATTCGTAGTACGTCACCTCACCAATCGCTATGCGTCAACCAAATGGTGCAAATACACTTCCACATGGCAGCAGCATCAATATCGACAAACACGGTCAGACGCTTTCTTACTGCAGAGCTCGGGTCCGATGTCAGCTCTGAACGGTATGCGTGCAGAAATTTGTCTGGAATTTTTGCCAATCTCCACCACTGCCATGAGTGCGTATCACCCAGTGCCATGCTCCCCAAAATTCGCTCTCTATCTGCGATGTCACTGGAAAAACTCAGACCGGATTTCTCTTTGAAGGCTTCAAAAGCCGCAGGGGACATTCGAACGTGAGCTATGGCCATGGGGCGCATTACTCCCCAACGGGCCGCCCCGACCAGCTCCACGCCCGCCGGAAACTCAATGTTCATATACGCCGCAACGCCCGAAAGATCCATTCTCTCACTGAACATGCCACGAATTAGCGGCCAGTTCGCCCCAACGATCGCGCCAATGGATGCAACAAGCACGATGAGCGCCAGAGCGCGAAACAACCGAGCAACAAACCCACGCGGCATTTTCACGTGCGATCGCTCAGTCGCGCTCATCATTGAAGGCTCTCCTCTCCATCACGACCATCACATCACATCTGCGCGGCAGCAGCCTGAGCGGCTTCCGCAACTGCACTGCCCGGATGCGTTCGACTGACCCAGTGGAGCAGATTCTCAACCTCAGGCTCTCCACCAAGCTGCCGGGCGCTTTCAATCACAGTGTGCAGAGCATCGATGGCTGCCGGATTATCCCGGTGCCATCGGACGCCATTTCGGAATTGAACCAGTGCGAATTCATCGTGTCCGTTCTTCGCCAGAGTGCCGACGAATTCGTTCCAGACCTGAGGGTCCATCTCGGCGAGGTACGCTGTGTAGCGATCGCCAATCTCTTCTCCCCAGAGCAGTCGGGACCCGTAGTAGGCATGGCTGTATGCTGTATTACGCTTCTGCCGTGAGATGTCCTGAGGCTGCGCGGACTGTTCCTGCGCGCGTCTCAGAGCAGACCATATACTTCCTTCGATCCGCGTTATCACCAGCCACACCACCAGTGCGGCAAGTGTGCTCACTGCGGTGGACAGAAGCATTGGCTTTGGCACTGACTGCCAATCTGGCAGCTTGCTGAGGACGGGAGCCAGACCATTCAGCATCACGAAGAAGAGGGCCAACCAGTACGCAAACGTCCTCTGGCCCGGCCAGCGCCTGGTACCGACGGCTAACCACCAGAAAGCAAGTGCCATTACGATCATAATTGCGGATCGCCCGAGAATATCAGCTGCAGGTCCGACACCATCAGCAAATGTGCGCCACAGTGCCCACTCGAGCAGGGCTACGAAGCCGATGCGAATTATGATCAATTGACTGTCTGAACGTTCCCTGTACTCATATATCTTCATATTTCCCACTCCCTTTCATTTTGGACATCACCTTCCGACTACTTCACTGCTCCGTCCTGTACAGATACGCAGCATAGTAAACATAGGAGTGCACGGTATGTTGATATTCGCCCTGAGCATCGCGGAGTAGAGGGTCGGCTTGCACGACGGAGGTTGGTATTATCGCCATGCCGCGAGGCTGAGGTATCGGTCGGCTTTGGCTGCGTTTAAGGTCATACACCACGCACCCCGACCAGTCCTCAAACACTTCGAAATCATCTTCATCAATCACGTCTTGTGGCCGCCAGAACCCGTAGGGTATGCCGACGGAGTGTGCGCCGTTCTCAAGATGCATGCGAATAACTTCTGCCTGGTCCGCCAATTCTGGCCAGTAACATGCGAGAAGGTCCTCAAAGCTCAGCTCTTCACGACAGGCAAGAGTGTGCAACACGCGCTCCCATTCACAGCCAGAGCGCCGAGACGCCCCGCCGATAAGCACCACGTCTGTGGCGCCGACATTACCATCCCGCCCACTACCAAGTATCTCTCCTGCTTCCCTGACGGTGAGCGAGCGCCAGTCCCGTGAGATGTTAGATTTCTGGATTTCTGCACATATGCATCGCACGAGTGTTTGCGCCAGGGGACGCCAGAAGCTGATTGCGCGATATGACCGGTAACGCAACCATCCGGCAAACCCCTCAAACCTCGCGTCCGGTTTGATACTCGCCCGTTCGTGTCCAAAAGCGAGCCTGACGCAGTTGACTGCATAGTTCAGTCCAGCTATGGATGGATTGTCTGCCACAGCATTCTCCGTCAAAAATGTGATATTATGCTATACATATTACAGAAAATAGCCTTGCTACTTCCTAGCCCCACGCTGTCTCAGCAGCTTCGCGACTTCAGGATGTCTCCGACTTTCTGCGCATTGCAGCGGTGTGCAACCGTGGCTGTCTCTCGCGTTTACCCTTGCACCGTACTTAGTGAGCAGCTCAGCTACCTCAAGGCTACCAAAGATTGCTGCCCAGTGTAGCGGCGTCTTACCATCACGGTCAGCTGTATTTACCTCTGCTTTCTGCCCAACGAGCAGTTTCGCTATCTCAAGACTGCCAGCACCTGCTGCCCAATGCAGCGGGGTCCTCCCTCCCATAGCAGTTGCATTTATGTCCGCCCCGTGTTCAATGAGCAGCTTGGCTATCCCAAAGTTGCCATAGCGCGCTGCTGCATGCAGCGGTTTTATACCCTCCGCAGTGGTTGCATTTACATCTGCACCGCGTTCAATGAGTAGCTTTGCGAGCTCAAAGCTGCCAGAAAATGCTGCCACGTGCAGCGGCGTTGAATTCTCCATGGCACTGGCGTTTACATCTGCACCGCGTTCAATGAGTAGCTTTGCGAGCTCAAAGCTGCCAGAAAATGCTGCCAAGTGCAGCGGCACTTCGCCATAGCTATTAATTGCCTCTACATCTGCTCCGTTTTCAATAAGCAGCTTCGCTACTTCGAGGCTGCCAGAGCGTGCTGCCCAGTGCAGCGGCGTCTTGCCGTTTCTGTCGGTTGCATCTGCATCTGCTCCGTTTTCAATAAGCAGCTTCGCTACTTCAAGGCTGCCAGAGCGTGCTGCCTTATGCAGTGGTGTCTTGCCGTTTCTGTCGGTTACATCTACATCTGCACCATATTTGAGTAATACCTCCACGGCCGTGGGGGAGCCATTCTTCGCCGCCATATGCAGCAGAGCATTTCGGCTGGCTATCACTCCCCCCACCAACGCAACGATCGCCAAAATGACGATTAGCAGAATGATGATGCTCTTTCGCTTTTTCATCTTCCATCGTCTCCTCAGCGTTCCTGCCTCTTAGCCATAGGTGAATAAACATACGTTTGCAATCGCCCGATTATTGCCTCTCGTCATCTTTTCCGTTCTTACCCGGGCCGACAGTATCGGCAGGGCTTTTCCAGCTCTCGCGGCATGCCGGGCGGCCGATGCAGAAACCACGCGTACTCAGTCACCAGACAGAAATGCAGAAGATCATGCGTGAGCAGCGCCATGCCTACGAGGAGACTCCGCGCCTCGGGAACGGTCGCAGGCAGGGCCTCACAATCTGTTGCCCACGCATCGAAAGACGAAGTCAGGTCACCCAAATACTTTATCCACTCATCCGTGACTATGCCCTCTCTGATGAGTGGCAGCGACGATGGAAGCTCATATGGCTTCGCCCCGGGCCAGCATTTGGTCTCTCTCTTGGGGTCCTCAGTGCCTTCAAACATGCTCCAGTGAGGGAGTTCATGGAGCATTCCCCAGCCGCCCATCATCTCGCGAGCTTCATATTCATATGACCGGTGTAAATTCCACCACCGCGAGGCAGAAACCCACTGGCCTATCGGCCCTGCAGGCGCGGACAGGTCAACGGCAGTGAGGTCTTCCGCAAGGCGGATGGCGCGGCCAAAGCATATCCGTACGCTCATCCGATACCCACGCACCTCATCCTCATTACCGGTGAACCAGTCCATGATGTCAGCGAAGTGCTCTGCTATCAAATCGGCATCGCGACGCATGGCACCAACCACTCCTTTTTGCCGTGTGCTATTCTGCTACTCTTTCGCCCCATGCTGTCTCAGCAGCTTCGCAACTGCTCGCTTATCACTTTCTTTTGCCTTGCGCGACGACGCATCACTATCTTTATCGGTCGTATTTATACCCGCAACGATCAAAACTAGTTTCGCAATTGCAGCGTTCACCCGGTCTTCTGCGTACACCAGCGGTGTTATGCCATATTTGTCTATTGCATTTACATCCGCACCATGCTTAACGAGCAGTTTGGCCATCTCAATATCGCCAGACACTGCTACAGAGTGTAGTGGTGTCATGCCATATTTAGTAGTTGCGTTTACATCAGTGCCATGTTCAATAGCAGCTGAGCTATCGCAATGTTGCCAAACATTGCTGCCACATGCAGCGGTGTACCGCCTTCTTTGTCGGTTGCTTTTACATCTGCACCGTGTTCAATGAGCAGCTTGGCTACTTCGAATCTCCCAGAAGAGCCTGCTGCTGCGTGAAGCGGTGTATTGCCATTTCTGTCGGCTGCCTTTACATCCGCTCCATGAGCGATGAATAGCTTGACTATCTCAATACTGCCAGAGGCGGCGGCTCCATGCAGCGGTGTTCGCACCTTCATAGCAGTTGCACTTATGTCCGCACCGTGCTGTATAAGCAACTTTACGATCTCGAGGCTGCCAGATTTTGCTGCTGCATACAGCGGCGTTGCGCCGACTTCATCAGTTGCCTTCACATCTGCGCCGTGTTGTATAAGCAACTTTGATAGCTCCAGATTACCCAAACTCGCGGCTCTGAGCAGCGGTGTTGCACCGTCTTCATCGGTTGCATCTACATCTGCACCATATTTGAGCAATACCTCCACGGTCGCAGGAGAGCCATTTTCCGCCGCCATATGCAGCAGCAGAGCATTTCGGCTGGCAATTGCTCCCCACACCAGCATGACAAGCACCATGATGACGATTGCCAGAACGCAATTGCCCTTCCGCTTTTTCATTTTTCAGCAGCTCCTCTGCCAAGTCATCCACCCGGTGGAAAAAAAAGTCGG
>CAYSRY010000262.1:0-5089 GCA_964433395.1 uncultured Armatimonadia bacterium | reverse complement strand
CCGTCTGATGTGCGGCTGCCTCTGCCATGCGCTCAACGATTGCAACTGTCTCGTCTTCAGATGTGCCATCGACGACCAGTACCTCAATGTGGTCGTGCGGGTAATTCTGCTTCAACACGGCCATCAGGCATTCCTCAATTGCGTCTGCCTCGTTGTACGTGGGTACGAATACTGTGACACGCGGCATAGTCGCTTCGCCTCTGCATTGTTGCGTCACATGGCATGCGGTTTTTTTCGGGGTGGTGCTTTCGGCACGTGTCAGGGTATCCAATGCCATCTCTCCTAGTTACTGAATATATTCAGTGTTGCCACGTTGGCCAGCGTGCGGATTATTTCACTCCATCCGCTGCTGGTCTTGTATGATCTGATGATGTAATCTGACGGCACTACAATTACATCCCCAGGCTCAATGGTGCCTTTGGATTTTTCGCGGGATGCGCTGCCGTTCGGACTCAATATGACGGTCCTGTTCACCGCTGCATCTTCTGCCTGTCCGCCAACTGCCTCAATATAGTCACGCGCCTTCAGACCGGGACGGAACGGGACAGCGCCTGGGCGGACGACGCTCCCGACCACTGCAACTGTATCGCGCCGTGGTGGCACAACGATGATGTCGCCGTCTTCCAGCATCAGGTCGCCTTCGCGTCCATTTGTCGCCAGTAGCTGCTGACCGTCTATCGGGATTGCCCGCAGAGACTGGTCTATTCTCAGTTTCCGCGGAGGAATGACTACAGAAACTTTGTCCTTATCGGAGAATGCATGAGAGAGCTGTTCGCTGACTGCTGCAGTCATAGCCTCCTGAACATCGGCTTCCAGCTCCGCGTCCTCATCAGGTCGGGTTTCACGGTTGTAATTGTTCAGCATCTGTTCCAGGTCTTTGCTCTGCGCAAAAAGACTGGCTCGCCCGCGGTAGAGCACGATGCCATTCGGATTGCCATCTGGAAGCAGGCCTTCAGCGCGCTGAAGTGCCGTCCAGACGGTGTCCGCATGCGCTCCAGTCCCACCCTTAAGAGCATATGCACCGGCCTTGGCCACCTGCCCCTGCACGGTGACAACTGCAGGTTTCACAATGAATTCTCCGTCGCCCTGGATGCTCACCTGATCGTCACTGCACAGCAATAGATCCGGCTCGATACTGAAATTCTCCGGCGTACCGTTGATTTTCAGCGTAGTAGTGGTGCTGCTGCCCGATGTCCGGCCACTGGTATGCTCTATCGCTGACGCCCCCGGAAGCAGACCGCCTGCGGCATAAATCAGGTCACTCACTCGCATGTTTTCGTAGCGCTCATACGAGCCAGGTGCCTGTACCATACCGTCGATATGTACTTCGCACTGAATTGTTGCCTCTGCAGCGGAGCGAATTTCGATGATGTCTCCGTTGCGCAGCGTGATGTCTGCATCATCGTCGCCTGCCAGTGCCATTTTGATGCTCACTGGAACACACTCATAGCGACTGTCAGGCCGCAGGCGCAGCAGGTTTGCCCTCTCCGTATAGGCACCTGGTTTGGGGCCGCCCGCGAGCATCAGCAGGTCGCTTACACGCATGTCGTTGGCAAACGGATATGAAGCCGGTCGCATGACTTCGCCTCGAATCTCGACGCGGGCCGGTTCTCGTGACACGATCTCGACGATGTCATATCCCCGCAGTGTGACGGGAGCATGGGGGATGCCCCGCTCATCGAAAGTCACTGAAAATCGCAGCAGGTCATAGCTCATGCGGTTATTCAGCCGCCAGATGAGTGCCTGCTCAAGGTTGGCCCGATCGGTGGGACCTTGTGCCGCGGCTATCAGGTCGCCGGCGGTCATATTGGGGGTCAGGGCGTAGACGTCGGGTCGCTGCACTTCGCCACGGATGGAAACCGTTGCGTCTGCAATATCGAGCAACGGTTTGACGACTATCAGGTCTCCGTTACTGAGCTGGATGGATGCCCCGCTGCTGTTTGCATCGGCATTCAGCAGTTGCCAGCCCCTGTGATTGCTGTTGCGCCACAGTTCGATTGTTGCCGCATATCCTTCAGGGGTCAGACCACCGGCCATTTCCAAGGCGTCAGCCAGCGTCATACCTGCGCTCACTTCATAGCGTGCTGGGCGCCGGACTTCACCACTGATTCCTATCTCGTGCTGAGCGGGGGTGACGAAGACTGTGTCACCGGCCTGCAGGAGTGCGTCGCCGTCGTGTTCTCCATGCAAAAGATAGTCATACAGGTCGATCTCCACAGCCTTTTCGCCTTGTCGGAGGAGCCGAACATGACGGTATGAGCCGGTATCCGATGGTCCGCCGGCCGCATAGAGCGCGGTGAAAAGCGTGGCCATACCGGTAAGGTCATATCGCCCCGGACGTCTGACGTCACCAAGCACGTACACATCCACTGCGCGTTGGGCTGCGACGACTAGCGTGACCTGAGGATCGGTGTAGCCTTTGCGCAATGCCTGTGTTATGGCGTTGCGGGCTTGCTGAATTGTTTGCCCGGCTACAGTAACGCGTCCAACGACTGGCAGGAACACAAAGCCGTCTGCGCTGACGGTTGCCGTCAGCGCATGTTGCTCGCGCCCTCCGCTCCATACGTTTATTTCGAGCGTATCGCCAGCCCCCAGCACGTAATTCTGGGGGATCGGCGTTCCCGTCAGGGGCTTAGCTGCCGATGAAATCGTGATTTCGCTATTACGATTTTCGAGTGCCTCGTCGTCAGCCACGCCTTCTTCTGCATCTTCTTCTACATCTGCTGGTTTTTGCAGGTCTGCTGAAGGTGCGAAAACCGAAGCGCCAAAGCGGGGTAGAGAGCGTAGGATGCTGCCGGGATTCACCCGTTCCATTGCGGGGGCCTGAATAATCGAGGGCGTATCGCTCTCAGTTGGAGGAACGTCCTCCAATGTTATCTTTTCGTCTTCTTCAGCCGATATGGTTTTCATTTCAGCTCCCTGTCCGAATGCAGGGAGTGCCACTACGAGTGATGCGATAATGCCCCAAACTAAAGGGAACCAGTACGATCTGCTCTGCATGTTTACCACCCGGTGATTGTATTGCGCTTCCTGAGAGCGCGCGCATCTGGCAGGCAAGCCAACATGAGCACGGCGTGCTGTTCGCACATAGAAAACCGTCGGATTAGCCCAGGGAAGTTGCCAGAAGACGCATGTGTCCGGGAGTTATGCAGCAATACCCGTTCCGATTTGCGCATCACGTCACAGAATTATGAAAATTCACAATTGATAGGTAGCATTGCGAGGCAACTGCGCAGACGACGAAGCCTCCCTGCATATGCAGGGAGGCTTCGGTTTGAAATGTCATACTATGCTGCGCGTGTCGGAACGTGCGCCTGACATGTCGTCAGTTGGCTTCGCTCCTGCAACCGCAGAGGGCCTCATGTTCACATTGGATTTTACATGCCCCTGCGGCTGATGACTGCCATTTGATCGTCATTCAGGGCGAGGCGGACATAGCGGACACCGTCTCGCAGCTCCTCTGTGACATCAGGATCTGCGACTTCGCCCGCGTCATCATATACGTAGACACTCACTGCTTCGTCATCGCCGAGAGTATATGTGCCGGACAGATGCGTAACGATACGCTCCTCGCCAAGCAGCCAGCCGGAGTGCAGTTCGACTGGTGTGAACGGGAACATATGCTGCGTTATCGTCGGCCCAGGCTGTTCCGGGCGCACATAGTAGTAATACAGTGTGCCCTTGTCCAGTTTCTGCCGAATATCAGCGAGAAGCGTTGGCCAGTCTTTGACTGTTGTGTGATCACCCAGCGAAATCGGCGTATACAGATGGGTGCGCGTCGGATACCACGTCGCCGCAGTTTCCGCAAACCGCGGAAATTGCAGTCTGCTCATGGTCTCACTCGTCGGGCATGAATTCCCGATCAACATTCCCCGGTCGAGAATATACTCGGCCAGTTGCCGTTTCCCTTCGAGGGCGATCAGGCCGCAGTGCGCATATTGTCGGGTGACTTCGCCATTCGCATCAATATCCACCGTGTGACCATCCCAGCGATCATAGGTGTAGCGCGACGAGATCCACGCCATTTCGTCCCAGTAGCAGCCATCTGTATTGAGCTTATCCTCATCAACGCACATGTCCACAACGCGCTTCATTCCATCCAGATACCCATTATCTGGTGTCATGTAGAAATACCTGAATGGCACTCCTATGCGCTTTGTGTAGCCTTCGTTGATATACTGCTTGCCGTCGGCGGTCGTGACTTTGGCTTCCGGATATTCATCAACAGCTGCTTCATCTGTGTTGATGAAACTGTGAATGTAAACCAGCACTTTGATATCGGGGAACCACTCATGCAGACGGTCGGAAGCCGCGCGAATTTTCTTCTGCAGCGCGGTTGCTTTGAGCATATGCGTGCCGTGATAGCATGAGATATCCGGGTTGGTCTCTTTGTCGAACCAGACGCCGGTAGCCAGGATTTTTATCCCGCGCAGGGCGAGCCATTCGGCGATTTCTTCCCTCGATGATTTGAGGATCCAGTCGGGGCTGAAGAAGCTGAAGCCACCCTGAATTGTGAAGTTCACATCCATATCGCGGCGGGCCAGATTTATCATATCCCAATAGCTTGGGCGCATGGTGGGGTAGATGTTATAGCTCAGTGTCCAGCTTGCGTTGGGGGCCAGGCCGAACTGGTCGGTCCGGATGCCTGCTCGGCCCGCATAGAAATATACGACGCCCTGATGACGGTACACATCATCGAGGGCCACCATTCCGCATCCCGAATTCTCCATTTCCACATACAGCGACGAATTCTCCCACCCGAAAGCGGCATCACGGGCGGGATCATCGTCGCCTCCTAACCATGCATTTCGCACCGCGCCCTGCGGGGTTTCCAGGAAGTTTGCAATGCGAATACCGGTGACTTCATCCCGCAGGTTCGTATA
The DNA here is from genome assembly GCA_964433395.1 of uncultured Armatimonadia bacterium. GTDB lineage: Bacteria > Armatimonadota > Zipacnadia > Zipacnadales > UBA11051 > UBA11051. The sequence goes on along the minus strand of CAYSRY010000262.1, from coordinate 206 downwards.
CTTGTCACTGATCTCCACATGATCATCAAGCAGACGAATCGTGCGGACCATGCGGTATGCATCTGCTGTGGCGGTCACTCTGCCTCCGGTCGAGGTGCGGCCGACGGTCACGTTCAGATTTTCCGCCGCTTTCTCAGCAGTCTCGCCGATGAAATTGTTGCCGCCGCCCGGTCGTGACATCTGGGTTCTCAGGATGATTTCACCAT
>CAYSRY010000261.1:0-5094 GCA_964433395.1 uncultured Armatimonadia bacterium | reverse complement strand
TGCCGAGGCCCCACGTGGGATAGCTGCATGAGGCAAGCGCCCATTCTTTCGCGGCGTCAAGGTATCTGGTGTCCTGCGAAATGACCCATGCAAGAGCTAACACGGGCTGTGTATTGCCGACGCCACGCTGCCAGAGCTGCTCTGCGCCACTGTGCCCGTCGTCTTCGATGTACTTCGGAGCACCACTTTTGACCGCACCGTCAGCCTGCTGCAGAATTTCTTCCCACAAGCCGGCATGCGTGGTCTTTACGGCCTCGCGCAAGTACGCGATCTTCTCGTCGGTGAGATAGATGCGGGGATGCACACCAGAAAGACGTGTCATGGTTTCTGGCATCGGATCGAGGGCATACTCGTCAGACTGGGTCGGCTTATCAATCTCTTCAAGCTTTATGTTATCCAGGAAAGCGTCGATTTCAGTCGCAATCGAGCCGCCTTTTTCAAGTGCCAGCCAACACGTGGCGGTGCCTTCAGGTGCACGGAATTCGACGATGAGCTCCTGCCATGTCCCCAGCGCCCGAATGTTGTAGATCATAGTGTTTGCGCGTCCGAGGTCCTTGCCAGATTCAGCTGGGACAAACTCGCATTTGACGAATGGAGGCGGAGTGGTCTTGCCGATGCTGTCGACGCGCATCCAGACAGTGAGGCGATAGGCCTGTCCGGGTGTCATGGGGCGTGAATCGGACATCGCATAGTTCCAGCCACTCGCACTTGTGCCATGCACGCGCAGTGAGGCTTTGCTGTCAGCGGATGCACCGACACCCTCAACACGCTCAATCGTGACCGTATCAGCGCGCGGACGCCAGCTTATGTCGGCAGCCTCGAAATCCCACACATACGGATCGGCGGCAAATGCAGCGACCTGCAGAAGAGCGCAGAATGCAGCGATCCATGTGAAGCGCATACCCATGCCCCCCAGTTTCTACTGCCCGCGAATTACCTCGTGGACTGCATAGTAATGTGTCTCAATATCGCCATCGGGACACAGCGCCAGCACAGCTTCCTGGGCCCGGCCAGCCCATTCGATTATTTTTTCGAACTTCGCAGGCGCAAACTCGTAGCAATTGCCATGGCCAGCGGCGATTATGTCCGGCTGCCAGTCGAGGGCAAGCTGCGCGCTCGGGATAAAGCCTTCGTCAAACCTGCTCCCATTGTAAGCGCAAAAGCCACCAGTGCCATTCCATTTTGAGGCAGGCGTGAAATTGTCGCCGCCAAACATGACTTTGCGTCCGTCGATAGTAGCCATGAATACGCAATGCCACCACGTCTGCCCCGGCCACGGCGCATATTGAAATTCGTATTCGTGAAAATCCCATGTTCCGCTGTCACGCCACGTGTGGTCAGCATGCAGAGGCTCGGGTTTAAGCCATGGCAGGCGAGTCTCATCGGGGTCGGCAAGTGCTTTGATGACAAGAGGATGGAGCCAGGCACTGGTGTCGTGCCGTGCGCGCAGATAGTCTATTGCATCGCAATGATCGTAGTGATAATGAGTGACCAGAGCGACTTTGGGCGTCAGGCCCGGCATCGTGTGCAGGAGAGCGTTGAGGACGTCCATGTCGGGCATATATGGGTCAATAATCAGCGCATTTCCAACCTCGGAGATAAGCAGATAACCATTTTGTCCGAATTGGTAGAGGTGATCGGAGTATCGCAATGCGCCACAGGCAAGCACTTCGGGAGCCACCCAGCGGTCAGGTTCGTGAGGACTGATCTGGCCTTTCGCGCGGTAGAAATCCATCAGCCGGCGGGATAGTTGCTCCAACGCGGAGTGGGGCTTATCGGCAATGAGTGGCCCGTGTGAGGGGCAAAGCATATCAATGGCAATGCCAGCAAGCCGCTGGATGCCTTCCCACGCAGCAAGTGCCCCCGCGCCGGTCCAATGATCCCATTCGAGGTGGAACGGCTCGTAAAGCGTCGCACCAGCGTGTACTGCATCACCGCAGAAAACGAGCTGCGCGCCATTCGCGTCGGCAACAACGCTGATGGCCTGCGCCGTATGGCCGGAAGTGTCGATGACGCGGATGCGGCGACCGCGCCAGAAGAAATGCGTATTGCCTGCGAGATCGAATTTTACGCCACGGAGGCGACTGCGGGGCGGAAGATAATTCGGCGGGCATCCGATGTTATACCACGGAGGCAAGCCAAATGGATCGCCACAATCGGCGTCGAGATATGGTTCGCTGCCGGCTGGCGCATGAATTTGAAAATCCCACTCGTCGCGCGCTCCAAGGCCTTCGCAGCAATCGCGGTGGCAATGAGTGATCAGGACATGGTCAATGCCGCTTATCCCCAGCTCAGGCAACTGCTCCAGCCACCTGCCGCTGCCGAAATCAACCGCAATCGCGCGGTCGCCATCCTGTATGACATATACATTGCCGGTATCCTCAAACCGCCAGACGCCCGGCATGAGTTCTTCGCGCTTTATGTCATTCATCACTTCGCCGCTCCCATCGTTGCAGGTGTGAATAGTCAGTTCTACGGCTGCAGCATAATCAGCGACCTGCCCGTTGCTGCGACTGCAGTACCATCGTCACATCCAAGCAGGCGCGAGGCAGGTTCAGCAAGTTTTGCATGTGATACTGCCCGGCCATCCGCATCAAGCCAGAGGATGGCACCATCTTCTGCAGCCACGCAGAGCAAAGCACCAGCCCTGGCAAGCGCATTGCACCGGCAGCCCAACGATAGTCGCCAGATAGAGCTGCCGTCGCCACTGAGCATGTGAATGTCCCCGCTCTCGGCAGCCGCGCAGATACCCGCGCCGGTAATGACCATGCCCGCCGGATCGTCGCCGATGCTGGCAGTCCATTTCTTCTCGCCAAGGTTATCGATGCAGTGAACAAGCGTATCGCTTGCCACAGTAATGACCTCGGGCCGCCCGTCGGCGTCGACATCCGCAATGTCGATAAAGCGGAAATCCGGTCCAGCTGCCCAGTAATCGTTGTAGTCCTCATCCTGCCACAGCCTGCCGCCATCAGCAGTGATAGCAGGGACGCAGAAATAAACTGTGCCAACCACTATTTCATCGCGTCCGTCGGCATTGAGGTCTGCAGATGCAAGACAGGTGACCAGATGAGCCGCAGTATCAAATGTCCAGCGGCAGGATGCATCTGGAGCCACCGCATGCACACGCCATGATGCAGTGCCCACAATTGGCCAGAGTTTGCCGTCACCGTCGAGATCGGCAGTGCATATCGCGCGACCCCATGCAGGGATGTAGCTGTTGCGAGGCATGGAAAATGTCATGCGCTCGGAGCCGTCTGCGTTGAGGAAACGCGTGGTCTGATCGTAGCTTGCGGCAATGAACGTCTCGACATCTTCGCCATAGAGAGCTGCAGCGTGTACCGCGCCGATACGCGCGTCCGCCTTGCACATTGGGGAAATCCGGCCATCGGCAGCAATCAGAGCCACTGTCCCGTCTTCACATCCGGCGAGGATATCACCAGCAGCCGTCCGGCACATGGCACTTGCCGCAGAAGACAACTCCGCATGGAATAGTGTGGTGGAGCTGCGGTCTGGCGTAGCAAGTGGGGAGCGTGCCGCCATTTCATTGTCAGCAGTCGACGCAGATAACGCAACGCCTTCGTCAAATGAGTAACGTGCGCCATCAATGGTGAAGCCAGCGCTGTCAACGATGATATGCGCCCCCTCACCGGAGACTGCAACAATACCATGCCCAGCCCATGAAACGGACCTTTGCGGCTCTGCGCACTGCCCGGTTGGAAGCAGCAGGTTAACAAAGCATGCCTCTTCGCCTGCATCGAGCGACAGCCGCTGGGTCTCACTCAGTATGACAGGGACTGCTTCGCCAAAATTGTACGGGGCATAGGAATCCTTATTGAGCGGCAGGTCTTCGCGATCCATGCGCCGCTCGGAAGCGGTGAGCTCAATAATCCTGAAATGTTCGCCGTCGTGGTTGGCGTGAAGGCCAGTGTCAGTCTGGTCGGTCTGGCCAAGAGTCCGCCAGTACGCGCGGAACTCGTAGTCGCCGGCTTCGCGGGCTTTGAGCGAATCGATGACCAACGCACAATCGCCATTCAGCCAGAGGACCGTGCGGGTCCAGTCGCAGCCGTTGTAATCGACAAGCGTCGTCTGGCTGCACGCGCCGCCATCGAATTCGATGACGCCATCAAGCTTCGCAGTCGCAGGGATTACGTCATGCTGGCCGCTGCGCACCACCATTACGGTATTGTGAGCTTTGGGCCAGCGGCGAATATAATCGCTATCCACGAGGAACAGACGCCCGCGCACCTGATATTGGCTAATCGAATTGGCGTCGGGGTGTCCATGCTGCCCGTCGCCAAATCCCTGCAGCAACATGTAGTCGGCGTCCTCATCCCAGCCGCCACGCAATGCGAGTTTGTCAAAACCATCTTCAGGAGGGACATTGGCTTTGACGTTCGGATCAGCATAATTGGGGAAGCGTGGCAAGGTTATCCAGCGATGAATGACCGGGTCCATCGGCAGCACGAACGCTCCGAGGTGCTCATCGGGCGCGGCAGATGATATGTCAGCAAGATAGACACTGCCAGCAGCTGCAGGACTGTCGCGCTCAATCATCCAGAGATAGCCCGGGTCTCTGTGGTATTCGGCGGCGATGGAGAGAATATTCGCAGCACTCGCTGCGGAAGTGTGATACCCATGGCAATCACCGAATGGTACCAGCTCGGCGCGGCTGTTCTGGATGGCTATGGCAAGGTCGGCATAGTTGCGGATTTTTCCGCTCTCCGCATAGCTTGTGTCGCCCTCAGCAAACATTACCTCAAGCATGTGCATGCCAACAAGCCAACTATAGCCTGCGCCCCCTTCGTCAAATGAGCGCCCGGCCTCTGCAGCGCGGCGGAAAACAGCACGCGCCTTATTGAGCCATCCGTCAATGTCAACCACTTCATACCCATGGCGGCGCAAGTACATGCAACCGAAATACAGCCCGCGCGCCGGGAATGTGTGGTGGTTGAAGATCATGTGCTCTTCGTCTGTAATGCGCCATTTCTGATAGGTAATCGAGTCATGGCAGTATTCCGTGCATGAGGCGATAAAATTCGCAATGAGCAATCGTTCATCATCGCTGAAATAGTCAAATTCCTCGGCACAATCCCA
>CAYSRY010000260.1:0-5170 GCA_964433395.1 uncultured Armatimonadia bacterium | reverse complement strand
TTCCATCGGACAGTTTATGTATGCCGCCTCGCCCTTATCGTATCGTGACGCCACCCATGCGATCTCCATGTTCACACTGTCGGCATCCACAATTGGTGCGATTGCGTCATAGAAAAACATATATTCGTGCCCGGTCAGCTCCAGCAGGCTGTCTGCAAGTGCCTTTGACGTCAGCGGCCCGGTCGCAACGATCGTCGGTCCGCTCGCCGGTATCCGCGTCACTTCTTCCTGCACAAACTCAATATTCGGGTGCGTTCGGATTGCGTCCGTAATCTCGCTTGCGAACAGGTCTCTGTCCACCGCAAGTGCCCCACCTGCCGGTACGCGGTGCATGTCCGCAGCTTTCATAATCAGCGAGTCGAGGCGCCGGAGTTCTTCTTTCAGCACTCCGGTGCCTGTCTGGAGGCCCTCACCCTTCAGCGAGTTGCTGCACACGAGTTCAGCCAAAAATCCCGTCGCATGCGCGGGCGTCATTTTCGCCGGGCGCATCTCATAAAGACACACGCGCATGCCGCGGTTGGCCGCTTGCCATGCTGCTTCGGCCCCCGCAAGTCCGCCTCCGATTATTGTTACTTCGCGCGTGTTCATGATATCGCCCTTACATCCGTTGCGCCGATATGTCCTGTATGCCCTGCTATTGTATCATCACTGCAAGCCCTGTCCAGTCGTCATTACATTACAACCATGCGGCATGTTTGCAGGATGCGTGAACTTTTTTTCGATAGTAAGAAGGAATGCGGAAGAGGAGGGCGAATAAATCTTAGTTGCACAATAACTACAGGTCGCACAAGCGTAGTGATGGCTGAGCCGGGGGGGCGCCAGCTGATTTCAACTGATACGCAACTGTACCCCGATTTCCGTCCTCGCTTCACCGCCTGATTCTCATCCGTCCGGAGTTCGATTCATGCCGCGATTCCTGCGCGCAACAGCTTTGTGCGCGTCTATGGCTATGCTGGCCGCACTGTGCCTCTGCACGACGGCTGCTCACGCCGACGTTGCGGTTGTGTTTGCGGATTCCGGCCTTGAAGCGGCTGTGCGCGCCGCTATCAGCCTGCCCACTGGCACCATATACCAGTCCCAGCTCCTCACGCTCACCCAGCTTGACGCCTCCAGCCGTGCCATTTCCACTCTCTCGGGTATCGAATATTGCACAAATCTCGTTGTACTCGATCTCTACGACAATCAGATATCCAGCGCCACCGAACTTGCAACCCTCAGCGCGCTTACGGAGCTCGACCTTGGACGCAACCAGCTCACCAACCTCTCACCGCTTTCCGCGATTACCAGCCTCGAACGCCTCTATCTCGACGAAAATGGCATTTCCGATCTTTCGCCGCTTGCGACGCTTACCAATCTCGATTTCCTCTATCTGCTGACAAACAATATTTCCGATCTCTCGCCGCTCGCATCACTCACGGCTCTCCAGGAGCTGTGCCTGTGCGACAACGCAATCTCTGACCTGGCCCCGCTGGCTGGGCTTTCTGACCTGACTGATCTCAATCTCACCCAGAACGCCATCACCAACCTGACGCCGCTGGCCGGGCTTGCCAATCTCGCCTATCTCTACCTCGACGCAAACAATATCACCGACGTATTCCCGCTCGCGGGCTTGACTGCGCTGTCTGAGCTCCATCTCACCAGCAATCGGATCACTGACATAAGTCCGCTCGTCGCCAATTCTGGCCTGACCGCCGGCGACTACATCTACCTCTACGACAATCGCCTCGATCTCGAAGATGGTACTCCGGCTACGCTCGACATCCAGACGCTGCGCGATCGCGGTGTGCAGCTGCCCTATGTCTCAGCCGACAACCAGAATCCGCCACCGCTCAAAATCACTGTGCAGCCTTCGGCTGCTCCCAATCCATGTGATTCCGCCGCTACGGTCACGTGCTCGGTTACCGCCGAAGATGGGCTTGCTCGCACGATTTCCTATGCATGGACTGCCACAGATGCCGCGGGCGATCCAGCCGGTTCATTCCTCAATCCCGCAATGCAGGCGCCGCTTTGGACTGCGCCGGCCAACAACACGCTGGAAATCGCGCAATACACTTTGCGCATCACAGTCACCGCCGGTGAAGACACGGTCACCGCGTCATTCCTCCAGCAGGTGCGCCCTGTGCATCAGGTCACTATTTCCGCGGGTCCCTCCGGCTCACCCAATCCCTGCAATTCTGCCGCCGAGGTCGCCTGTTCTGTCACCGCTACCTCAAATCTCGGCTACGACCTGACCTATGCGTGGACTGCCGTTGATGCTGCCTCCAATCCTGTCGGCTCATTCAGTTCCACAACTGCCGCGGCACCGATCTGGACGGCTCCCGCCAATCTCACGGGATCGCCGCTCAACTACACAATTGCCGTCACAGTCTCTTCTGAGGGCGAGCAGGCCACTGGCTCATTCACACAGACGGTCAATTCGGTGCCGCACTCTCTTACAATCACTCAACCGGCTTCCGGCACGCCCAATCCCGCTGAGTCCGCGGCGCAGGTCTCCTGCTCCGTAGCTGCGACTGACAGCTTGGCCCATCCGCTTTCCTACCTCTGGAGTGCCACTGATGCGTTTGGCAATCCGGCTGGCTCATTTGACGATGCCAGCCTTCAGTTCCCGAAATGGACTGCACCGGCCAATCTGACTGGCACTCAGGCCATCTATACGCTCTCCGTCGCCGTCACATGCGCGGGCGAGCCAGCTTTGACCGATAGTTCATCATTCACTATCGCCATCAATCCCGACCATCATCAGGTGACGATTATCGACGGGCCTTCGGGCGCGCCGAACCCGGTGGCCGCGGGCGCACAGGTACAGTGCGGTGTCTCCGCTCAGGATGATTTGGGCGGTGTTCTCACGTATCTGTGGTCGGCCACCGACGCGCTGGGCAATCCTGCCGGTACCTTTGACAATTCCGCTCTGCAAAATCCTATCTGGACCGCGCCTGCCGACACTGGCGGGGTTCTCGCCGAATACACCATCGCAGTCACCGCCTCTGCGGTCACTGGCGACAGCGCCACAAAAGCATACACCCAGCAGGTCAGGCCGGTCTTCTCTCACGCTTTCGCCGTGGGCGCCCGCATGGTTGGCATTCCATGCGCTGTCGCAGATGCACAGTCGGTTAATTCCCTGCTCGGTGCGCATGCTGTGGCATGGTACGATCCCGTGGCTGCATCGTATCTCTCTGATGATGCAATGCCGTATGTTACCGCACGTGGCTACTGGGCCCGTTTCGACGCCCCTGCGACTGCGCAGTTCGTCGGCGAACCGATCACGGGCGACTTCATCACTCAGGTCAAAAAAGGCTGGAACATAGTCTGCAGTCCATACTCCCAGCCTGTCGATTTGACTTCACTCTGGCTTTCGCCAACGCTCCAGCCGTTTGCTTGGACGGATACGGGCGAGGGTTACGAGCTGGTGGCCGACGTTGACGACTACCCCGGTGACGTGCACCATACGCTCGACCCGTGGTGTGGTTACTGGGTATTATCGACCGTCGATTGTAATTTTGCGTGGCGTGATCCCGCGACATCGGCGGCCTGCTCCCAACTGACGCAGCTTGGCAGAGCCGATGCTGAGCTCGGCGGGTGGCAGTTGCAGCTCACTGCTTCTGCTGCAAACCTTCATGACCGTTTCAACTACTGCGGTGTCGCATCGCGGGACACCGCCAGGTCACTGGAAATCCCGAATCCCCCAATTCGCTCCGGTGGTCTGGACTTGTACTTCCCATCTAGCAACAATCAGATGGCGACAGCTTTTGCACGCCCTGGTGGGGAGCCTTCTTGGCAATTCGATGTTTACTGTGGTATGCCGGGTGTTGACGTTGCGATCGCATGGCCCGACCTCTCGGTCGTGCCGGCGCAATGCGGCCTGACATTGACCGATCTCGACACTGAGGCATCGGTCAACATGCGTACTGCCCGGACATACACATTCACCGCTGGCGGTTCACGCGTCAGTGGCAACACCGCCGACGAGGGCATGGTGAGACATTTCCAGGTGGTGGCGAATACGGGTGCGCGTGGCAGTCTGTTAGCGAACGTTGTTGACGTTCGTTCCTTGGGGGGGCGGACTGCCACAATCGCCTATTCTCTCTCTGCGCCATCTGATATTACGCTCGAAGTTCGCAATATTGCCGGACGTATCATCCGCGTCCAGCCGCTTGGTTTCACTGCCGCGGGTACGCACTCCACCGCATTCCCGCTCGCTGGAGCCACAGGCGCACCGCTGCCTTCCGGCCTCTACCTCTGCACGCTCAGTGCACATTCCGAAGATGGCTCGCGCTTCTCAACTGTTCGCCCGCTCAACGTCTCTCGCTGACAGCTTGGACAAGCAACAAAAAACGGGGCGGCCGCATTGCTGTGCCGTCCCGCATGTATGAATTCACCAGTCTACAATGCATAGTGGCCGTTTCTCAGCCGTCTAACGCCGTCACTATGTCTTCCAGTGTTGCCATGCCTTGTTCTTCGGCATCGCGTATTCGACGTACAAGCCCTGCGGCGTGCAAACATCGCAGGCGCTCATCATCCTCTCCCATCTCAAACGGGTAAAGCTCCGAAAGCTCCACAAGCAGATCGCGCACTTCACTGTAATGGCCTATCGCCTCACTGATTGGCCCGGAAGCTCGCTCACCAAGCCGCTCCCTGGCTTCACGCAGGAAGGCCACTGCATTTTGGCGGCATTCGGCCCAGACTGCTCCGTTATATCCTTGACCGAAGCGTGAGGCGGTGCCGCGCTTCAGGGCATCTGCCCATGTCTCGTATCCTTTTAAACCTGCGCGGTAACCATCATTAACCATCACCATATCTGGTGTGTTGCTCGCAAAACGCAGTGCTGCAGTCAGGCTCGCACGCACGGTCTGCGCATCATCAACTGGCGGCAGAGGTCGCACGCTGTGCACTTCCAGCATTCCGATTTCCGTATCGCCGAGCTCACGCCACGGTTTGGCCGCCGTGCGACGCTCTTTCAGAAAGTCTGAATACAAATAGCCATCATTATCGTACCCATTGATTACATAATATTCCGGCCCGGCCAGTTCCCAGCCATAGCACGGGCGGCCCCGGTCGATCGCGGATCGCACAAAATCGTAGGCCCGCCGCTGACTCCCCGCGAAGTCCGGGTCATTGCCTTTCCATGAACTTATGCCCTCAAGCTGGTAGCCCACATTCGACCCCAACTCCC
>CAYSRY010000259.1:0-5188 GCA_964433395.1 uncultured Armatimonadia bacterium | reverse complement strand
GACCAATGCACCTGACATGCTTTGAGGCCGAAGTCAGCGACTTTTTTCATGGCCTCTTCGGCAGAGGGGCGAGTTGACAACATTACGCCAATTTCGAGTTTTGCGGACATCTCAATGCCTCCTGTAGATATGCAAAAAGAGGGCGGGCCGCAGTGGCCAGCCCTCTTTTGGTTGCGTCTTCATGCATTATTTGGGCTCTGGTCAGATAAGGTCCTCGTAGACCGGGAACTGAGCACAGAGTTCGGCGACCTCTGCGCGGACTTTTGCGATGACAGCTTCGTCGTCGCGGCCTTTATCGATGACCTCAGCGAACATATTACCAATCTGGACCATCTGATCCTCGCGCATCCCGCGGCTGGTGATTGCGGGAGTTCCCGGGCGGATACCGCTTGTCTCCACCGGTGAGCGCTTGTCGAACGGAATGAGGTTTTTGTTGACGCAGATGCCGGCGGCTTCGAGCAGGTCAGCGGCGTCACGTCCGGTGATGTTTTTGTTGCCCAGATCAATGAGGAGCAGGTGATTGTCTGTGCCCCCAGTGACAGGCTCGAAGCCATGCTCGACAAGAGTCTGGCCGAGCACGTGACAGTTGCGGACAATCTGGCGCTGGTATTCGCGGAATCCGAAGCTCATAGCCTCTTTGAAGCAAACGGCACGAGCGGCGATCGTGTGCATGAACGGGCCAGCCTGGACGCCAGGGAACACCGCGGAGTCCATTTTCTTCGCCAGTTCTTTTCTGCACATGAGGATAGCGCCACGCGGCCCACGGAGGGTTTTGTGCGTGGTAGTGGTGATTACGTCGCAATATGGCACTGGATCCGGATGGGAGCCAGCAGCGACCAGTCCGACAATGTGGGCGATGTCGGCCATGAGGAATGCGCCGACTTCATCGGCAATCTGGCGGAAAATCTGGAAATCGATAATGCGTGGATACGCGCTGGCACCAGCGACGATGAGCTGTGGTCGGATTTCGCGGGCCTGATCACGGATTTTGTCATAATCGAGGCGGGATGTCTCGGGATCGACTGTGTATGCGTGGCAGTCGTAGGTCTGGCCGCTGAAATTGCGCCCGTGGCCATGTGTGAGGTGGCCACCCTGGTCAACGCTCATTGCGAGGATTTTGTCGCCGGGCTTGAGGAGGCAGTAATATGCGGCCATGTTGGCATGGCTTCCGCTTGCGACCTGCACATTGACGTGATCGCAGTGGAAGAGCTTTTTGGCGCGCTCAATGGCGAGGTTTTCAATTTTATCGTAGTTTTCGCAGCCATTATAGTAACGCTTGCCTGGATACCCCTCGGCATACTTGTTGGTGAGGATAGATCCATTAGCCTGGAGGACGGCCCGAGAAGCATAGTTTTCGGACGGGATCATTACGAGCGTGCTCTGCTGGCGCTTGAGTTCGTCCTGCATGATCGCAGTGATTTCGGGATCGGCCTGTTTAAGGGACGTGCTGAACATTTTTGTGCTCCTTGAAATATCAGTAATTGGTTGTGGTCGCACATACAGGTTGAGGGCACATGCCCTCATGACGCTGCGGGCCCCGCTTCCCCAATGAGCTAAGAGGAAGCAGGGCGGATACCTGTACCGCCCCTTGGCCAACAGCAACTGGGACAGGCCATGTTCGGACCACTCTCCATTGATTAGTACCTGATATGCGCGCGGCGGGTATTGCCCCGGACCGGAGCATTTCCACTATGCTGTCAGCCTGCAGTCATGTCGACAACGGCTTATTCACTTATGTCCATTTAGTGCCAGAAGTGGCGCATGCCCGTCATGACCATTGCGATACCGTGCTCATCTGCAGCCTGGATGACCTCTTCGTCGCGTTTTGAGCCACCCGGCTGGATGATTGCGACACATCCGGTTTCGGCGGCAGCATCAAGGCCATCGCGTGCCGGGAACATCGCGTCAGAAGCGAGGCACGCACCGTGGGCGCGATTGCCAGCTTTTCGTGCAGCGATGATCGCGGAGTCTACGCGGCTCATCTGTCCAGCACCGCAGCCGACAACTTTTTTGCCCTGCACGAGCAGGATGGTGTTGCTTTTGACATGCTTTGCGATTCGGTCGGCGAACAGCAGGGATTCGATCTGCTCGGCCGTCGGCGCTTTCTTTGTAACAACGCGCAGGTCGGCTTTTTTGACGGACTGGATATCGGGCGTCTGAACGGCAAGCCCGCCGGGAATGCGCTTGATGTCGAGGTCATTGACACGTGAGGCAGGCGCGAAATCCGGCTGGGCAAGGACGCGCATGTTCTTCGACTTGCTTTTGAGGATTTCGAGAGCCGCCGGTGTGTACCCGGGGGCGATAATAGCTTCGACGAATGCGGCGATGATTGTGGAATCGTAATCGCCGGATTCTTCACGATAGCGCGGGGCGACGACTTTCTGCATGTACTCGCTGTTGAAAATCATGTCGGCGAGTTCTTCGTCGACTTCGCGGTTGAAGCCGAGGACCGAACCGAACGCGGAGATCGGGTCGGCAGTCCATGCGTCAGTGAATGCCTCGGCGAGTGTTGGTGCGGAAGCAGCGCCGCATGGGTTCAGATGTTTGATGATGATGGCAGTCGGTTCGTCAAAGTCGCGAGCGGCCTCCATCGCAGCCGTGAGGTCGAGATAGTTGTTGAATGAGAGGCCCTTGGCTCCATGGAGCTGCTCTGCATTTGCGAGTCCGGGCTCTGCGGCATCGACGCCGGCATATATGGCGGCCCGCTGGTGGGGATTTTCGCCATAACGCAGATCTTCGCCGCGTTTTGTGTACCAGAGAGCCTGGTATTTTGGAAACTCGCTTTCCTGAGCCGCCTGTGCGCCGAGATATTTGACGATTGCCGCGTCATACTGGCCAGTGTGGGCGAACGTTTCAAGTGCGAGCCTGAGACGGGTTTCGTCGGAAACCGCACCATTGCTGGCCTTCATTTCGGCGAGAATGCCATCGTAATAGTCGGGGCTGCAGACGACAGTGACGAATTTATGGTTTTTGGCGGCAGAGCGGAGCATTGTCGGGCCGCCAATATCAATATTGTCGACAGCCTCGGCCATCGTCACGCCCTCTTTTGCGATTGTCTCGCGGAACGGGTAGAGGTTGACGACAACCATGTCAATCATCTGGATGTCGAGCTCTTGAGCTTCTTTCATGTGGGCGGGCTTGTCGCGAAGTGCGAGAAGGCCACCATGGACTTTGGGATGCAGAGTTACGACGCGGTGATCCATGATTTCGGGATATTGAGTGTAGTCTTCGACGGCACGCACGGGGACACCGGCTTCCTGAAGCTTCCTGCGGGTGCCGCCTGTAGACAGAATTTCGACTCCCATGTCGGCAAGCCCACGTGCGAAGTCAACAATCCCTGTTTTGTCCGAAACACTGATCAGAGCGCGTTTGATCTGCAACATCCCACATCATCCTATGAACAAAAGAATAGCCAGCACAAAACGCGCTCGTTCACACGTTTCAAACATGACGAGCGGGCCAGCATTAGACGCTAATTAGGACTTGTGGCAATTATACCCTGTGGTCAACGTTGTGTCAAAGCAGTGGAAGCCGGTTTCGGAGCATCGAAAGTGACCGCCAACGCCAGCGTTGGCGGTCACGGGTGGGCTTGTCTTTCGGGGCCTATCTGAATGCGTTATGACCTGCTTTGATGATCCATGCTACACGGTTTTTGCTCCGACAGCCTCAGTATGATCACCCAGCGAACTCACGCGTGATATTCCCACCGATATTGCCTTCAGTGGATACGTCGCGCACACACGTGCCAGGTCACGGCCGCTTTCTACATGCCACAGCCGCACGCCTGATTGGTCATGGCGTGTGAATTGCGGCATGTTTTCCGACGCAACGCAGTGCAGCAGGGACAGGCCGCTTTTCGCGAACAGCTGGTGCAGAAGCCTGGGAGTAAACTCCCACAGATGATATGGCGGCTTGTGCCCCTCCCACATGCGGCCCAAGTGCAGCGCTCGCGCGCAGCGCACTATATGTACCGGCATTTTGAAGTATACCGAGTTCAGCGCGGTAGGCACCCTCACCTGCACTACCCCTCCAGGCGCCAGCAGGTCATGCACTTTCCGCATCATAGCAGGAGGGTCAATGAGATGTTCCAGTACATGATTCAAGATGATCAGCTGGTACCTGTCAGGCGGCAAGTCGGCATGTTCGAGATCGGTACGATGTATGACAAATCCGCGGCTTTCGGCTACGTGGGCCATTGTTGGGTTGGGCTCAATACCCTCGGGTTCATAGCCCAAGTCAGCAGCGGCCTGAAGCATCTCTCCATGTGCGCAACCGACATCAAGCAGCCGCCCCGAGGGAGCATGGCAAGAGAGTTTCTGCACTTGGCTGCGTGCGTCAGTATAGAGCAGCGGACTGATAACACTACGGCCGCCAGTGTGGCCAGCGATGCTGTCGCTCTCGGCATACTCTTCGGATGAGTACATTTGTCGCAGCTGCTGCGCCGTCGGTACCGGCCCGATGCGTATTACCCCACACCCAGCGCATCGGACCCAGTGGAATGGACAATCGCCCAGCCAGGAGCGATCAGCAAGAAACAATCGTGCCCCACTGTGGCCGCAGAGATTGCATGGTTCATTCAGTATTTCGCTTAATGTCATGTTTTTTCGCTTCGTCTCCCAGTTTGATACCGCCACATTCTGGCGTCAGTGCGCTCCATTATTCTGTCATGCCTCTATCCCCTATCGGCTCCAGCGCAGGTGCACGGGGAGTATTCGGGGGAACTCGGCATGCGGCTCCATCTGGTACCAGTAGCCTACAGAAGCGATGTCGTCAGTCAGCGGCTCATACCAGCCATTTGGCCACCAGCCAAGCTCCTGAATGGTGACTTTGAGGTCTTCGTCAAAGCGGATAGGATCCATGACATGCCAGCGGTAGAGACCGTGTTTGGGCACGCGCCCCTCTTCTTTGTTCCAAAGCGGATATCCGAGGAATGGCGTTGAGAATGTGTCCTTGAAGCACCATGCGCCGCCGAAATAATCCTCGGTTCCCGTTCCGCAGATAGTCGGGTATTCGTCGTCTCCATCGATGAAAAATTTCATCTCGCCCTCGCCCCACCAGCCATCGGAGAATTGCGTCCAGGCGAGGTAGGTACCGACATATTGGCCTTTTCCCTTAATGCCGTCAAGTATGACATGCTCGGGGCACTCTCGAGTGCCCATTGAGCGACGCCACTGAGCGTGGAAATATG
>CAYSRY010000258.1:0-5204 GCA_964433395.1 uncultured Armatimonadia bacterium | reverse complement strand
TTCGGCCCCAACTCCCCAATCATCGGCCACCAGTTCCATGCCGTCGGACCGCTCGGGCAGACTACCTCGTGTATATTCAGGACGAAAGCCACACCCGTCCCGCCGGCAAGCCATGGCATGCTTACGTCTGCGCCTAGATAATCCAGGCACCCCTTCAACGAACCAAGATGACTCATCCATGCGTATGCGCACTGCAGCCCCTCAAGTTGTTTGGCCATTCAAAAGGCCTCCTCAACAGACTGGTTGCGACAGCTCAGCGTGCGTCCAGGCTGGCTTGAATGTCCAGCTCAAAAGGCGTGTCTCTCGCTCTATCCACGACAGATCCATGTGTTCCCGATGGATAATCCATCTCTCTATGCGTCTCGAAATATCCTCAACGATCCGGTCGCCGATTGCCGGATATTCCGCTCGTTCCTCAATCTCAAGTTCTCCATCAATGCCGGCAATAGCCTGTGCAAGTGCCACGAAATACTGGGCAATATACAGCTCTTCGCCCGCTATGCGCACGGTCGATGGCAGCGCCCCACTTACCGTCATATGTGCATTAACGACCTCCGCTGCCCGGATTACTTCACTGGCTGGGATTTTCCCTACAAACGCCTTTTTCATCGGCTCGGTGGGGCCCATGATGTCGCGCCGCGGGATTGGATCAGCCTCCGGATCCAGTACGAAGTCCACCATCAGCGCCAGTGCCTCCGCGGCGGTGAACTCGTCGGTCCAGATCACGCATTCTTCATCCAGTATCCTTCCGACCATACCGCGCACATATTGCCTGCTTGCGCCGGGACGCTGGCCCCCGAAGAGCCGTGCCATTTCACTGGCGCCAATCATCTCGAACCGCTCATCGGTCGCCAGCCACTGCGCATACGCCGCAAAATTTTTCTGAGCGGTCAGCTCTGCCGGGCCATCAATCGCCGGCGGGCTCGTGTAATTCTCTGGTGTCGTCGCCTTCCCTTTGGCAAAATTCACTGCGTCCCAGAAGCCCTCATGCACCACTGCAGTCGGGTGGCCGCCGAAAAAGCACAGGTATGGCGCGCCGGCCGCGACCAGCTCATCTGTTTTCCGCTGGTATTCAGCCAATGCTCCCGGAAATGCCTCGTCGTCCCGGTATGCTCCATCGAGATAGCCGACATAGTGCGCGAAGTTCAGCCCACCGGCAAACCAGCAGGGACGATATGCGTCTTCACCGCGGATGGGGCTGTCAAAAAGGCTGCGCCCATGCCTCCCCA
This sequence comes from uncultured Armatimonadia bacterium, assembly GCA_964433395.1. Lineage (GTDB taxonomy): Bacteria > Armatimonadota > Zipacnadia > Zipacnadales > UBA11051 > UBA11051. The sequence continues at coordinate 3,975 of CAYSRY010000258.1, read as the reverse complement.
GCATCCGCGCAAGCGATGGCGACCAGCTCCCGCCGCTCGTGCACCAGTGCAGAAGCGGGGTCCCCATGATGCGCTCGGCGTCATCCCAGGCCGGGCGTTGCCAGTTCCACAGTTGCTCTGCGCCCCATTCTCCGGCCAACTGCTCGCTGATTTCGCTCACGGTCGGATGAAACGAGTGCCGCCAGCCGTGAAAATTCACATCATGCCGCTTCACGGCCTCAATGACCTCGCGCAGGCCGCGACGTTCCCAGTCGCGAGCTTTCTCCGCAACCACGAAACATGTTCCGGTCACGCCAGCTGCTGTCAGCTCCTCGCACATCCACCGTGCTGCTTCGTGGCTCCGCGGCGTTATGGGGTCCTCGACATCCATGAAGACCATCGCTGAAATCTTTGCCATTCTCGTCTTTCCATTTCCTTGTTTAATGTACAAATGCTCACAATGTTACCGGCGTATTCATAATGCCGCTGCGGAGTTACGACGCTGCCTATTCCTGATTCTTATTGTACGTTGAATGAGCTCACTTGTTCAGGTCCTGATAATAGTACACCACCGGGACCATCTGCACGAAGCCGGCATTCTCATAGGCAGCTCGAGCTGGACCGTGAAACGCGTCCAGACCGGTCTGAACCTTGGCAAAACGCATGTGGTGTTGCCGGAATATCTGCAGAACTCGCTCATACTGGGCTGTACCGTAGCCGTTGCCCTGATAGTCTGGAAGGATGGCGTTATTACCGATCTCTGCCAGTCCCACCGCTGGCTCTAGATGCCATGTGATGAACCCGACAATGCCTTCTTCAACCTCACTCACGAGGCACCATTCCGGGTACTCGATGCAGTGCTGGCGAATATCGCGTTTTTTCTTCTCAGCCCAGTTATCGCCCATAACTATATCGAAAAGCTCATCACCCATTCGAAGACGGCATTGTTCAAAATATGGTTCCCACGCGCAAACTGCGATCTCACAGATGCGATTCAGGTCTGCCTCAACATATGCACGAATGGTCGCTCCGGGCATGTCCACCCCAACCCTTACAGGATTTTGCTGCGCTGCAGTTATTGTTCTGCAGATGTTGATTTATATCCTGCGATTCTGTGACATTCCTCTCTGATATTGTTTTCCTCTCTGGTATTGTTGACTTCTGCGACAGGCCGCTGGAGAATATGGCGAAAACGACACGGTAACTCCTGTATACAAATTCCGCTCCCGTGGCATATAATCAGGCAAACGGGCAGGCTGACCGAAGTGGCGAGGTACCTCGAGTGGCGAAACGACAGTCGAAACGCGATAGGAAATTCTCTAAACCGACCGACGCCAGTGTGTCAGCCGGCACCATCGCGCCAACTGACGAGGGCTCGCGTCACCGGGCAATTCTCACGCTTACTATCATTTTCTGGCTCATGTGCTCTGTTGCCCTTACGGTCCTCATCCCACGCGGCGATGCCCCTGACGAAGCCGCTCATCTCGACTATGTGAGCCATCTCGCCCGAACGTGGGATTTCGGCGATTTTCGCACCGAATCACGCGGCACGGAGCGCCATCAGCCTCCCCTCTACTACCTCATTTGCGCGCTTGTCCATCTGGCCACTGGCGGCTCGCTCATTGCTGTACGCCTCATCTCCACTCTCTGTGGCGTCGCGCTCATCCTCATCACATTCAATCTCGCCCGGGCATGGCGACCGGGCGCGAGTTTCTTCTTTCACTGGGCATGTGCTGCAGTCGTTGGCTTTCTGCCGATGAATCTCTACATGTGCTCAGCCGCCAATAATGATCCGCTTGTCAATGTGCTCGTCGCAGCTGGTCTGCTCCATTTCTGGAGCACTCGCAACAGCGAGCATCCCGTCCGCGACGCTGCGATTACTGGCGCAATTGCCGGGCTGGCCATGCTCAGCAAGTCCACCGCTCTGGCCATCGTCGCTGCGGCTGGGCTCTGGTTTCTCCTGCCCGTTTTCAATCCAGCCGTTCGCCGCGTGTCGCTCCTGCGTCTCGCCGCATTCATTGGCGCATTTTTCGTTGTTTTTGGCCCCTGGGCGGTGCGCAATACCATCATGTATGGCGATCCGCTGGCTGCCTCATCGTTCTACACAGTCCTCGCCGATTGTGCGCGTCCCGACGATCTCGGCGGCCTTGGCCCCAATTACTGGCTTGTCTACGTTTTGCCGTTCGCTTGGATGACCTTCTTCGGTGCGTACGATCACCTCATTCACCCCGACGACTTCATGCCGGGCATGTGGTATTTGCTGTTCATCCCGGTGGTGCTTGCCGCCGCTGTCTGGGGCGTCGGTCGTCTGCGTTCTGCATGGGAAACGTCCGCTTTGCGTCCACTTATCCTCTGCGTGCTGGCTGGTGCGTTCACGCTTCTGGCTGGCTTCATCAATTTCAACTGCACTGTTTTCCAGGGGCAGGCGCGTTATTTCTTCGCATACCTGCCCGTGGCGATTATCGCCATCTGCACTGGCATTGACGTTATGCCGCGCTATCGCCGCGGTGTGGGCTATGCGCTGCTCCTTGCCCTTATTGCATGGGGTGTGCTCGAAGGCATTGGCTGGCGCATGTGGTTTGTCGCTCCCCAATAAAGTAGGAGGTTTCAGCCCACTGCACGGCGAAGTTTCATCCGCTGCACCACATAAAATTCTGTCTGGACACTGCTCTCATAGCCGTTCTCATGGAGGCATTTCTGCGATGGAGATTCACGAAATAAGCTATGATGTAGTCGTGGTAGGTGGTGGGCTTTCCGGTGTGTGCGCTGCTCTCGCGGCTGCTCGTTCCGGCGCTGCTACCTGCCTGATTCACGATCGCCCCAGCCTCGGTGGCAACACTTCCAGCGAGATCCGCGTGCATGCTAGCGGTGCTGATGAATCGGGAAGGCGCCCACACGCGAGAGAAGCTGGCATTGTCGACGAGTTGCGGCTCGAAGAGGTATCACGCAATCCCCAGCGTTGCGCTCAGATGTGGGATTTGATCCTCTACGAAAAATGCGTGGCTGAGGAGAGACTGAAACTCTACCTCAACGCGACTGCCGTTGATGTCTCGGTCGAAGATGGCGCGATTACCTCAGTTACGGTCGATCGTCAGTCCACCGAGGACCGCTTCATCATCTCTGGCCGCTTTTTCATTGATTGTACCGGTGATGGGCGTGTTGCGTCCGATGCAGGCGCCGCATACCGCACTGGTCGCGAGGGACCGGACGAATTCAACGAACCGCACGCGCAGGGCCCTGATGCCAAATCAATGGGTGCTTCGCTCATGTGGGTGGCCGAAAACACCGGCGTGCCGGTGCCCTTCAAGCGTCCGGAGTTCGCCCACATTTTCGCAGAAGCGGATTTGCCGCACCGCATCAGCGCACACGATATTGATAACGGCTACTGGTGGATCGAATATGGCGGCGAGCGCGACACCATCAAGGATAAGGAAGAAATTCGCGATGAGCTTCTGCGCTGCATGATGGGGGTCTGGGCGCATATCAAGGATACGCCGAAATATGGCGCACAGAACTGGGTCTTGAAATGGTTCGGTTTCCTGCCAGGTCATCGCGAGTCCCGCCGCATCACCGGCGACCACATTCTGACCGAAAATGACCTCATGGAATGCTGCCTGTTCGAGGACCGGGTCTGCCACGGTGGATGGCCGATGGATACTCACCCGCCGGGCGGCATCTATTCCGATGAACCGCCGTGCACTTTTATACATACGCCCGACATCTACAGCATCCCGCTGCGGGCGCTCTACAGTAAGGATATCGCCAATCTCTTCATGGCGGGGCGCTGCATTTCGGCGACGCATATGGCGATGGCCTCGACGCGTCTGGCGGCGACGGGAGGCGTGATGGGGCAGGCGGTCGGAACCGCCGCCGCGATGTGCTGCAGACATTCCTGGAGCCGCGGCGAGCTGGTCGCGGACCACATCGGACAATTGCAGCAGCAACTGCTCCGCGACGACTGCTATGTTATCGATTTGCCGTCTGCCGATGAGGCCG
>CAYSRY010000257.1:0-5221 GCA_964433395.1 uncultured Armatimonadia bacterium | reverse complement strand
GTGGGGTCAGTGCATCTCGGAGTCGCGGAACACTATCAGCTTCGGCCGTCAGTAACAGCTCGAAATCTTCGCCACCGGCGGCGGCCCAGCCAAGGGGATCAGTATCAAGCACTTCCGCACAGTGCAGAAGCTCTTCGGAGACAGGAATAGAATCGGCGTTGATTGTTATTCCAACTCTCGACGCCTTGGCGATGTGCCCGGCATCCTGCACAAGCCCGTCGCTGATGTCCATTCCAGCGTGCACAAGCCGCAGGGGGGCCAGAGCAGCGGCTTCACAGAGACGGGCGGTGGGAGCGGTGAGGCTCATCATGAGCTTGGGGAATCTCGATCGCCACTGGGCTTCAGCACTCGAAAGCAATGCAATCGCAGCTGCAGGGTCGCCGAGGGTGCCGGTCACAAGTACTCGGTCGCCGGGGCGGGCTGCATCACGGAACCACAGCAGGTCGTGCAGAGCAGTACCAACGACAACCACATCCAGGACAAGTGGACCCGTTGTCGAAACTGTGTCACCGCCCCCTATGGAAACGCCGAAATGATGCGCAACCGAGTTGATGCCGAGGAAAAGTTCTTCAGCGGCCTCAACTGTCCAATCGCGGGAGATGCAAAGCGTACAGAAGACTGCACCAGCGGTGCCGCCCATCGCCGCAATATCGCTGAGTGCTGCGGCCGCCGCACGGGTGCCAATCTGATAGGGGGTCATCCAATCACGTCGGAAATGGCGGCCTTCGACCATCGCGTCACTCGTCAGCAGCATGACGCGATCAGAGGCAGTGGCGATCACCGCGGTATCGTCGCCAATGCCTTTGAGCAACGGGGCAGACGCAGAGCCTGCAATCTGCGCAATGCGCTCGATCAGGCCGAATTCGCTGATCTCGGAGAGGTCCATATCTGGATGCCGCTACATTCTGATAGCGGCCTGCTCCTATGGGTGCCCAGGCCGACGGCCACAGACAATATGACGTGGACCATTGCATGCGCATGGCCCCGGTATTGCAATGCGATGGCCTGCCAACTGGCACAGAAATGCCCGGAACGCAGTGTCCGGGCATTTTGCTTCATAGACTACTATTATAAAGCCTGATCAGACATCCCAGACTTGGCTGCCCTCTTCTTCGGGGCCGGCGCTGCCTGGAGGCGGCGTGTCATCCATGCTCTGGAAAATGCGTTCGACGAAGACCAGAAGCTCTTTCGGGTTGAAAGGCTTGGTCAGGTACGAACTTACACCGGACTGCCAACCCTTGAAAATGTCGGCATCCTGAGCTTTCGCTGTCAACATGATTACCGGGATGTTCTGATAGCCAGGATCAGCCTGCAGGTGCTTCAGAACCTCAAAGCCATCCATGCGTGGCATCATAACGTCCAAAACCAACATGTCTGGTTTGTGCTCTTTGACGGCATCAAGTGCTTCGACACCATCAAATGCAGTTACGACCTCATACCCCGCACGTACGAGGTTGACCTCGACCAAGCGGACAATGTGACGTTCGTCATCAACAACAAGAATCTTCTTCTTAGCCATGTTGGGCCAGGCCCTCCCTTGCCTCCAGTAACCTCATATACGCAGCCTCATAGGCGGCTACTGTAAGGCATCCGCTGTAATCTTGAGCAGTATATCAAACGCTTCCCAGGTTGTCAACAAACCCCACGGGGGTTCTGCGCCCCTACACTGCCAATGGTTTCCACTCTGCGAATGGTGATTCCTGCATGTGGAGTAATTTATTTTTGACTTATTGCGTCAAAGCGGCAATTTCGTCGAATTCGTCAGCCAGAGCAGAGTATAATCGCCGGTATATACCATAGAAATTCGCGTATATATCGGTTTGGGCGGCGTCCGGTGACAGCGTGTCAACTACCGAAATCGCGTTTTCGCAGGCTTCTTGAATATTCGGATGCAATCCGGCGCCGACTGCAGCAAGCAGTGCCACACCATACGCCGCGCCTTCGTCGACGTTGATTGTCGACACAGCCTGACCGAACATGTCCGCCTGCATCTGACGCCAGAACGGACTGCGGGCCCCTCCGCCAGATGCACGGATCTCTGTGAAATTAATGCCAAGCCCGGCGATGAGGTCGAAACAGTCCCGGAGCCCGAACGTGACACCCTCCAGCACAGATCGAATCATATGCGCTTTCGTGTGCACCAGATTCAGCCCAAAGAACACACCGCGTGCGTTCGGATTCGGATATGGGCAGCGTTCACCCGTCAGATAGGGCAGGAACATCAGCCCATCGCATCCTGGAGCCACTGTTGCGGCTTCTGAGGTCATGAGTTCGTAGGGATCGCGACCCATACTTGCAGCAACATTCATCTCTTCGCCGCAGATAGTATCCCTCAACCATCGAAGCGATCCGCCAGCGGAAAGCATGGCACCCATGACGTGCCATTTGCCGGGCACTGCGTGACAGAATGTATGTGTCCGCAGTTGTTTGTCCATCACCGGTTCGTCAAGGTACGCGAAAACCACGCCTGAGGTGCCAGTAGTGACCGAGATGGCGCCGCTTTTTACGATGCCGTTGCCAACAGCTCCGGCGGCCTGATCGCCACCGCCACCGACTACTGGCGTCCCCATATCCAGCCCCGTCAGTGCTGCTGCCTCAGAGGTAAGACGTCCGGTAATCTCCGGGGATTCGTACACTTTTGGCAGCATCGCCTCGTCAATACCAATGCCGTCGAGCATCGCCTGCGACCATCTGCGCTGCGGAACATTCAGCAGTGAGGTCCCGGATGCGTCGGATACCTCGGTGGCATACTCCCCCGTCAGCATGAACCGCACGTAGTCCTTCGGCAGCAATATCTTTGCCAACTTCGCGTAGCTCTCGGGTTCATTGTCCCGCAGCCACACGATTTTGGGTGCCTGAAAGCCCGTCAGTACAGGATTCAGCGTCTCTGCGACCACTGTTTCCTCGCCGACGGTCGCAGTAATCCATTGGCACTGCTCGGCTGTGCGCTGGTCACACCACAAAAGCGCCGGGCGGATGACTTGATTGTCATCGTCGAGAAAGACTGAACCATGCATCTGGCCAGAAAGCCCCACGCCGACGATATCTGATGGTGAGACGCCAGAAGCACTGATGACGTCAGCAATGGCCTTATATGACGCGCGCCACCAATCGCCGGGGTTTTGCTCCGCCCAGCCGGGCCGCGGTGTATAAAGCGGGTAACTCCGAGTCGTCGACGCTTTCACGACGCCGTCTTGGTCTATGAGCAGGGCTTTCGTCCCGCTGGTCCCTACGTCAATGCCAATCAGATATTTCATCCATGAGCTCCGAAGCTATGCTTTGGTGATTGTTACTTTTGCTCCGCTGCGGACTGATTTGAACATCGTCGGATCGCCATCAATTTTGCCAAATACATTAACCGGGCTGGCCGGGCGGATTTCATCGCCGTTGCTCATTGGTGTCTGGCCGAAGAAGATGCAGAATGCGTTGCCCGGAGGCCAATAGGCGATGTCACCCATTTCCACAACTGCCTGGGCATTGTCTGGGCCTGTGTGAACTGGGATCGAGAAGTAGATCTCGTCGCCCCATGTCGATGCCGAAGCCTCAATTGGCAGGGCGTCGGCCACTAATTTTGCTGTGGCGGTGTCGTTCAGGACAGCATCCATCGTCACATTGCCAGCAGTGATCGTAATCTTTGCTCCCATGTCTTTCCTCACTTTCTAAAGCGTTGCTACAACGCTCAAGCGCTACTGTGAACGCTCAGCAGAATTGCTGCAGATACCGCAGACCAAGCTCGAAGCCCTGCTCGCGGCCAACTGCGCGATCTTCGTGTTCAATACTCAGGACGCCGTCAAAGCCGTTATCCCGCAGGCGTCCGATATACTGGCCCCAGTCAATAATCCCGTAACCCGGGATTACATATCGCCAGTGGCTCCAGTCCTGATTGCCGCGCTCTGCAAGCACGTGCTGCTTGATCTCTACGTCTTTCGCATGGGTGTGGAAGATTCTCTTGGCATATTTCTCCACACCGTACATGTAATCAATTCCCATCCACGCAAGATGGCTGGGGTCGTAGTTTACGCCAAAATTCGCTGCGGGGCAAAGCTCAAAAAGCTGATCCCAGTTGCCGAAATGCTGGATGTTTGTTGCAAACCAGTTTTCCATGGCAACGTTGATGCCGTCTGCAGCGGCGTCACGACACAATTCATTGAAAAATGGCGCTGCATCCTGCTCAATCGTCTCTTCGCGGGTCTTGCCGGCTGGGGGCAGGCCAGCCAGTACGCAGAGTGTATCCACTTCGAGTTTCGCCGTAGCTTCCAGGGCTTTTTTCAGGCAGTCGCGAAGCATTTGCCGCTCTGCCGGATCGCCGTGGGTGACATCAACATAGCAGGCTATGCTCGAAATCTCCAGACCTGCGCCCTTGACCAGATCGTTCACTCTGTTCGCGTCATAGTCATTCACGTCAAAATGCTTAGTGCCTGGGCGGCAGGCTATCTCAAGTGACGTGAAACCGGCTTTGGCTCCAAACTCCACGACTGTTTCGAGGCTCTCATTTCCGAACGGCGCTGTCAGCATCCCTACGTACATGGCACTTCTCCTTTGACGTGAACGTTTATGCACCTCATCAATAAAACGTTGATGATGAAAAGATGGTGATGCCAATCAAAATCGTGATCCCTATACCAGCCAATATAGCGAATCCGCACATTCGTGCTCCAGAGAGGACTATCCTGTCGGCGGCTCGTCTGCCGGCTTCTGTCTGGCAGTGTGGCATACTCAGCCACCCCAGCGCGAGGTAGGCAACTCCTGCAAACCACGACAAAAATGGGACGAACAGGCACAGCAAGCAAAAGACGCCGACTTTCTGGCAACCAACCGTAATCAGCCAGGCATCAAATGGTGCGTCTCCACCTGGTGGCACCTCGGCTGCCCCGGGCGCAAAAGGTGTCGTGGCAGGTGGGCGCTCTTGTCGCGCCTGTTCCTCTTGCGCTCTGCTACGCGCAGTTGCTGCGCATGCTTCGCACAGCCCGTTATTCGCGTTCGATTCTTTGCGGCTGATTCGGCACCGGCAGTGTGTGCAATAGTACGGGTTCAACTCAGCGTCCAAGTCTGCATCCATGTTTCCGCACCCCTCCTGCGCCTTTCATGAAGGTTCACTGCCCGTCAATTTCTCCGCTGTACCAAAATACCCTTCCGCAAATCTATCTGCAGCCGCCACTCAGGCAGAAGCAGCGAACGGCCTCTTCCGCCGCCAGTGCCACCATCTTGTGCGCATTGTCTG
>CAYSRY010000256.1:2628-5328 GCA_964433395.1 uncultured Armatimonadia bacterium | reverse complement strand
GTATTCTCGGAATGCCTCTGCAGGCAAGCACCTTTACACCAACGGACTTAATGGTTGTGGTGGCTGTCGCGGTAACGGCTATTATAGCTATATACTAAGCGCGTTGCAAGCGTCAGATACGAGTTTGCAAACGCGTCTATTCATAAAGCTGCATCTGTGCCACAACACTGTAAAAAGTATTGATGTATTGTGGCATTGTCGCACTGGGAGCAACCATTACTATAATATGCGCTGCTTGCTTGTAGATGCAGAAAAGCACCAGGTTGTCCCCGTCTCCGTTCGTGAAGCCTATAATATGCGCGTCTTGGTCACACAGCTTAATATCTTCGTTAAGCGGGAATTCCTGAATGGGCCAATCCGAGGTGTAATTGCTCATGAAGCCATTGAGGGTAACCCCCTTTGCGACAGGCACTACGTTCGCGGCAAAGACAAGGTTCGTGTCCCCTGCGGCAGGCCCCCTCAGAAACAGTATAGCTCCGTCCTCCCCTTCACGCTCCTGAAGACGTTCCCAGCCTTCCGGAATCACCATGCGAAATGTTGGGAAGTCTGCGACATTCGTTGGTGATGTATCTGGAGTATTGGCTGAAGGTGGCGATTCCGGCAGTGTATCAGAGCTGGAATCGCGTCCCATCAACCATATACCACCTGTGATAGCAGCTAGTGCAGCGCACACAGCCACTACAACTCCGACTTTTGTTCGCACACGTACCTCCAAAAGCAGTTACGACTACCAGCCATAGGGATGATGCCGAAGTATGAACAGGTAAATATCAACAGGCCAGGCTGCTGCAAATAGCCAGGCGATCAATAATGTGACGCGTGGTGTTGCCACCAGATCAACAAGCCGCTGAGCGAAATTCTGCCGCGGCAGAAGTGAAAGACCAGCGAGCACTGCGTACAGTGTCATTGCTGAGAACGCAACTGGCCCCAGAATGTGAGCACCAAATGCATCATTTACGCGCCCATCTGCCATCAACGCAAACGAAGTGGTAAGCCCACAGAACGGACATGGCAGATGAGTGGCCGCTTGAAAGATGCAGGGCAGCAGCAACAACTGTCGATGCGTCCCAAAACCATTCTCAGCGGGCGTCAGCCACCTGCTCACACTGAGGACCCCAATGATCACGGCTATAACAATGATGCGGTCACGGCGCGGCATATGCCGTACTTGGGGGGGATACTCTCCCCCATTCGCTGTCCTGCTTGGCTCCCTATCTGTCACAGCGTCGGCCTCAGAAGTAAACCAGCGGGTCAGCCATTGCCATCCACTGATCAGACATGAAATGGGCTACGGCCTGCCAGATGATGCTTATCGAGAAAGTCTGGCCTATGATGAGGCCTATAAAGAACGGAATCAGATTGTTGTAGAGTTTGATGCCACCGAGCCTGAGAATGACCCATTTTATGCCCCATGCGAGCATGAATGGCCCCCAGTAAGCATACCCGTATGGTGTCGTCATAACATACCCGAGCGGATGAAGTGGGAAGCGAAGATAGCGCATTCGGATGCCCACCAGCAGCAGGGTGAAAAGCAGTGCGCCAAGCGTGTAACCGTTCCGGTTCCAGTCTGGAGTCAGATGGTTCCCATCTATAATATCACTGACTTCTGCAAGCTCTCGCTGTGTAATCGAGACATGGTACCCACCGGAAGTCCCCGTTGCAGTCCCCAGTGTGATGCCGCCCCACTGATAGTGCGCTGAAAGCATCATCACAAACAGGACAGCGATCCCAAGAACTGCGGCGAACATCATCATCTGTGCCATGCGCCGTTTGTTCAGGTTCGCGTCACCAGCAATCTTCAGACCCTCAATCTGGAACGTCATGTTCTGCGGAAAATTACTGAAATGGAGAAAAATCAGGCTTCCAAGCATTGCCACATTGGTATAGTCGCCATTTGGTACAAGTGCGCGGGTGCCCAGAAAACTCTTAATCTGTCGGCTGGCCTGCCAGAATGGGGACGACGCTAACGAACCGATACCGGCTTCCGCTCGCCCGCGAGTGAAAATCGTTGCAAACAGTATGATCATAGCGAAGAAAACGAATGGAATCCACCATGTCATTCCCGCGGCTATATACCACATTGACAGGAAAATATATCCAACAATTGCTCCAACAAATGCGAATCTGTATGAGAATGGAGCATCCGGGTCAACAAAACGCAGGTCGCGTTTCTCTACGGATGACCAGATGTTCCGCAACACACCGGAAATGTAGTCACGACCGGCCCAGGCATAGTACAGAGCAATTCCTGTGAAGGCTCCCGCCGCCTGCTCCCAGAAAAATGGAAAACCAGAGGGCTCCTGCAGGCCAGCTACTCGGTAGAAAAGCATGACACCTTTTATCATGAAAAAGAAAAAGAACATTGAGAAACAGAGATCTTGTGGCGCAAAGTATGCAAGCCCCGTGAGCTGTGGGTTATGAACAAACAGAAAATATGGTCGCAGGCCGTCCAGAGGCTTTTCCGTGAAAAATTTCCCCACGTCATAGCTGGGGCCAAGAGTTGGTACCCCGGGATTCGCGGCATGTATCATAATTGACACAAAATGCAGTGTTGCTACGCAAAATCCAATCCACATCATTGGTTCACGCCAGATGCCACGATGCGTGCGAATTCGTTCGGGCGTCATCGAGGTAACATACAACGGCACGGCGAGCAGTGGAAAAGCCAGACGTTCGTCCTCGACCCAGTGCCGACGCAAG
>CAYSRY010000256.1:0-2618 GCA_964433395.1 uncultured Armatimonadia bacterium | reverse complement strand
ATAAAATTGGCGCATGAGTTCTGTATTATGTGGAATAAACCAATCGGGATAGAGGTTGGCAATCTCGGCATAGTTATTGTCCGACGCGTTGAAATACTGCGCCGCAGTGTATACCGGCATAAAACGTGCGACGCCATCGTAGACGCCGATCGCCACCATGCAGAATGCGTAAATGTAGAGGAAATCTTTCCGCCCGACGCGAAGCAGCTTCTCGAACAGTGGCTCAAGCAGCACCAGCACTACCAGCACGGCCAGGGCAAAGTCAATCGAAGCGCTCCCTGGCTTTTCCATCGATGTGTAGACTTGCAGGCGAACGCCGGCAACGGCTAACACGATCGCCAGAACAAGGGTCCTCAGACGCAATGGGTACGCAGTCTCTGTTTGCGGTTCCAGTTTCTCGACAGCAGCCATTCTCACTGTTCCTCACTCAGGTATGGACGCAAGCCAGAATTCCACATTCGTTCTGCGCAGCTATTTTACCTCTCCACCTAACCGTTTACCACGTCACCGTAGTGCTCAGTACAATGTTGTACTTCTCACCAGGCACCACATTATTCACAATACCTGCAGAATAGTCGTTCTCGTCAACATGTCGTTCCTGCAGGGTGATATCACCAATCGATACAGTGTGCTCGTCCACGACACGCTCTATCCGGTAGCTTGCATCTGAACGCTCGGCGTTGTCAAAAATTATATACCGCCCAGCAAGTCCTGTTGCATCAACACTTTCGCTAAGTCTCAGACGCACGTCATTCGGGTTCGAGACATCCACTGACACAAGCTCACCGCTCAGGCTCCCCACTGGCTGCGTCACAGAGAAATCTCCACTCCTGAGCAATGTGCCATTGGTCAGCTTGGCTATGGCAATCCTACCATCTGCGTCAAATCGTACCAGCCCGAACTGCCCTTGAAGCTCAATTCCACCGGCTGCATAGCTGCCTGGCTTCTCCGCCATGATAACCACATCGCGTCGCCCATCTACGAATCGTATCTCCACAGCACCTGCAAAACTCCCGCTTGCACCTTCTACGTCCAGACGCCTGACCTCCGCGATGAAAGGCTCGCCGTCGTAAGGCTCGTGCACTGTCACAAACTCTGTCTCCAGGTCCTCACCAAAGCGTGAGCGCAGCACATAGCGCAGTGAATCAGGATTCCCCGGGCTGTTCCGAGGCGGATCGCCACTGGCAATAGCGATTTCGTCAACTCCAGTCAGACAGTACATGCGCAGATGCGGATCTGCTCCGTCCCGGATATATCCGCGCTTGTCAACACAGTCCCAATCCACCATGAACGGGGTCTCCCCTGTTCCCTTTTCCACATTGTACAGATACATGAACCCGCTGCCATCATAATCCCAGTTCTGAGGCCCATCATAGAACTCTCCAAATTCCACATCGGGTCCCGCATAGGTCCCTTTTTCCTGCTTCACCAATTGCAGGCCAGTGTACGTGACCTCTGGTGCGGCACCGTTATTGATCATTCTGTGATTGCTGCCGCCACGAACCCAGAACAGATCAAACACATAACTGTCATCTTCAGATACATCTACCAGCGCCAACGCACGCTGATATGTCGTGCAGCTTTCGTATGCGTCTCCTCCGTCTGCAATCATCACCCGGGCAGGCGTATCTCCCTCAAACAGCAGCGTCTTACCACCCCAGCCAGCTTTCTGGCCTTTATCATTGACCATCACGGTATTGTGGCTCACCGTATGGTGCACCCAGCCTATACGCTTGGGCCATGCGCCAGTGTACTGCGGGTAGGCCAGGTCGGGGTTTATCACTATGTTTTTTGACAATATGCCGAAACTCAGGCGATCCAGATGCCCGTGAAATATAGACCTTCCGTAATACAGATAGGCCGCTGTGCCATAGTCCGCGTATGGGGTCTGGAGTACGCCAAGGCCATATCCACCGGAATTGAAGCTCGAAAGCCTCTCTGGGCGTTTTGCCCACTCGGCTTCAATTGCCAACCGTGTACCGTCCGGGTCGGCATCATAGATGTCGCCGCGCAGTCTCTCCGGTTCCCACAGGCAGGATTGGCCGACTTCCAACGCATTAAGTGACTCCCCATATGCCCGGTAGCCAGTCAACGCCATATCCAGGTCCAGACCACCGCCGGCGCCGTAATTCTGAGTTTTGCCGGCGTCGCCAATTTTTGCAGAGCTCGCGTCCAATATACGCACAGCGTCCATCAGCGTGAAGCATTTCTTGAATTTAGGAAAGTCCCGATACATATCGTAATGATCGTATTTGCCATATTTCCGCAGCATCTCGGCGACGGAATAAAGCGACTGGCCGGGCAGCGTGCAATATCCGAGACCGGCTTCATATCCGAGGCCTTCTCGCCCCAGAATATCAACGAGAATCTTCGGTACCTCGCCACCGTCTTCGGCGAACACCCAGTCCAGGTACTCGGGAGTCATTTCCGGGTCATCAAGAGCGATTGCTGTCGCCACCATCGCAAGCTGGTGCATTCCTGGATTTCCATGAATGCGGCCATCGTATACACTTTTTCCAAATTCCATAAGCAGATCTGTCTCAATATGTTTGCAGACCGCCGCAATATCACCCGTCGGCTCCAGACCACGCTCCGCGCGGAGCCCATTCAAAGACGCT
>CAYSRY010000255.1:0-5329 GCA_964433395.1 uncultured Armatimonadia bacterium | reverse complement strand
TTTGAGATTGAGGGCGTGCATCAGAGTGTCGATGAAGCGATGCCGATTTTTGAGATGCTGGGGGCGCGGGATACGTTCGTGAGCGTATTCCCGGACTGTGAACATGATTTTCCGCCAGAAATCCGTGAGCAGGCCTACAGATTTGTGGATGCTATATTGGGGAGGTAGAAGGGATACGAGGTGAGCAGATGACGTCGCGCGAGCGCATCGAGGCCGCACTGCGACATGAAGAGACAGACAGAATCCCGCTTGATATGGGTTCGACGGGGATAACGGGAATTTCGGCGAGCACGCTTTCGAAATTGCGGCTGGCTTTGGGCTTGGACAAGCCGGGAGACCGGGTGAAAGTCATTGAGCCCTACCAGCTTCTGGGAGAAGTGACAGATGATCTGCGGGAAACTCTGGGGATAGATACGGTGAGCGCCAGCGGCTCGGGGACCATTTTTGGGTTTGAGAACCGGGACTGGAAAGAGTGGGAGCTGCCCGATGGCACGCCTGTATTGGTGCCGGGGGCATTTAATACCGAGCCGGAGGAAAATGGCGACGTGCTGATGTATCCGCAAGGGGATACATCAGCACCAGCGAGCGGTCGACTTCCTGCGGGCGGCTATTATTTTGACGCAATAGTCAGACAAGAGCCAATCGTGGAAGCGGAACTTGACCCGCGCGACAACCTGGAGGAATTCACCCTCGTGGATGATGAAGGGGTGGAGCGGATTGCGCGGGATGTGGAACGGATCTATACGGAGACGGATTACGCAGTGGTTGGAGGCTTCGCGGCGACAAGTTTCGGAGACATTGCGATGGTGCCAGCTCTGCAACTGAAACATCCAAAGGGCATTCGGGATGTGGAAGAGTGGTACATGTCGACGGTGCTGCGGCGAGACTATGTGTATGAGGTTTTCGAGGGGCAATGTGAGATCGCGCTGAAAAATCTGGCGAGAATTGCGCCTCGGATTGGGTATCGTGCGGCTGTATGCGTGGTGACGGGGACTGATTTCGGTACGCAGCGTGGGCCATTTCTGTCAGTGGAAACCTACAGAGAACTCTATAAGCCATTCCACACGCGCGTGAATGCCTGGATCCATAAAAATACACCGTGGAAGACATTCATACATACATGTGGCGGGAATCGGCCGCTGATTGATGATTACATAGATGCAGGCTTTGATATTCTGAACCCGGTTCAGACGTCGGCGGAGGGAATGGACGCAAAAGAGTTGAAATGTGAATACGGCGACAGGATAACGTTCTGGGGCGGTGGCGTGGATACGCAAAAGACCCTGCCTTTCGGAACACCGGAAGAAGTGCGCGCTGAAGTACTGGAGCGATGTGAGATTTTCGCGCCCGGGGGCGGATTTGTCTTCAATACAATCCATAACATTCAACCGAACACACCCGCGGAAAATGTCGTTGCAATGTTCGAGGCATTGAATGACTTTGCTTCTTAGCCGACAGGAGAGATGCTGATGTTCAGGAGATTGTTACTACTTGTCATATCTGGGATGCTGATAGGAATGGGAGCGCAGGAAGCAGATGCGAAGACTGCAAGTCGCTTCGTAACCGCCGAGATGCGGGCGAACGCACAAGCGAACGCAGAGAAGTATGACTGGGCAGCCGCCCGTCGAGACGGTGTCGTCAAGACGGCTGAGCGATGGGCGGAGATGAGCGACGACGAACTGTGGGCACTCATTACGTCTCAGTGGTTACCGCGGGCGTCAAATCTGAATGAAGGCGTGCTTTATAAGGGGAAAAAGCCGCGCTGTCCGAATTGCGGTGAGGATCAAGTCAAGCATGGCCAGTACTCATGGAAATACGATTTCTGGAAGCAGGACTGGAAAGTCACGTGCGCAGAGTGCGGCGAGACCTATCCGAAGAATGACTTCAAGGCATTCTATGAGAGCGCACTCGATGAGCACGGGTATTTCCACAGAGAGCTTGGCGACCAGAGTCTACTTTTCAATACGGAGCATCCAGACCCGAAGGACCCGCTGCACAAGTTTGGGGTAGATGACGGATACGGGATGACCGACGCAGATGGGAATATCTACCACATGGTTGCGTATTATAACCAGTGGGCGCAGTGGCGGAGCATCTACCAGGGCATCGCGGCACTTTCGGAGGCGTACGCGCTGACCGGAGAGCAGAAATACGCGCACAAATGCGCAGTGTTGCTGGACCGGATTGCGGATGTGTATCCGGAAATGGACTACAGGCCTCTGCATGACATGGGCTTTCAGCACAGTCAAGGCGGGACAGGCCAGGGGCGTGTTGAAGGAGCAATCTGGGAAAGCAGTGCAGGCCAATGGTATGCCAAGCCATATGACGTCATTTTTGATGGGCTGACCGGTGATGATGAACTGGTAACTTTCCTTTCGGGAAAAGCTGAAGCCCACGGTCTGAAGGACAAATCAAGCATCGGAGCAATCTGCCGACATATTGAGGATGATCTGGTACTTGAGATTCTGAAATCAGTAGAGGATCGACGGATTAACGGCAATATCGGGATGGACCACGTGTGCGTGGCGATAGCGGCAATAGCACTGGATAGAAAAGGCGAGACGGAGAAGTGGCTCGACTGGCTGTTCAGCAGCAAATTCCCAGCGCACGGTTCAGGGAACTCGGGAGTGCCGTGGGTGCTGACTGAGGGACTTGACCGGGACGGCATGGGAGGCGAATGTGGCGGCTACGGGCTTATCTGGGTTGGAAGGATGATTGAGCTGGCCAGAATTATGGCCAACTACCCGGATTATACGAAACATGACATGGTGCGCGACTATCCGAAGCTGAAGCAGGCATTCTTCGTGCAGAAGCGTCTAAACTGCCTGAATTCGGTGCTTCCGTGCATCGGTGACAGTGGTTCGACGGGGTCATGGGGACGCACAGGCAGCGCCTCCACATCCGCGCTTGGCTATAAGCTCTTCAGGGACCCACGGCTTGCAGCGCAGGCGTGGGAATTCAGCGCAGCGAATATGGGCAGTCTGCGCGATTCTGATGACATCTATGCGGCCGACCCTGACGCGGTTATCAATGAAATTTCAGCAATCGGGCAATCAGACCCCGGTACGCTGGAGTGCGATCACTTCGGGCGCTATGGTCAGGCCTACGTGCAGACAAAATATGCGGATAACGGCCGGGCAGCGTTCATCCACTATGGGTATGAGAAGGGGCATTCGCATCATGATTGCCTGAATATAGGCATCTTCGCGAAGCATGTGTCGATGATCCCGGACCTTGGCTATCCGGAGTTCACGGGGAGCTGGCCGAAGCGCGGTGCGTGGACGTCGAATACAATCTCACACAACACGCTGCAAGTGGATGACGGACCTTCCGGTTACAGCCCCGGGGGGCGACTTGATCTATTCGTTGACACAGCGCCGCTGCGGGTAATGAATGTGCATTCGGATGGGGTGTATGACGGCAAACTGGATGCATACAAGCGGAGCGTACTGCTTGTGGACGTGTCAGATGACGACAGCTACGTGCTGGATGTTTTCCGCGCAAGCGGTGGCAGCAAGCATCGGCTTTCATGGCATGGCGCGGCACAGACCGCAAGCGTGGAAGGGCTGGCACTGACGAAACAGGAAACTGGAACCTTCGCCGGCCCGGATGTGGAATTTGGAGACCTGAGCGGAGACAAAGGGTCGTATTATCGCAGCAGCGGCTTCAGTTACATGTATGATGTGGAGCGCAGCAACGGTGCAATTGATGGCGGGTATACGGTTGACTGGAAATGCGAAGACCTGCACGGATACATCACGCCAGGCCGCGAACCCCATCTGCGGCTCCATGCGCTGAGCGCGTGTGATGAAGTGGCGGTGACAAGCGGAGACCCGCCTCAGAATAAGAAGGGCAACCTGCGGCGACTTCGCTATGTCATACAGAGCCGTTTTGGTGAGAATCTGAGCAGCCAGTATGTGAATGTGCTGGAACCATACGATAAGGTGCCATTTGTGAAATCAGTGCGGAGACTAACGGTGAAGCACAGCGGAGACGAGAATTCGGTGGCCGCAGTGGCGGTGGAACTGGTGAGTGGCGCGACCGATATTCACATCAACTGCGATAAACGTACCGTGGTTGGCGTCGAGGGCGGCATTGAATTCGACGGCCAGATTGCCATGATACGCATAGTTGACGGCGAGCCGGTCATGATGAAGATGATCAACGGCACGTCGCTGAAATATAACGGCACCGAGATCATGGCAGCGACGGCTGCATATGAGGGAAAAGTGACGGCGATTGATGCGAGCGATCCGGCGAATAATACGGTGACGCTCGACCCGCCGCTACCCGCAGACATTGACTTCACAGGGCAGACAATCCACTTTTTGAACGATCAGCCGCTGGACACGAGCTATGATGTGAAGAGCGTTGATGGTGCGACCATCTCGACCGGTGACATTACAATCATCGGTGGGTTCAATGATGTCAATGACTATGCATCCGGCTACCGGTACCTGGTGAATCCCGGTGATGGATACTTCGTACCGAATGTGGTCACGCTGAGCAAATAGAGTTGGCGTGGCAGAGAAACAGATGGGCGCACGGCAGATGCCGTGCGCCCATTTTTGTTTGTTTCCTGGTATCTTCGGGGGCTATTGGAGCACTGAGAAGACAACTTTCGGCACGTCAGTATTGTCGATGTAGGCGCCCCGTACCGGGTCCTCGTGGATGGCGTACTGTTTGAACGCAGCAGCAGCATCACCGCGGGCGAAGAGCGGGATGAGCTGGTTGGTATGACCTTTGCTATACCAACCGAGGCCGGGGATATTGCCTGCACCATTGTTGACGATCTCACCGCGACGTCCATCCTCCATCTGCGGGCCACCGAGGTAGCCGGTTTCGTGGTCGCCAGCGACGATGAGTAGGGTTTCAGACCAATTGCTGTTAGCCTCGACCCATGCGATGACGGCGTCGACGGTGGCATTGAACGAATTCATCTCTTCGATCATGCGGCCAGTCTGATTTGCATGATTTGCCCAGTCAACCGCACCTCCCTCAATCATGAGAAAGAATCCCTTGGGGTTGGCATTGAGGACGCGCAGCGCGCCGAGAGACATCGTGCTGAGCTCCGGGACGCCGGCATTGGCAGGCACGGAGTTCGGAGTGGCGGTGTCGCCCGCCCTGCCCTGCTGGAGTGTGCCGAGGACTTCGGCGAGGCCAAAGAGACGCTTCGGTGTGGCGATTTCACCATCAGCGAGCTTTTTGAATTGATCGGCAGACTGGATGGCAACCCAGGGGTCAGGCTGCCCGTCGGCATCGGCGTCAGCACCGGGGACAGTTCCAGCAGCAGCAGCCTGCCAGAGGTCTTCGGAAATGTATGAGTATT
>CAYSRY010000254.1:0-5336 GCA_964433395.1 uncultured Armatimonadia bacterium | reverse complement strand
TCCCCACATGGAATGCACAATATCCCGATCCTGCGCTTTTGCATGACGAGGCGCGGGCAATGGCGCACGTCATCTCCGAGCTATTGCTTGAAGCTCTGGGGGCTGAGCACTTGCGTGGAACCTACCTCAAAGGGTCTGTGCAGAAAAAGTGGAGCTCACCCCTCGACTACGTGCCCGAGGTCAGCGATATTGATGTCCATGTGTGGCTGACGGGCGAAGAGTGCAATACTGGTTTGCCATTCGGCATCTCTGAAGCGATTGCTCTGCGCTCCGAAGTCGAAGCCCGCTTCTGCACTCTCCGACCATCCCACATACACTTTCCGCGCCCGCAGATTTGTATCATAAATGATTTGCGCGCGATGCCGGATTATGTCGGGCCGGCTCCGGGAATGTGCGAGGTGCTTTGGGGCGAGGAATATCCATGTGGGGATTACTCTGACGAAGATGCAATTCGCGAGATTGACCGGAGGGCTTTAGCAGACGAGGGGATGCGTCTCCTGGGCTGGATAATTCCAAATGTCATTGACAAAACAGGCAGATATTTCGCGCACATGGTATATGCGGTCAACTATCGCGTTTCACCCACAGGGCCGCGCGTTCTCTCTGCTCTTGGCATGGCGCCTGCTAAAGCGTGGGCGCTCAATCGCACCGAAATCACGCGTGCACTTACCGAAATGGGCGAGTCAACCCTCGCAGCGGACTATGCCGCCTATTACTTGGCTGCGTGGCGTTGGTTCCTCTCTGGAGTCAACGATTTCCGAGCAGCCGAAGAGGCGGTTGAGGCAGCAGTAAAGATAGTTCAGCGTGGGGCGGAGATAGCTGCCACACGCTAGGGCTCCTCAGCGCTGTTGGCCTCTCCCAGGACGGTCGCCATTACACGTGAAAGTTGATGTACTGTATATGGCTTCGCAATGACCGCGGCAAATCCATATTCTTCATATGATGCCATTGCCCGGTTGTTCGCATACCCGCTTGAAGCGATAGCTTTAACCCTCGGGTCAAAGCGCTGCAGCTCTCTGACAGCCTCTTCTCCGCCCATTTTGCCTGGTACTGTCAGGTCAAAAAATACTGCATCAAATGGTTTCCCCGACGTTTTCGCGTACTTGTAGAGCTCAACGGCTGCAAACCCGTCAGGGACTGTTTCCACAACATAGCCCAGTGACTGCAAAAGTTGCGCGGCGGCCCGCCGTACCAATTCATCGTCATCCATTACGAGTATGCGGCCACTGCCTCTCAAAAGAGTAATAGCGGTAGCCTTTGTTGGTGTTTTCACATCCGTTACAGCGGGCAGGTATATCTCAAATGTCGTTCCTTTGCCACTTGCAGATGTAACTTCAATGCAGCCACCATGGCGCATGATAATTGAATGACTGGTCGCCAGCCCCAGGCCGCTGCCCATCTGTTTTGTCGAAAAATATGGTTCGAAGATACGCGCTAGATGTTGCGGAGGGATGCCTATCCCTTCGTCAACCACAGCTATTCGTACATACGGGCCTGCACTGAGTTGCGGAAAATCATCTGGCTCAGCCCATATGTTTTCTGCGATCACTTGGATTTCGCCGCCGTCCGGCATCGCCTGAGTCGCATTGATCAGGAGATTCTGGAGGACCTGATTTATCTGCCCCTCGTCAATCTCCGCCGGCCACAGGTCTTCGGCTATGTTCAGCATGCACTGCGTCTTTGCTCCGCTCATCGTAAATTTGGCCGTTGAGCGAATGAGCTCGTCAAGCGAAATGAGCTCTTTTACAGGTTCTCCACCTTTAGCAAATGTAAGCAATTGCTGGGTCACATGCCGCGCCTGGAGGCATGCTTGCTCAGCCTGCTCAAGGAGACCTGTAACATCGGAACTCGCTCCCAGTTGCATCCTTGCCAGAGTTATATTGCCAATGATTGCCATCAGGTGATTGTTAAAATCGTGCGCCAGACCGCCGGCAAGTGCACCGATCGATTCCAGCTTGGCAAGCTCCTGTCGGTGCTGTTCAAAATGCCGCTGCTCAGTGATGTCCTGAATCACACCGAGGATGCCGATTGTCTCTCCGGCAGGATTTGTATATGGGCTGTACTGCGCAACTGTCCAGCCTGATTTGCCAGTGCTCAGCACATGATATGGTGCGTCGCTGATGACTCCGTTGTCTCCCTGCAGGGCTTGTTGCATCATTTCCTCAAAGCTGTGCTGCTCTGCATCTTCAAACAGCTCTGCTGGCTTCTTCCCGATGGCCTCTCGTTGAGAGAGGCCTGTAAGCCGCTCCATGAACGGGTTCCACACTATGTACCGGAGATCGAGATCCAGCACGACGATCCCGAAATGAGCGAATGCGATGACATCATTCGAAAACTTGTCGGCCTTTTCCAGGTCCTCTTCCATTCGCTTGCGATCGGTGAAGTCATGGCCCGTCACAACTACACCCAGAATCTTTCCATCCTCATCTACATACGGAACGTACTGAATATGAAAGTAGCGTGGCCGATCTTGGGTAGGGAAGGCGAACCATGCTTCGATCTCTGCTTCATGTCCTGCGAGACACCGGTCTACCATAGCTTTTGCATTTGTTTCGAAGTACTCCATTCCCAGCATCTCCGCCATATGGCGGCCAATGATTTCTTCTCGCGGAATGCCGAAAAGTTTTGGGAACATAGAGTTTACAGCTTGGTACCTGTAATCGCTGTCTATAAGGGCTATGTGATCACTGCTCTGATCGGTCATGCGCTTATGCCAGCGCAGTTCGTCTGCCGCCTTACGGCTTGCCGTAACATCGTTCCCGATGCACAGCATACCGCTCAGATTCCCATCGTCATCATGCAGTGCACGATTTGTCCAGACGATCCACACACGCTCACCGTTGCGCTTTATGTTCTCGTTTTCATTGATTGCATATGCGTCCGGGTTGGCATGTATGGCTGTGAGAAGAGATGACAGGTCGCGGCCAGAGCTCTCAACTGCTGGTGTTATGGTACCTATTACGGGACGCCCGATCAGCTCGTCTAACTCATAACCGAAGAAATCACAGGCATATTTATTTGCGAATTCGATTTCGCCATCATTATTAAGGCGCAGTATCTGGCTGTTGGCGCTCTGGACAAGCTCGCGATACTCCTCTTCGCTAGCGCGCAGGGCTTGCTTGGTTAGCTGCTGTTGGATACTTGCACTCAGTACGCTCGCGGCGCTGCGTAGAGCGTCTAGTTCTGCAGAAAGCCACAGGCGTTCTTCATGACTGTCTACGAAACCGATGAAACCCCAGAGCTCTCCGTCCGTGAGCATTGGTACGGCTGCCATTGACAGAACGCCCTGTGCGGCTAAAGCATTGCACTCGTCAGCAGCCATATGCGAGCGGATGCACGTAAATACTTCACATGCCAGAAGGGCATCGCGAAGCGGGGGAGTGGTATCTAAATATAACGTAACGGGTTCATCTCTTGTGTCGTATAAGACTGTATCCATTGCGCCAGCGGCCCATTTGGTGTGGCAATCTGCGACCAGCTGCTCATCGGCGCCTTGCCGTAGCTGATATACATATGCCTGATCAATCCCAGCAGCCGTGCCAAGAACGCTGAGTGCCTGGTCCATAGCCCTGTTCCAGTCGGGGTTCCGTAGAAGCTCTCCACTGGCACTTGCTACTGCCTGCAACAGTGCATCGCGGCGTCGAAGTCCGTCTTCCGCGCGTTTGCGCTCCGATATGTCGCGGATTACCACAAGTACTCCGGTGACGTCGCCTCCTGGCGTTCTGAGAAATGATCTTGTGAGTTCACCCCAGACGGAGGTGCCGTCCTTTTGTGTGAACTCGTACTCAAACACCGAGACAGGGTCTGGGGCTTCGCCTGTCTTTCGTAATACCAGCAGCGAATGCTCAAGAGCTTCCAGAGCTCTTGATGCGCTATCAGGGGTGAGAAATTCTGTGATGTGTTTACCCAGCACTTCCTTGTGGTCGTAACCAAGGAACGACTGGCTCGAAGGACTCGCGTACTGCAATCGCAGATCTATTCCAAAAGTGCATACTATGTCCGAGATTGAGTCCGTTAACAGGCTGTAGAGTTCTACACTTTGCGCAATTTTTGCTGAATATTCAGACGTGCTACCGATGTGCCGAGCTGGGCCGCAACAGTCTCAAGCACGCGACGCACTTCGACATCATCAAATGCGTCAAGCCGCGTCGCACCCATATTGAGACAACCAAGTGCCTTTCCCTCGTGGCAAATCGGGATGTTTGCGAGTGCGACAATGGCCTCAGGCAGTTGCAGTACGGTGTCCGAGGCGTTTTCGAGTTCAGAACGCGCTATGTACGAGGCAAACGAGGCAGAGGGGCCCGTGAGCATACCTACTATTGCAGGCTTCTGCCGAGTATATTCGAGGGATGCCAACAGGCTTTCACTGAAGCCGTGAGCCGCAATAGGCCTCAGGCCACCCTCTTCGTCTATTATCCAGGCCACACCGTTTTCTGCGTTTGATACAGATAGTGCTGTGTGCAGGGCAATTGAATACGCTTCTACCACACTTGTCGCGTTGGCAAGCTCTACGCTGAGCTGACTTAGGGCTACGTTGAGCCGCTGTGTCCGCGTTTCACTTGTAATATCTCGCACTATCGTCAGAACCTGAGTGACTTCCCCGTCATGGATAATCGGTATCTTGCGCGTATCTGTCGCATAAAAGCGCTCGCCCAATACGTGCTCTTCGCATGTAAAGCACGCTTGTCCGGTCTCAAAGACCTGAGCATATTCATCGGCGACATGCTTTTTGAGGAACGGAAATATGTCGAACAGGCATCGCCCAATTGGGTTTGCATCAAAGCCCATTTCATCCCGCCAGGCAAGCGGCGGCTTGTTGAAAAGACGCACCACCATATCACGGTCAACAACATGTACGCAGTCGATCATGGCATCCAACACTGCTCGCAATTCTGGCCCATCATCGCTTGTGTCCGGGGCAGAGTCGCAATACTCCGCTGGCGTAGTATGCAAAGCCATTGACTTGCACGGCTCACTCGACAGTAAGCCGCGTGAGCAAATGACACCTGTCACGCTATCGTCGTCGGCCAGAATGGGCGCAATAGTTGCCGAGGCAGCTTTATCCGCTGCATAACTGCTTGTCAGAATCACGTCTATCGGGCCACCAGCGGCAAGTTTTGCAAGCGTTGGAGGTTCGATGCGCATTAGTGTATGGCGGCGGGGATTGGCATGTGCCCCGCCGTCTGTTGTATCGGCGGAAATCTGCCTGAACAGCCCGGGCTTACCGTCGGCAACCCATAGGCTTACGCCGTCCAGGCTCGACAGCGTGCGCTCAAGGTCAATGCATTGCGCGCGGAGTTCTTCGGGTGTATTGAGGTGTGACAATGTCGCTGAGG
>CAYSRY010000253.1:0-5383 GCA_964433395.1 uncultured Armatimonadia bacterium | reverse complement strand
AGGCGAAGCTGCGTGGCTGGCAGCGGTAGCTGGGTTGGAAGATGAACCAGAGGGGGGCGCGCGGTGTGATGTATGCTTCGCCATGCGTCTGAAATTGGCTGCCGCGAAGGCTGCTGAGCTCGGCTGCAGGTATTTCACGAGTACGCTCACAGTCAGCCCGCACAAGCCCGCAAGCCGCATTCATCCAATTGGTGAAGCGGCGGCGAGTACCTGTGATGAAGATGGGCCTGAGTACCTTGCCGAAGATTTCAAGAAGAGAGACGGTTTTCGGCGAAGCATCGAGCTTTCCAAAGAGTATGATCTGTACCGGCAGAATTATTGTGGTTGCATGTTTTCGCGCAGAGAGCAGAAACAGAATGAATAGGTCCCATGCGAACCTGCGGGGCTGTTGTGCGTCATTTCCAATGTGATTACCTCGTAAGAAAGGGAGATGCAGAAGCATTGAACTCCGAAAGATGCAGCATGCTTGAACGACGCGCCCTGGTGCTTTCGTGGCTGAATCTCGTCTATAACCTCGCCGAGGGGATTATTTCGATTATCGCGGGGGCGATTGCAGGGAGTACGGCTTTGATTGGCTTCGGTCTCGACAGCGCAGTTGAGTCTGTTTCCTCGGTCGTGATGATCTGGCGCTTCGGTTCGCGTCGGGAATTGAGCGAGAAAGAGAAGTATCAGCGTGAAGAACGTGCCGAGCGCTTTGTGGGCTATACTTTTTTCCTTTTAGGCGGTTACATATTGTATGAAGCCGTAGAGAAGCTCCTGGTGCATGAAACTGCCAATCCAAGCGTCATCGGTATCGTTGTCGCTGCAATCTCGCTTCTACTGATGCCGATACTGGCATATGTGAAGCGGAGAATAGGCGAGGAAATCGGAAGCCGAAGTCTGGTTGCGGACTCCAAGGAAACCTTGGCCTGTTCGTGGTTATCGGCTGCATTGCTGCTGGGATTGGGCGCAAACTATCTGTGGAGCGTGTGGTGGGCCGATCCTGTGGCAGGTCTCATCATAGCTGGATTCCTTTTCAAAGAGGGCTATGAGATCATCTTCGAGGATGACGACGAAGATGATCAGGATGATGATAGCGGAGAGAGTGAAGTGCCGCTGGCGGGCGAATGCGGGGACATTTAGGATTGGCTGCTCACTGCTACAGTCAGATCAGATAACGAAAGCAGCGGCCACTCAGGCCGCTGCTTTTTATTTCTGGGTGTTGGGGTATGCGGTTCAACCGGCCTGATAGTCGAGAGCTTCACGGATGTGTGCCGCAATAGCATCGACGCCGGCTTCGACATCTCCAGTGATGTGAATGCGCAGTGTGCGACGCCCGCGTTCACGCAGGACCGCCAGATCGCCGGAGGCCTGAGCACTGATGAGGGTCTGGAAATCGTAAGGCTGGCCGGGGATGTCCGCCTGAGCCGGGTCATCTGCTGTTATCTGCAGAAATACGCCGGTATTCGGGCCGCCTTTGTGGAGTTGCCCCGTGGAATGAAGGAAGCGAGGGCCATATCCACTGGTGGTGGCGATGTGTTTCGCACTGCGGACACCTGCGCGTATCAGGGATAGCAAGTCTTCGATGGCGGGCGTGCGCCGTATATATGCCATAATTGAGAAATAGTCGCCAGGCTCAATTGTCTGGAGCAGGAGGCCGAGGGCTTCGGTGGGGCAGTGAGCCTCCGGGGAACCGTATACCGCCAGCGCGTCTTCAGTGAGATCTGGCTCTTCGGTCGGGAGCGAGGCTTTTTCCACGTATTCCTCAAGCATGGCTTTTGTCATTGATTTTGCGGATTGTACATCGGGCTGGTCGAATGGGTTAATGTGCATGAATGCGCCGGCGACAGCCGTGGCGAACTCCCAGCGGAACATTTCGGCACCAATGGCTTCGGTACCATCGACCGCAATGTCGACGAGAGGATGACCGGCGGCGACGAGCGACTGCGAAATACTGGATAGAGAATCATCTTCGGCAAGGTGCATTGCGACGAAGCAACGGTCTGCTTCGTAGACGTCGAGGTCTCCGATCGTCTCGCCGACAACCGGGACAATGCCCCGATTCATCTTGCCAGTACTCTCGGCTATGAGCTGCTCGACCCATTCGCCAAATGCGGTAAGCTCAGGAGTTGCAAGCAGTGTGAGCTTGTCGCGGCCATGCTCCCATTGTGAAGCCATGAAAGCTCCAAGGAGCAGCCCAGGATTATCCGCGGCCGGGACCTCCGGGCCGCATGCTTCGGCCATCGCTGTTGCCCCTGTGAGTATGCCCTGAACGGGCGCGCCAATGAGTGCGGCGGGGACCATTCCAAAATAGGAAAGCACGCTGTAGCGGCCACCGTGGTCTGGCCAGTTTTCGAATATCTCGCGGAAGCTCCGTACCGAGGCAATTTCGCAGAGATAGCTTCCGGGATCGGTGATCGCGATGAAATTGTCGCCGGCGTCATCGCCTTTTTCAGCTTTCACACGTGCGTAGAAATGCTCGAAAAATGACAGAGGCTCAGTGGTCGTCCCGGATTTGCTGGCAACGATAAACAACGTTTTCGTGATGTCATTGTCGCCGAGAGACGCCAGGACTTCAGACGGTGCCGTGCTGTCGAGCACGGCAAGTGTCGGATAGCCTTCAGCGACACCAAACATTTCCTGAAAGGCCCAGGGAGCGAGACTGCTTCCCCCCATCCCGAGAAGGACCACATGCTGGAAGCCCTGATCTGTGATAGAGTCGGCAAATGAGGTGAGGCGCGCACCTTGTTCCATGCAGTTTTCCGGCAGGTGCAGCCAGCCGAGACGGTTGAGGATCTCGGTCTGGTGTTCTGGTTCTGGGCGCCACAGCCCGGCGTCTTTTTGCCATATTGAGGTGGGATATCTTCTGTGCTGCATATGCGCGATTGCGGCGCTAAAAGCGAACCACTGACGCGACGTCAGCATGTAATCAGCGGTATTCGGCGTGTCAGGCATTGCAGGACACTCTCCTTCGCACCATGTGTGCTTTTGGTCTGACGCGGTCAGTCCGCAATTCTCCACAATCCCCACTTGGCATCTTCGCCAATGGGGAATGTTTTCACCAGCATGTATTTCATCCCGTGGACAGTGATTGTGCGTGCATCGGGCGTGGCGACAGCATATTTGAGCGCGGGAATCACAGTGAGATCTTCAAGAATATAGTCGGGCGCCCTTTCGTGCCATACCTGCGCAATGGTCGGATCGCCCGGATCATTGAAATATTCGCCACCATTTGCTTTGAGCAGGGTTGCGATACCACGGTCGGTGAGACCGAATTTGTAATCGAAAATGTGGCGACCTGAATAATATGACACTGCACCAATGCGTCGAGTTGCGACGACCGCGTCACTCGGCGTGTTTTCGCGTATCCAAAGAGATGGAACGACGAGGTTTTTGGCGGTCATGACATAGCCGGGGTAATGTTCCACAAATGACGGTGACATGTGAACTGCAAGTGGCCGCATCCCGGCTATGGCGACTATGACGAACAGAACGAATGTTGCAACACGCCTGGTGACCTGGCCACCAGCAAGTGCCAACACATTTTTTGCGGCCTCGCTGACGCCCGCCCACAGGAGCAGCATTGCGCACGGCGCGTATGGAGCGAAATAGCGTGCTGTCATTGTCCAGTCAGCTTTGGCGTATGTGCAGAATATGAGGCCGACTGTAACAACGGCGACAAGTGCGTGTGCGGCCTGAATATTGCGGCGGGCGATTGTCAGCGCGCCCCATGTGAGGAGCAGTATTCCCGTCAGACCACTGAAAATAGCAGGGATGTTTGTATTGGACGCAGCCAGTGTGTCCATGAGCGTGTTGAGCACGAGCTTGAGCGAAGTGGACTTCGCCGCGAATGTGTTCGGTAATGCATCGCCGAAATAGGCATAGCGGGCATACGTGAGTGCCCCGATGATTGCGATGAAAAGCAGCGCAGGGCCAACTGATTTGCGCCAGTCGCTGCGGGCCGCAGAAAACAGCAGCACCAGTGGGTAGACGAGAATGGCCTCTGGATGCACAAAAAACATCCACGCACCGAGAGCCGCCATGAGCCACGGGTGAGTGTCGCACATGGAAAAATAGACGATGGCCAACAGCAGCACTGCCAGCAGCGGCGTCTCCATGCCCGTGATGGAATAGTACATGAATTCAAATTGGGTAGCGACAAGCAGCGGGATCGGCGCGAAGAAATACCGGCCGTGCTCTTCGCGGGAGAGCTCACGTGCGATAAGAAATGTGAGCGTAACCGCGATGAAAATAAGTATGACGCCCATTATCTTGCCGGCGACGTGAGCTGGCAGAACAAAAGAGAGCGGCACCAGTATCAGCAGCCAGCCAATATTGGTGACGCCCTCGATTTTCTCTGGCGGATTGAATGTGAATCCGCGCCCCGCGACGAGATTGTCCACGTAGCGGAAGCCTATGTACGCGTCATCCATCAGGAAGTCGCGCATTTTATACGTCAGAATACTTACACAGAGGAATGCCAGAATGAGCGGCAGATACTCGATCGCACGCTGGCGCGGTTGAGAACCACCGATTGTCTCTGTCACGGTACCCCCTGGATGTGCCGCATGCTATGATAAACAGGCGGCGGTTGCGTATTAGAGGCCGAGGATTGCGGCGGCGTTGTTGACGGTAATGTCAGCAATCGCTTCCTCGGAAATGTCTGCCTCAGTGATTTTAATGATGCCGCAGCCGGGATAGACAAACGGCATGTGGGTGCCAAGCAGCATTTGCTTTGAGCCAAAGCGCTCGACAAGGCCGTGGAGCGCGCAGATCGGGCCTTTCACGTAGGACAGCTCGGCATAGCAATTAGGCAATTCTGCGGTAGCTGCAAGGAAATTGGGCGTCTCGCCACTGTTGCCGCCGCTGAGAATGATTGTGGCATCGGGAGCCTGACGGCATGCCCAGACAATGCTGTTGAATGGTGTGGGATTGACTTTCATCAGCGGGTGGTGATGGCGCTCGTCCTCGATGCGGACAGTCACCATGACCGGCCAGCCAAATTCGGTTGCCTTATTGATCATGCGGAGTGCAGGCGGGTCATCGACTTGGTAGCCGTGGTAGTTTGGGTAAAGTTTGAGGCCCTTGAAGCCCATTTCCCGGCAGTCTTCCATGTCATGTTCCCAACCGGGATATATCGGATTGAGAACTGCATATGGAATCAGGCGGCCATCAGGATCGTTGGCTTTGATGTCGGCCATGAGGATTTCATTCGCAGGCTGTGGGCTGACATAGGTGATGGCATTAATGCTGGCGACAACAGCCTTGTCGATGCCCGCGCGCTCGAGCAGCGGAAGAGTGCTCACGACATTGTCTGCGGGCCACTCACGAAATGCGTAATTGCCGATGTCACAACAGAAATCGATCATTTTTATCATCCTGAAATATAATATTTGTGCGTCGA
>CAYSRY010000252.1:0-5384 GCA_964433395.1 uncultured Armatimonadia bacterium | reverse complement strand
TGGGGGATTAGCTGGACACCCAACTTTCAGAATGAATTTTCTGACCGGCGCGGGTTGTCCTCGGTGGCCCCGGTGCATGGCAGCTTGTCGGAAATTCGGACGCCCGGGACGCCCTCGGCATTGACCACGTTGTCGTCGGATATTCTGAGGGCAATGTTGCGGAGCTTTTCTCCGCTATGGTCGCAGGCGATGCCGTTCAACCTGTCCTCGAAGGTGTCGGGGTATGTGCTGACGAAATTCCTCCCATACAGGCGGCCAGCACTATGGGGGTGGTCGAAATCAGTCGTGGCTGCGGGCTGGGATGCGAATTCTGCACTCTTGCCACCGAAAAAATGGGGCATATTCCAGTCTCGACTATCGTCCAGGATGCAAAGACCAATCTCGCTGCCGGAAACACGAGCATAAGTCTGCTGAGCGAAGATTTTTTCCGCTATGGGGCTACTGGGATGCAGTGCAGTCCCGCCGACGCGATTGGGCTGCTCAAAACTTTGCGCAGCATCCCGGATCTTCGCCTGCTCCAGGTTGATCATGCAAATATCGTTAGTATCATGCAATACAGTGACGCGCAGCTTCAGAGGGTCGCCGAATTACTCACCGGAGGTAACCTTCGCGGGTGCCCATGGGTGAATGTGGGTGTAGAGACTGCTTCGGGCCGGCTGCTGGGCGAAAATGGCGGTGCGCCGAAGATGGCTGGTATTGCGCCGGAGCGGTGGGGCGACGAGTGCGCCGTACAGTTGCGGCGATTGGCCGCTGCTGGTTTCATCCCCATGGCCAGCATAGTCGCAGGCCTGCCTGGCGAAACGCCTGATGATGTTCGCCAGACGCTCAATTGGGTCAAATCCCTGCGCGATGAGGGGGTTACTATTTTTCCTGTTCTCTTTGCGCCGGTAGGGGATGAAAAACCTGTTGCCCCCCCCAATCTTACGCGTTTGCACTGGCAGATTATACGCGAAAGCTATCGCCTTAATTTCCGCTGGATGCCCCGGATTTACTGGGGCAATCAGACGGCCGCGGGCGTCGGTTTCCCGAAACGTGCTATTCTCCAGCTTCTCGGCAAGGGCCAGGTCCTTCGATGGTCATTGGCGCTTTGGGCTCACGCACGAAAGGCGAGAGCATGATAACTTCAGAAAGTCTCGGCAATGCTCTCGCCACTGCGCGCGATCGGCTTCTCGCCCAGCGGGAGCCGGCGGGGTATTGGGCTGGATGGCTTTCTTCGTCGGCTCTCTCCACTGCCACCAGTATCTCGGCCCTCGCGCTGGCCGGAGATCCGCGCGATGCTGGCATTGTCACCAATGGTGTTCTGTGGCTTGCAGACACTCAGAATTCTGATGGCGGCTGGGGTGACACTCCCGACAGCCCCAGCAATTTGTCCACCAGTTTACTTGGGCTTTCTGCGCTCCGCATTGCTGGTGGATTGGCGGGCTCTACCGGCCCTAACAGCATCGCACGAGGGCAGGACTACCAGTGGGCCATAACACGTGCCGAGGGCTATATCACATCCGTTGCGGGCATTGGCCCTGAACGCTGTGTAACCGCCATTATTCACAAGTACGGCAAAGACCGCACATTCGCCGTGCCTATACTCATGAATTGCGCGCTGGCGGGAATCGTGCCCTGGAGTGCAGTTCCCGAACTCCCCTACGAATTCGCAGCGCTCCCGTCCAGCTTCTACAACTCACTCGGATTGACCGTTGTGAGCTATGCGCTTCCCGCATTGATTGCCGTTGGCATGTCAATCGAGCATCACAATCCATCGCATAGTCCGCTCAAACGGAGCGCCCGCCGCAGTGCGTGCAGCAGGGTCCGTCGCACGCTTGCCACGCTTCAGCCCGACCACGGAGGCTTTCTCGAGGCTCCTCCGCTGACAGGATTTGTCGCGATGGGCCTCATTTCTGTTTTCGGGAACGATGACCCGGTCGCCGCTCGGTGCCTCGACTTTCTGCGCGGCGCTGCTCGTCATGATGGAAGCTGGCCCATAGACATCAATCTCTCCATCTGGCTCACAACCCAGGCTTTTGGCGCTCTCACATCGGATGGCGGGATGCCAGACGACGCAGAGGTCACCATCACTCGTTGGTTGATTGCGCGCCAGTACCATCACGTTCACCCGTTCACTGGGGCGCAACCGGGAGGATGGGCATGGACGCATCTGCCCGGGGGTGTCCCCGACGCCGACGACACAGCCGGCGCTGTGCTTGCACTCGCTGGTCGTGCACCGGCTGAGGTGGTTGACGCTGGGACCCGGTGGCTCCTCGGGGTGCAGAATCGTGATGGAGGCTGGCCGACATTCTGTCGCGGCTGGGGGCATCTTCCATTCGATCGCAGTTGCCCTGAGGTCACAGCACATGCCATGCGCGCGCTTACGAAAGCTGCTCATATTACGCACAACGCCCACACTGGGGCCGCAGTCGAACGTGGCATGCGCTATCTTGCTGCGTCACAACGCCCGGATGGCTCGTGGCTGCCTCTGTGGTTTGGAAACCAACTGGCTCCCGACGAAAGCAATCCGGTTTTCGGTACTGCAAGAGTTGTGCGGGCACTCGCAGACCTCAATGAGGCGGATGCCAAGGTGTATGTCCATGGGGTCGAATATCTGCTCAGTCAGCAGAATTCCGACGGTGGCTGGGGGGCTTGTGCGGGCCAGGCGTCGTCCGTAGAAGAGTCTGCGTTGGCCAGCGCGGCCCTCTGCGACGCGCGTGTGCTTGCCGCATGTCCGCAGGAGACGAAGCAGCAACTGGCGAAGGGAATCTCGTACCTCATTGGCCGTGTCGAGGACACTTCGTGGGCCGAGAGTACACCGATTGGTCTCTATTTTGCGAGCCTGTGGTATTCCGAAAAGCTCTACTCTCTCATATGGACTGTCGAAGCACTCGGACGCGCTGCGAGCGTATTGGATCAACTTGGCATTTCATAACTCGTTGCCTGCATCTGATTGGGCAACTCTGACGAAAGGCGGCGCCACTGCGCATGACTGAACATGCGCCACATGGGGCGGCATATCCACTGAATCTCACGCGGAATGACAATAGAGACATAAAACGGATCCCGCAGGAGCCGCAGGTTCGTGCGGCTATTTGTGAGCGGGCGGCCATGACTGCCCGGGGTGACGTCAATCCAGCCTCATTCTCCCGCGCTGACCTGCAGGCTCTGGCTGAAACCATACTCACCGAACTTGAATTGCCCTCCTGCTACCTTGGATTTGCCATGGTCGCTGTTGACAATGCTCTATGGCTAGACCAGTTCAACTCTGTGCCATTTGAGCGCCGCCTGCTGCTGCTGCCAAAATGCCTTGCCAGTTCGATGGCCTGCCGCGGCCACCTCGATTCCGTCGGCCTGCATTGCTCCGGCTGCGGCGCGTGCCACATTGCCGCGCTCAAAATGCGTGCTGAGGAATTGGGCTATTCGCTGATTGTCGCCGAAGGCACCTCGTCGGTTATTATGAAAGTTCTCGAAGGCGGCGCTGACGCGATCCTCGGTGTCGCGTGCCTCGATTCTCTAGACAAATCATTCGAGCATATGGCAGACCTTGGAATTCCCCATCACTCAGTGCCATTACTCACCGACGGGTGCTGCGACACGACCGCCGATATCGATCTCATTGAGCGGGCGATCAGTTGCTTGAGTGATGCACCCCACCAACCTCACCATAGCTATCTGCCGCTATTGCGTGCAGCGCGTGACTTGTTCGATCCCGTCGCATTCGACGAGCTCCTTCAGTCGCCCAGCTCGGCCCATGGTGACCACGGCGGCTACGAGCTCTGTTCCGCGGGCGCAGTGGCTCGCCAGTGGATGCTCGCTGGTGGCAAGCGTTTCCGCCCGTTCATTACTTTGGCGGCCTATGCTGTGGCCGCGAACGGTGCCAAAGCACTTTCGCCGTCTGTGGAGCTTTCCGGCCTTTTGCCGCCTGCGGTCAGCCGAATTGCCGTCGCCATCGAAGCCTTCCACAAAGCCTCTCTGGTCCATGACGATATTGAAGATGATGACGACTGCCGCTATGGCCAGCCCACTGTGCACCGCACCTATGGCGTTGGTGCGGCGATCAATGTCGGCGACTATCTGGTCGGTCTTGGCTACAGCCTGATAGCCCAGCAGGTCGATGACCTGGGTGCTGCATGTGTAGCCGACATCACAGCGGCGCTTTCCGAAGCGCATTTGCGCCTCTGCTGCGGGCAGGGCGGCGAGCTCATGTGGAACGCTGGCGAGACGCGCGAATTGCGCCCCATTGATGCGCTGCAGATTGGTGCCATGAAAACAGCTCCGGCATTTGAGGTCGCCGTCTATGCTGGTCTGCGGGCTGCAGGTGCAAAGGTCGAGCGCGCTCTTCTGCGACGGTACGCAACATATGTTGGCGAGGCGTACCAGGTGCAGGATGATCTCGCTGATTGGGACGAAAGCGCAGATAAGATCGGACGTGATGTGCTCTCTGGCCGTCCTACGATTCTCAGGGCCTTTGCCGCTGAAGCAGGTGGAGATGAGCGTCTCTGTCAGTTGATGGCAGCAGAGCATCCCTCCGAGGCCTGGATTCCTGCCGTCCGCGAATGCTATCACGAGCTCGGGGCATTTGAACGGGCCGAAGTACTCTATGCGCGGTTGCGTGATCGCGCCTTGGAGGCCGCGGCTGCATTTGAGGCTGACGGCGGGCCGGAACTCTGCCAGCTTATGCGTTTCCTCGCACGTAACACGCTCCGCGAGCGCAGGCGGTACACCGAGGCGGATGAAATGTGAGCGCCGGTTACCTCGAGCAGCTTGACAGCCGTATTGGTACCGGCCTGGCGCAGCTCAGCGAAAGTTTGAAGCGTGCCCAGGCGTGTTTCGTTTCAGAGTTGCAGAGGCCTGATGGCGGGTTCCCCGGCCGCGATGGTAAGTCCGATGTCTACTATGCTGATTTCGCCATACGCACTATTGTCGCCGCTGGACCGCCCGCCGAGGCGTCGCTGGCATCTGCTGCTGCATTTGTCACGAAAACGGGGCCCGGTGTGGACTGTGTCGTGGACTGTTTCAGTGTGCTCAATTGTATCCGCCTCCTTAATGTGCTGGGTGAGGACGTTGCAATAAACACTGCCCCTCTGATTGAAGTTGTGGCGCGACAGCTTCTTCCAACCGGTGGGTATGTGCGCCCGGGAGGCACAGAAATAAGCGCGTACAACACGTTTATCGCCGCGCTTTGCCACGAGCTTACCGCCACTGAGTTTCCGAATTGCGTCCGGACGGTTGCAGGGATCCGCGCTCTGCAGAATAGTGCGGGCGGTTTCGCAGAAACCCCCGGCAGTGGCATCGAACAGACTAACGCGACCGCTGCAGCTATTGGTTTTCTCTCAATGGTCGGCGGTCTGTCAGATTCAATTTCAGCCGCTGCCGCACGTTTCATCGCACGAATGCAGGCT
>CAYSRY010000251.1:0-5391 GCA_964433395.1 uncultured Armatimonadia bacterium | reverse complement strand
TACAGGACCGGACCAAAACCGTGCGCTTCACCTATTCGCTCCGCACCATCGTCGCTGCAAGCGGCACCGCAAAGCTGTTTACCCCTTCGAACTCTCTCAACGGGAAGTACACTTCACTCGTTTTCTCCCCATCCATCCGTAAACCCGGATCACGCGTCAGCATCACCACAGTCTGACCATCTCGCCGCTCTACACGGTCAATCTCATACCCGTGCTTCATCCCGTTCCCGTGCGTAACGATCATCCACGCGCCATGCAGAATATCCCCTTCCGGCAATTCCGCATCCGTCACAAAAGCATCATTCTCCGCGCCATCCACAACACGCGAAATCCCCGTCAGGCTCCCCGCATATTCCGCCATGCTGCTCTCAATGCCAACTCTGCCGGCTTTCAGGCTTTCTCCCCCGAACAGCCACACGCCCACGACTTCCCCATCGACTTCCCGCACTATCCCCAGACGCCCGCGCATGACCACATCGGTCGCAGTCGCCCGCTCAACATATGGCGCGCTGTCCATGGTGCTGATGATCGTATCCACCGTATTCCCGTGCGTCACCCGCAGGGCCACTGCATTCTCGTCAGCCGGCTCAAGCTCCAGTCGCTCAACCCCGTCCACAAAATGCTCCCCGCGGTACGGCTCATGCACTGCTGCAAAAACGCTCGAAAGCCCAGCTGCGCCCTGTCGCCGCACTATGAGCTGTGGCATCCAGAAGTCATACACCTTCCGCATATCGCCGTTACTGCCTACTCCGGCCCGCCGCACTGACGGACTGTGACCCAGCCACACGTCACTCTCCACCCCGCCAAGCATATGCAGCCGTACGCCACGATCCGGCTCATCCACATACGCCATATCAACTTCAAACCCGTCACCGGTCGTCCCATTCGCCATATCGCGCAGCATGCCATACGCCGGATACTGCGCATTCTCCATCTGCGGCTCTTCCCATTTCTCGCTCTCTTCAAGCATCCACTTTCTGCTGCCCTGCAGCGGCAGGCTGCAGGTCGCCGTCATATCCAGATTCGCGTCCCCGTGCAGCAGCCAGTCATGCATCGTCCCGCCCTTAACCCGGAAAACATCAACCACATACGCATCGCTCAGACCGACCGGCACCTGCACCAGCAGTCGCCGATATGTCTCCATGCCTTCCACGTTATTGCAGGCGCGCAACCCATCCGCCTCGACCACCGCTACGCCTTCACTGTCCGGGAAATAGCTCAGCAGGTCTCCGTCACTGTCGCGATATGCCTGATTCTGCCGGTTCACGCTCACCAGATTGTGCCCCGCCGTGCTCGTGCACCAACCCCGCATCTGCGTCCACGTATACCCGATGTCTGAGTACATTTCCCGCTCTTTGGCCCACAGGGTCAAATTCAAATTGTCATAATGCCCATGCCCATGCGCACCCGAAAAATGCAGTTGCGCCTGCATCTGATTCGCCCCAAGGCCACGCCCGAGCGACGCATGACCATATTCCGGACAGATTGTCGAAACTGTCTCATGCCGCGGCTGCGCCCTCTTCTCATTCGCCCACGTATCATGGATCGGACTCGAGCTGCCATCCGGGAACCCCACTACTTCTGGACCATGCTGTGCATGCTCCCAGAATGGGATTTCCTCATTCGGATCCAGATTATCAAAACGTGTGCCATCCACCGCATCGACGTAGCCCGCCGGGTCAGAATACCCCTCAACGCTCGCAAATGCCGATCGCAACCCGCCAACTGTCATATAGTGATAGCTCGGCGCTTCATGCCACATTCCGTCCGCGAAAAATCCTGCGTTAATATTCTGCGCCATCCATCCGAACGCCCAGTGCACAATGCTTGGGTCGTGCAGCACTCGCCCAAGACGCGCTGCGGTCCCTAAATATGCGAGCGTATTGACGATATGACTGTCTTTCGCAGCCGTCGCTTCATACGTCTTCCTCAGAAAATCATTCTCCAGTCGCTCACGCACGTCATACCCGCGCTCCTGCGACAACTTGTCAAAAGCCGGGCTGTCGTGCACCATATCGTAGGCCGCGATTACCGAAATCGGCATCTCATCATAAAAATACCCCCATCGCCCAGAATCCCAGGCATATGGCGGCTCCTGCGACTCCCGGAAATTGACCCGCCGTGGCAGATTCTGCATCACCGGATAGTGCGGGTAGACCTCTGCCATCCGGTCCATTACCAAAACTACCTTCTCCGCATATTTCTCATCTGCAGTCGCCACATATGCCTTAGCGAGCCGCTGCAACTGGTCTTCCAGCCATTTCCGCCGATAGCGTTGCAGATTCCCGGTCAGAAAATGCCGCACTCCCGTCTCGGGATTCTCGTAATACTTCCACTCAACCGTTTCCCCCAGCGGATTCTGCCCTGACAATATCTTATCTTCCGGATATTTCTCATTCGGCAGCACCACGGTCCCGCAGAATTTGCATTTCAGCTCTTCAGGCCGCTCGATGCTCCATTCAAATATATTATTGCCCTCAACCCCGCCATAACAGTTCGGGCATTCGCAATACGCCATATATCCATATTCCGGCACGAACGACTGCAGCTCTTCATCGCTCATTGCCATGGCCTGCGCCGCAGCGCTTACATACTGCGCGGATTTTCCCACATCCACCCCGTAATCCATAATCGGGTGCATCTCATGTGCCTCCTGCGCCACAGACATGCCAGCTACGCAAAAAATCATAAGCGTCACACCTATGGCCACACGCATGTTCATAATCCGCATCATCCTGCTTATAGTAATTGGCTCTGCGCTTCACAGAAGCTGTGTTCCCATTCACCGCTGCACCGTTATATTACTTTTCCATCCACCATCTACCTGCATATCTCACCCTTTTATTCACCGCAGCAGGGACACTGGCGCCAGTGTGGAAATACCAATTTGAGAATGACGTGATTTGTCCAACGTGCTACGTTTTAACGTGCCACGTTTTAACGTGCTACCGACAGGAGCGAATCTCAGATGAGCACCAGCAAACCACGCATCGGCCTGCTCGGCCTGATGCTCGAACTGTACGACAAAGCGCGTCCTGAACTGCGACCAAGCCAGAACGAGTTCGCCGGCCAACTCGTCGACCGGCTTCGCACTGCAACTGGCGCCGACGTAACATTCACCGGCATATGCAACACACGCGAAGCCGTCGACAAGACGATGCAGAAATTCGTTCAGGCCGACGTCGACCTCATCGTCGTCGTCCATTTCTCATATGCACCCAGCCTCATCGCAATGCAGGCGCTGCGCCGCACCAACGTCCCCATTGTCCTCTTCAACACCCAGCGCAAGCGTGGCATCGGCGACGATTTCAGCGGTCAGGATATTCTCGAAAATCATGGCATGCACGGTCAGCAGGACCTCGCAAATGTCCTCGTCCGGACCGGGCGCAGTTTCTCCGTCGTCACTGGCTATTGGGAAGATGACGAGCCGATGCAGGAGCTCGCCGAGTGGGCGACTGCCGCCAAAGCCGCCCGCCTCATGCGAAAATCCCAGATCGGCTTGTTCGGATATGCGTTCCAGGACATGGCCGATTTCGGCGTCGACGAGACCACGTTCATGGATCAGGTCGGCCCGCACATCATGCACATAGGCCTCGATGCAATTGCAGATGCGATGGACGCTGCACCAGTTGACGAAGTCGACGCGACTGTCGCCGCCGAAAAACAGCAGTTTACAATTGATCCGCAGATTACTCCGGAAGTCCACCGCGCATCTGCGCGCGCCGAATGGGCCATGCGAAAAGTCATCGCCGATTACGACCTGAATGCATACGCGATGCACTACGAGGTACTCGGCGGCGATCCACGCTTCACGGTTCTTCCGTTTACCGCAGCCACCAAGCTCATGACTGAGGGCATCGGATTCGGCGGCGAGGGCGATGTCACGTCTGCCGCAGCCGTTATTGCCATGCACTATCTCACCGGGTGCGCGGCTTTCAGCGAGATGTTCTGCATGGACTTCGAGGGCGGCGCCATTCTCATGTCACATTTCGCCGAGGGCAATCTCAATTTCGCCGCTGGCAAGCCCGCTCTCGTATACAAAGATGGATGGGTCGGAAGTGGCGGGCCATCAACGGCACTCGCATTCAGCTTCGCCCCCGGCCCCGTTACTCTCCTCAATCTCACCGTCGGTGCAAAAGGCCAGGTCAAGCTCATCGCCTCAACCGCCGAAATTCTCGATTATACGCTCCCTGAGCCCGGCACGCCACACTGCAAACTCCAGCCGTCCTGCGAACTCTCCATGTTCCTCGACGCCTACATGTACCATGGCGGCTCGCACCATGTCGCGCTCGTCAAAGGCAACGAATTGTCAATCATCGACAAATTCGCCGCCATCATGGAGCTGCCGCTCTACATAATATAGACCGCTATCCGACGCCGCATGGGCTCTCCCATGCGGCGTCATATCATCCTCTGACCAATTATGGGCTCCTGAATCATCCGAGGTGAAACGCTATGCGTCCGCTCGCACTGATAGTCCTCCTGCTCATGGTCTCTGCTGCCGCATTTGCACAGCCAGCCATATACGACTCATTCTCCACCTCTGAAATTAACTCCCGATGGACAGTCGACGCGCACGCTGAATCATCCTGCGCCGTCGACACAGAGCGTGGTGTTCTCGCACTCAAAGGCCCCACCAACACGTTCATGCACCTCGAAACTCCGCTCCCAGACGGTGCCACATACATTCAGGCCGACTTCAACTCCATCAATGACGCATCCGCCTCATGGGCCCCCGGCATCATCATCTACTGGGACGAGGCCAACTGGGTGCGCCTGCTCGTCAGCACTTTCTACGATTTGCGCGTCGATGCCCGCGCCGACGGCGAAGCCCTCACCGGCACATGCTCAAAGGTTCCAATCGACACTGGCACATGGTATCGCGCTGCACTTCGCATCGAAGGTGCCCACATTGTGCTGCTCTTTGGCGAGGTCGGTTCTGAACTCGCCGAAGTCGGCCAGGTCCCGATGGCCCCGTCATTCACTGGCACGCCCACTGTCATCATCGGCAAAGGCTACCAGCCCGACAAGCCCGGCGCGTCGGATTTCGACAATCCCTACTCTACCAAGGGCCCGACAACCCGCGCCGAAATCGAC
Source organism: uncultured Armatimonadia bacterium (assembly GCA_964433395.1). Lineage (GTDB taxonomy): Bacteria > Armatimonadota > Zipacnadia > Zipacnadales > UBA11051 > UBA11051. The sequence continues at coordinate 294 of CAYSRY010000251.1, read as the reverse complement.
GACATCGTCATCGGCGATCCCGCCACCGTCACCGACCAGCTCGCGGCCAGCGCAAACCAGCGCGTCGCCACTCTCGCCCACGACCCATCCGGCATGGAGGTCGCGTTCTGGCCGAATATCACAAATCCCGACACGCAGGACACTCTCTGGTTCGCCCCGGGAGCCTATCAGCGCCTCGCTCTCCTCTACACTAATCGCGACGAGCTTCTCCAGCCCGAAGACTGGCGCATCGAAATGTCACTCCCATCCGGCATGGACCTTCAGGAAGTCACTCTCGGCGAATTCAATGTCGAT
>CAYSRY010000250.1:0-5416 GCA_964433395.1 uncultured Armatimonadia bacterium | reverse complement strand
CGATAGTGGATAATCCGCGAGTAATTATTGTAGGCTCCGGCGGGCATGGCCATGTAATGCTGGACGTGCTGCAGCAGCAAGGTGGCTGCGAAGTCGTGGGATTTCTGGACGATGACCCGATCAAACTGCACACCCGCACGAAGGCAGGTATCAAGGTCGTAGGGAGTGGGGATTTTACGGAGTTGAGCGCGGATGTTGCGGACGCTTTCGTGGTGGCGATAGGGAATAACCGCGTGCGCGAAAGGAAATTCGAGGAAGCAAAATTAGCGGGTCTTGCGCCGTTTGACGCAATCCATCCGAGTGCAGTTGTGGCGGAAAGTGCAGAGCTGGAGGCGGGGGCGCAGATCGTTGCAGGAGTCATAGTGAACCCGTGGGCCCGTCTGGGTGAAGATGTCATATTGAACACAGGATGCACCGTAGACCACGACTGTATCATCGGCCCTCACGCATTTCTGGGACCGGGCGTTCACCTTGGCGGGGAAGTCATTGTGGGGCGCAGTGCATTTTTTGGTGTTGGCGTATCTGTTTTGCCCGGCATCAGCATCGGTGATGGTGCAATCATTGGCGCAGGCGCGGTTGTGCACCGAGATGTGCCGGCGTGGACGGTGCTCGTAGGAGTCCCGGCCAAGCCGATTCGTGATGTAGAGCACTAGATATGCAATCGGTGGCGCATTTTCTGGTTGGCTCGGCGGTGTCACGCTATGTGCCTGCAAAGCCTGTGGGGTTAGGGCTTGCATTCGCAAGCCATTTTGTGGTGGACATGCTTCCGAGTTTCAATGACTGGAGCCTCCTGCCGGGAGAAATGCAACTTTTTGTCGGGCCGTATTGGTATATGCTGCTGGGGATGGTGCAGATTGGGGCCGTCGTGATTGCAGCGCTGGTGTGGAAACAGTTTTACGGTAAAACCGCAAATGAGCCAGCATGGGTATCGCCAGCGTATATAGTAGGTGGTGGGCTGATGGGGGCGCTGCCAGATTATGTTGGCTTACTGAGTGGCGGTTTTGGTCCGCTTGCTCGCCTGAATTCGGCATCGCATGTGTGGGTGCAGCCATATCTGAGGTTTGTCGGGGCGCATGGAGACTTGCGGCCACTGGTGGCAGGAGCGCTCATCGCGCTGGAACTGATCGTGGTTTTGGTGTGTGGCTATCTGGTGTTCAGGGGACGGCTACGACAGAATGGCGTCAGGCACAATATGTATGAACGGTAAAAGGAACGACAAATGAAGTTAACATAACAGACAGTATGAGAACTGCTACAGAGGCAGGCGACGGAAGATGGCCGGACCTATTTTTCGCGCCACAGAAAGCGGCATGTGACGCCAAACGGTTGAAAAAGCGCGGTAGGCCAAGCCTTCGCGCTTTTCGCCCAGCTCGGGAGTTCGCTGAACAGGCATGAATGTGTAATGGAGCTGGTAGTCTTCGGCACCCCATTGGCGCTTGAAGCGGTAGGTGCCGGAGTCTCTGGCTGAGCGGCCGAAGTCAAACGTGTCACATCCGAGCTCAATAGCCAACTGCATGAGACGCCAATAAAGAAGGTTATTTGGGCATGCTGTAAAATAGCGACGGAGACACGCGGCCCACGGTACCGAGAACGTGCCATTGTGGACGATCCCGATTGCCGCACCCACTGGCTTCGCATCCTGGCAAACAGTGACGATGTGGCAGATGTCGGAGAAGTCGTCGATAAGAGCCCGAAAAAACGCACACGCGTGCATGGGAGATCCCAAGTCACGCGTGTTTTCGCTATATACAGGGTAGAATATGCGCTCGAGTGCATTAATATAGTCGGTCGCGACCGTCGCCTGCAGCGCCGATTTCTGGGCTTTTCGCACCTGGTTGCGCACCTTGGGGTTGAACGCCGCCCAAAGCGTTTCGTCATCCTCCGGGAGCGTCATTTTGAGGCTGACACGCGTCCTGTCACACGGGAGATCGCATGTGAGGGCGTTAAGTTGGCGGAATTCTATGTATGAAACGCCCAATTTTTCGCCCAGCTCGTGCGCCGCTTCGAGGAGCGGCGCTTCGGCGTCGGGGCTGCTCATGCATATTCCGCCCTCATCGGAATACGGAACCGACGAGAGAAACGCACCCGCGCCAATCGCACGACGGAACATGAGAGGGAGAACACCGACAAGCGCGTCACGGCGGTACGCTGCGAGATACTGTGGCTTACCGCCATAGACTTTGGAGATGATTTGTAACCAAGCATGGTGATGGGCGAATGAAGACGGAACGCCTGAGACGAACGTATCCCACTCCTGGGGCGTACCTGCGAATTCGCCTGCGTCGATGAGCTGAGATATGGCAATCATCCTGTCATTATTGTGAGGTATGCGTAGAAAGGTTTTTGCGCATCAGCCAGCATTCTTCGCCAATACGTGCAACAGCTTCGTGACGCTGATATCCAGCCTTTTCATAGAGTTCGACCGCTGCGAAGTTTTCAGTGGAGACCCAAAGCGCGACCTCCGGGCTTCCCGCCACAGTGAGAATGCGCTCGGCTTCGCTCATCAGAGCGCTTGCGACACCGATACGACGGAAACTTTCCATGGTGTGTACTGTGCCAATCCATGAGGCAATCTCTGTCTCGCCCACGTTGTTGCTGCCAGCATGTTGGCGAGCCCAGCGGGCCATCTGGAGCAACACAAGTGGATTGAGGCCGAAGTCTCCGCAGAATATGGAGCGCAATACGCGCCATTTCATAGTCCGCGAACGCATACAACGCGTCACTTCAGCGAGATCAGCACAAAAGAAAACAAAGCCAGCGAGTTGGCCATCAATGCGGCCACAGATGACTCCAGCCCCCGGGGCGTGCATGTAGGTTTCTGTTTTGATGCGGTAATAACTACGATAAACCGCCGGGCTGGCATCCATCTGTCGCGGCAAAGGGAGACCAGAGACAATTTCGCCAGCATCTGCCGATGTAACGAGGGTCATCTGCATTGTGCGACCGTCGCGCAGTGGTATCTCAGTTGTTGCAGGGCCCAGCATCGGCAACAACCCCTTCCACGATGGAAGCCATCTCCCCGGCATCAGCAGTGGTCATGGCATAGTGCACCGGAAGAATAAGATTTGTGGAGAGCAGGTCGCTGGCCACAGGGCATTCGGGCTGGTCGTCAGCGTGCTGCCACCAATCGTAATCGTACGTGATGTGCGTGTAGAATGCACGTGCGTCGATGCCACGAGCCTGCAAAGAACAGACGATACGGTCGCGCTTCTCGGGGCAGACACGAATAGCAATCCTGGGAAAAGTGCATTGAATATCTGGAGGAAGCTCCTGCAGATGGAGATTGTCGGTGTCCTGCAGAGCCGCGCGGATCGCGTACGCAAACTCAGCGCGTGCAGCGTTGAAGTGGTCGACACGCTGGAGCGAAATATGCGCAAGCGCAGCCATCCATCCGGTGAGTCGCGATGGGGAAGCATCGAAATTCTGGTCTTCCTCCCCTACTCGGAGGAATGGTAGACGGCGAAGCAGATTCCACGCATGCGAACCGGACAGCATCGAGATGGCAGCCTGTGTCAGCAATGCAGCCGGCTCATGTCGCGGCTCGGGCAGATTGGCCCAGTGTGCGTCGATAGCCTGTTGGAAACAGGGATTCTGAACCCATAGCAGGCCGCCGCGATATCCCCGGAGGTTCTTTGCACGGCCGAGACTGGTGAAACCAATATCACAGCATGTGCCGATCGACTTGCCATTTATCGCACCGCCGAAGCATTGAGCGAGGTCTTCAATGAGTGCGACGCCATAACAATCGCAAAGTGTGCGCAGGATCGAAACGTCGCATGGCACACCGAACATATGGGGAGCGACAACGGCCAACGTATTATTGTCGATAAGCTGATGGACCGAAGCAGGATCAATAGTGAAAGTGCTGATGGAGACATCAGCGCAGATACCCTGCAGGCCAGCAGCCTGAACAGCGCGACCGATGGTAGGACATATATATGCAGGAAGAATCACGCGCCTGCGATCTGGCGCGGTATCACGAAGAGCACTGAGCGCCAGCCATAGGGCAGCGCGGCCTGATGAGACGGCATAGCAGGCACAAGCACCAAAACGTTTGGCGCAGGAAGTCTGCAGATTATCGCGAGCTGACGCCGCAGTTCGAAACGCACGCACGGAATCAGCGAGTGAGAGCGGCATTGGTATGGCCGGTACCGGCCTCATCGTGCCAACTCTCCTGCAATACGTTCGTAGAGCTGCATCTGTATGTCGAGAACAGGGGCCAAGTCGAAATCCCATGCGCGTTGAGCGGCGGCACTGCCAAGCCTGCGCCGAAATTCCGGATCAGCAATGAGAGGCCGAAGCGCATCAACAAGGGTACTGGTGCTTCCAGCGCGGAATATGAGACCTGTCTTGTGATCTTCGATTTCCTCGACGCAGCCGGGGATATCCGATGCGACGACAGGCAACCCACTTGCCATAGCCTCGAGGGGCGCAATAGGTAGTCCCTCGCGATGAGAGGCGAAGACAAAAGCATCCGCGGCGCAGCACAGATTGGCAATGTCATTGCGCCAGCCGAGTAATATGAAGCGCTCCTCAATGCCAGCATGCTCAATGGCTTTCTGGATTTCGTCAGCGTCCTTGCCTGTGCCCGCCGCGACAAATGCGAAGTCATGGCCCTCCGCGAGGAGCCACTTTGCAGCCTCAATCATCTCGCGATAGCCCTTGTCCCAGCTTAGTCTGGAGACGGTGAGCAGCAGGGCGGTACTGTCCCCTATCCCCCATGCCGTCCGGAGTTTTCCGCGTGCCTCGGCGCGGCTTTCCTTCGATGGCTGAAATGCCGCAACATCAACGCCCGCTCCCGGAATGGAGACAAAGCTCTCTGGTTTCCGCGGGCATATGCGAGTCGCAAGCTCGAGTTCAGCCTGACTGACACAGAACACAGTATGTGCACTGCAAAGCGCGCGCTTCTCAATGCTCAGCCAGAGCGCGCGCTTGAGAGGTGACATGCCTTCGTGCGTATAAAAACCATGCTGCGTGTAGAAGAGGTGTGATGTTTTCCGGTAGGCGATGGGATTGGCAATGATGCCGCCGAACGAGCAATGCGTGTGGATAATGTCATATTGATTGTCGCGCAAAAGACTCGCCAGTTCGTGGCGAGCCTTCATGATCTGCAAGGGGTTGAATGAATGGCCGAGGCACCATGGGTGAACGGTGAAACCCGCACTCTGCATCGTCTGCTCATGCCCGTCGAAATCGCCCAAAGCTTCCACTTCATGCCCAGTCAGGAGCAGACGCTCCATCAGTGGCAGAGCGAAATGGCCCAAGGACATTGCCTTTGCCGCCACGTGCAGGATCTTCATTTCAGCAGATGTCGCTTCTTTGTCATCTCTCCCTGAGAATCTGCATGGGAATATGGGCCATCGATAGTGCTCACTCCGTTGGCGACGACGCCGAGAACATGCGCTCCACCATCACG
>CAYSRY010000249.1:1923-5437 GCA_964433395.1 uncultured Armatimonadia bacterium | reverse complement strand
GACTTGCACGCGATGCCTGCAAATGCCAGAACAAATGCACCGCATAGCCGACAAACAAAGGCCATGCCGGTGCCAACAAGGTGGCCTCATCAAATGAGCAGTGAGCAGATGGATACATGGAGTGAGATCCGTTTCGATGCCAACTCCCGTTTGTTCCAGTTAAGATCGAGTGATGGTATTACATCAGTGGATTTTGGTGCTTCATTCGAAATAAATGGGGAACTCCTGACACTTGTCGACGCCACCAGCGTGAACGGCAACTTCAATATTTCCGCAGGAAGCGCTTCTGAAATCATTGCTGAATTCGGTGCGATAGACCTCAAATGCGTGTTCACAATCACGCTGACAGCAAATGGCGAGACGATACTTATTGACACGGAATTGGTGAATATTGGGAATGATACGTTGACCCTGCGTGAATGCAGCCCGGTCTCAGTGACACCCAGTAGAGGAGCAATTCAACTCAGAGGTGACACTGGCAATGCAGTGTATCTGGCATCTTCGGGTACCACCTCACCAAGCAAGGTTTACCGCTGTGCAGACCAAAATTCCCCTCATCGCGCCGTGACTATCATGCATGTTGTAAGCCACGAAGCAAAACGCGCATTGAACATCTCATTCATCACTCTCGACCGCATGCCTACGCGCCATACATTTGCATATGACAACAGATTCACGGAATATAATGCCATCTGTTCACTGGGCGGCTATAAACTCGCGCCGGGTGCAACGATAAAACTGGAACTGTTGACGGTAGAAGCGCGCGCCGACCTGCACGAATCGCTGCACAAATGGGCCGATAGAGTGTCCGTCTGCTACCAACCGGACATCTGGCCGAAAATCCCCGGAAGCTGGCTTGGCTGGGCGTGGGTCGATGCATTCAATGTCGAAACCTATGAAGATGTCGTAGTCAGAAATGTGAAGGCAATCAGAGAGCGGCTGAAGGGTTTCGATCTGGAGTATGTCTGGGTGAGCATCGGCAACATAGGACGTGGCCTGCCAGGCAACTGGCTCGACTGGAACTATGACAGCTTTCCCAATGGCCATGAATACCTTGTCAATACACTCGATGCGTTCGGCTTCAGGTTGGGATTCTGGGTTGGCCCATTCTACATAGCAAGCTGGCTGGAAAACTTTGTAAATGAAATGCATGATGCGCTCCTGAAGCGCGATGGCAAACTTGCCGAAGGTGCCGCGCAATGGCGCTATGGTGAGCCAGCGACAGTGCCGGCAAGTGAGCGGCCATGCTGCTATTCCCTTGACCCCACTCACCCCAAGGGTGCAGCATTCCTGGAAAAAGTATTCTCTACCTATCGTGACTGGGGCGTGCGGTACTACATGATCGACTTTATCCACGCTGCGGCGTATACGCCTGACTACAACCCATATGGCCCCGATACCGCATATAACCAACACTATAATCGAACAATTGTGAGTGGGACGCCTGTGATGCGCGAAGGCCTCCAGATAATAGCCGAGGCTTCAGGCGATGACACCTACAGGCTTTCAAGCAGCGGCGCGACATTTGCATGTGTGGGCACCATAGCCGCAGCGCGCATTGGAAACGACTACGGTGAAGGCCGTGCGATCAATCCGGAGGCATTCTTCTATCCAGCGACGTTCGTAATCAACCGTGCGGAGGCGTGGACGGGACACCAGTGTGCAAGCGACAACATGGCCGGCGCATATTTCACACACAAAAAACTCTATCTGAATGATTCCGGCAATGTCATGACCGTGGACAAACCCATCCCAATCGGCGACGCGCAGATAACGGCCACAATTTTCGGCATGTCTGGCGGCCCAATCATGCTTGGTGATGACATAGACCGGATGGCCGAGGAGCGCCTGGCACTTATCAAGAAAGTCTTCCCGCGCACTGATACGATCGCAACGCCCGTGGACCTTTTCGACGCCCCATTCCCGGATTACCCAAAGATTTTCACCATACATGTCGACGCGGGCTGGGATGAGTGGGATGTCGTAGCAGTGCTGAATTACGATGATGATGTCCGCACGGAGACCATTCCTCTGACGAAGCTCGGACTGGACTCTACTGAGGAGTACACCATCTGGGAATTCTGGAATGAACAGTATCTGGGGACTATAACAGGTGAACTCCGGCCGGTTGTCCCGCCACATAGCGCACGTCTTTACCGCCTACGAAAACGGCTGAATCATCCATGGGTGCTTGCGACAGACATGCATGTAATGCAGGGCCAAGTTGACATTGCTGACGTAGCTTGGAACAAAGAAACAATGACCCTTTCAGGCAAAGCAATGCGCCCCGAAGGCGAAATTGGCAATCTGTTCATATATGTTCCGACTGGGTTGTACGTTGTCAACCCGCAAGGTTTCTGGATCGCAAAAGACGGTAACGATAACACATTAATTATTCGAGCACAGTTCAAATTCGAAGACAGACCAGCGGAGTGGAGTATCCAATTCGCCCCCATAGCTGAGTGACACGGCCCCGTGAATACCATACACAGAAAAGCCCCCAGATCTGGGGGCTTTTCTGTGTATATACCCGATGATGCCACCGTCAATGGACGTGGGCAGCTATACGTGCTGCTATGCGCGCAGTTGCGTGTCCATCTGTCGGGCCTATTTGTGCAGATAGAAATTCTTTACGCCTCTGCTTAAGACGGATGCGGAAACACTCGTCTTCGATGACCTGTCGCAATGCCGGCAGGATTTCATCAGCCATATGTATTCCGATGGCACCACCCAGATCTGCATACGGGAACCAGTCATCATGGTCTGTTAGGTTGATAGTAATGGCGGGGATGCCAAGAAGACCCGCTTCAAAAACGACCGTTGAGTCTCGCGTAATCATTGCGTCTGATGCAGCGATTAAGTCAGAAAGTGCATACCGGCCATGCTCCGCGATAATCACAGTCCCGGGGTATCCATCAGCTAGTTGCTGATACAGAAACTGATTCGTATCGGCGGGATGGAGTTTCAGTATGAGTGCGGCATCCAGTTGCGAACAAGCCTTTGCAACCTGGTTAAGCCACCAGTCTTCAAAACCGTCGTAGAAATCATGCTCATTGAACTGCGTTGCCAGAACAAACATGGCGCGATGTTTACCCCGCAGGGCACTGACATCTTCAGGGAGATCTACATTGCGTCGCTCCACGCCATCATAGAGTCCATTCCCGGTCTCAGTAATCGTTACTTCTTTCCCCAGCACGGTCCTGTGAATGTCGCCAGAGTGGCTTCCCCAGACGACAACTTCACTCAGTTGAAGTGTAGGTGATGTGTAGATCCAGTCTCCAATCACGCCATGCTGCAGCATAATTGCATCAACGCCATTCTGAATAGCATGTCGTACAGTGGGGACCGCATTGATTGGATAGATCTGAAACTGCACAATAGCATCGGGATCAAATGCCTCGAGCGCACGATAACCAGCGATGCGCCACAACATCCACAGGGGCGCGTGCCGTGCAAAGCTCATGCGCACTCTCTCGTCGATAGCCTGTTGCATGGTGGGCGAAAGAGCAGCGAA
>CAYSRY010000249.1:0-1913 GCA_964433395.1 uncultured Armatimonadia bacterium | reverse complement strand
CATCTTCGACCAATTTTCCGTACCGCTGCGATGTCCTCCGGACGAATGAACTGGCCAATGTCGTTGCGAGGCAGGTTGAAGCAGGAGAATGGCGTTGCGAAGTCCTGGTAATGAAAATCCAGCACTGCGCACGATAGACCATATTCTGCAACGAGTTGGGGCCAAACCGCCCCGACAATCGGTGCACTGGTAGCACCCAACCCCAAGAAAAGTACGTCACAAGGAGTGACGTGAGCTGCTGATGTGGTGCCTTCAGCAATGGCGGCTAGCTCGGTCATCATTTCACGATGACCCTGAAAATGTGCTGCCGGTGCTGATACCAATCGGCGCACTGTCCGGAGCAGATTGCCAGGACTCTGGGTGCATCGTGTGCCGCCTGCTCGTCTGAGGACGTCACAGGCGACGGGGGCAAAATGGCTTTTGCCCGACCACCATGCCGGATCGCGTGCGTTCTCTACCATGTGCGCCAACTTCACGGGAGCGAGCGCAGTTGCTGCTTCGATCGCTCGACACGTCGCCAACAGCGGCCCGACTGAAAACGCAGCAAACTCGCCTGCAAAACTGCCCCAGAAGTTTTCTCCTGCCACATCAGGGTGCATCGCAGCATCAAGGTCCTCGGCGATGGACTGCGCAGTGCGCATCAGCCCGACGAGGTCAGTCTTCAAATTTATGTGTTCAGGCCGCCGGGAAGTGACCAGTTGCCATAGATCATCGACGGCCACGACTTGCCGAGTGCTTCCGGCTGCTTTGGCAAATGATGGCGCCACGATCTGCACGAAATCGCGAGAAGCCCGATGGCCTTTCGCCATTGCTGATCCCCCCTCATGTATTGGATTGGTGCGTTACACACCGTCCATATTGGCCATCTTCCATAAATGCAGCCTCCGCGACTATGCGTTGGGCTACGATTGTCGATGAGATATGGTAAATTTGAGATTGAACCGCGCCTCTGAGACCATAGAGCATCCATCTGCGTCTGGCACTTCTGTGATACCGTTCGTCAGCTACATATGCTGTGCACATTCTGGACACCTCCAAGCTCTCTGTCGGCACGCTCCATCGCGCAGCGTGAAAATGGCCAGTCAATGCAATGTAACGAGTTGCTCCAGACGGGCTGACCGCACCTAATATAATGCCCCTGTTGATATAGGCATCGCCGCGGTTTGCTCTATACCATCATGGCAACAAAAAAAGTCCCCCGCAACAGCAGGGGACTTTGCTCTCTATGGCGGGGATGACGGGACTCGAACCCGCGACTTCCACCTTGACAGGGTGGCACTCTAAACCGACTGAGCTACATCCCCACAAACTTCTGAAAAAAACAACTCCCTGACTTGCTCGCCTCATGCGAGCCTTCCAGCCCGGAAGTGCGCTTACTTTAGCATGTTGCTTTGAGGTTGTCAATAGGTTCTGTCTGAGGCATATTCCAGCACTTTAGGAAAAGCAGATGCCGGGCTGTGGGAGGAGCCCGGCAATCTGCAGTTTGTCCGCCCTGCCTGCGTAGTAAGCTTTATATAATTGGGCGGGCTGTCTGCTCCCAGCCTGGGCGCAAGTCAAGGGGGCGACCTTTTCTTGAGCTGAGACACAGACAAAGCCTGTTTAATTGTAGGTAAAGCTCTGTGTAAGCTGTAAGCCCTATCTCTATACAAGCCTGTACCTAATATAGACTACAGCGGTGCAGGTGTCAAGAGATAGTTATACTTTTTCTGGATATTAAAAACTCATGCTACATGGCTATACTCCACACTTGTCGCGATGCCTATGTTTTCCCGGCTACAATAGCTACACTTCATGAAGAACAGTAATAAACACCATCACAATGGTTTCCATTGGCTTAAATTGAATCTTTTTGCTATAATCCCGCTTTGGGAACTCACCAGGTGTCACTATGCGTTTACGGACTCGTAGCGCAT
>CAYSRY010000248.1:0-5439 GCA_964433395.1 uncultured Armatimonadia bacterium | reverse complement strand
CATTCTGGTCCTCAACATCTGTCGCGTCCCCTGCAAATCGCGTCACATTGTGGCTCAGAATGTCCCCCCGCAGGAATGACCCATGCCCACCGAGGCCTCCGTGATAGGTCACTACTTCATCATTGTTGATCGCCCGTTCAATGTTTTCTCGAGCTGTCTGGCGCTGCTCTGGCGTCATATCCCCATAGCCTGCCGCCCAGAACGTGCTTCCCATTGCCATAGGTTTGCCGTCGGCGGGGCGCCCCTTTGTACACGCGCCGCCAGCCCGATATACAATATCCGCGTCACCGGTCGCGTCCACAAAGCACTTCGCCACGATTGCCTGTCGGCCTGATTTGCTCTCGACAATCACGGCTGCCACGCGGTTGTCCTCAACGATTACGTCTGCGGCCCATGTATGCAGCAGCATGTCCACGCCATATTCGGCGCATTTCCTGTCTGCTGCCAGTTTGAACGCTTCTACGTCGAAAGCCACGCCACCGCGCTCCACTGCGTCAGCCCATGCTGGTGCCGCATCCATCGCCGCCAGACTCTCACAGAACTCCTGCGTCATACCTCCGGCTGTTGGCCGAGCGTCGCCCGGCCCCTGCTCGCGCAGACCCAGCATCGGTCCCACATAGCCTGCCGTTGCCATGCCGCCCAGGAAGCCGTATGCCTCCAAAATGAGTGTCTTGGCACCATGCTTCGCAGCCTGCCATGCTGCCGTGAGCCCGCCCGGACCGCCGCCCACTACGCACACATCCACCTCGCGCACAACTGGCAACTCGCGTGCTGGCTCCACAAGCGTCTTCATACATCTTCATCCTTTGCTCGTATCTTGTAGACCGTTGTTCTCCTTGTGGCGAATCCCCGCATCCGCTGCGCAACGCTAAAGCTCTCGCAGCTCCAGCCGGTACTCTCCAGGCTGCACAGTCATGCTCACAAGCCCGGTTTCTTCGTCGAAACTCACGCTCATTGGTTGCTCAATCCCGCCGATCTTGGCGAGAGCCGTATGCATCGGTGTCTGGATTGCAACGGTTGTCGCTGCATGTGTGGTTATGGTCGCGACGAATGAACCGTCGCTTACCACGCCGCCGACTGTCACTGGGACATCAGCCTCCACCAGTAGCGACTCTCCGCTCCGCAGCAGTTTCCCGTTGCACAGCGCGAATCGCTCTGCAGGCCGCTCACCAATCATCGCGACTGTGCCGTCGTGCAGCATAGCGCCATGCTTTCCAGCCCCGATGCCGATGATGTCTCGACCGATGCGCAGCGTATATGACCCGTTTGCGCCCTTCTCAACGCCTCCATCGATCTGCCTGTAATCTGCACGTTCCGGGCCTGCCCGCAGGACCATCAGGTTCACGAAATCCGAGCTCTTCGCCGCGTTTGAGCATGTCACATAGTGCCCCCATTTCGCGGCATCGGGCCACACTTTATGCGTCATGTCTAACTCATCGGGCCCCAGCATATCCACAGCCACCTGGGCTGTCGCGCGTCGAATCGTAAAGTGCCTCGCGCTGGTTGTTTCATCTATGCTTAGGGCCTCGCCACCCACCATGAATTCGCCGTCTGGCGGTGTGTGCAGGAGAATTTCCACGCTGCGGTCCGCATCCTTCGCCTCCACTTCATCCAGAACCGCATAGTATTCCCCCGGAATTGAGATCACGTGCCGCAGGTACTTGCTTACAAGAGTGTCATAGCACTCTGTCGCATCTCCAACTGTATAGCACAGCGCCGGCGTCGCATACAGTTCTCCCAGCTCACCTGCACTTGTATCCTGTGGCTGTCCGTCCACCAATATCGAATTGTGCCCATAAGTGCTCTCAGTATACAGATTTTGATTCAGGATCAGCTCCCGGCTCATGTTGCGCTCGGGTGGATAGTCGATGTTATAAATCTGATAGCCCGGATCATTTATTACCCAGTGCCGACCATAGCCCAGCACGAAATGGTTCTGATCCCGATGATTGTGATGCGCAGTGAAGCCGCATTTGAACGCCAAAAGCGAAGCATCGCTGCTCCAGTCGCTCCGCAAAGCGGCCCAGCGGATGCTCCGGAATTTCCGAGCCAGAGGTAATTGTACAGGATCCTTTGCAAGAGCCTTCTCTTCAGCAGTGGCCTTTCCGGCTTTCTCAAGATACCATGCTGCCACCGACGACTTTTCCACATTCACCATCGCGTGTGCTGTGTCTATCAGCGTTGGCGAACATCCCAATTCATCGCCATTGTCGCCAAATGCCGGAACGCTGCCACCACCTGGAAGTACGAAATATGCCGGGAAGTATATCGCCTGCGTCAGGTATGGATGGTCAAACAGGCTTTCACCTGTCACCTTTGCCGTAGTCTCGATCAGGTACATGAAGTTGTCTACCGCGAAGCTGCCGTACCCAAAGCCTTCTACTAGGCCACCATCAAGCCCGCCTTGTTCGTCGAAGTACACAAACATTGCCCGCACTGATTCCTCAATGTACCTCTCCGCACCCTCCACCTCGCCCAGCACTGCCAGACCGCCAACGCCCATTGCGGTATACACAATCGCATAACCGTTTGGCCACGAATTGGGCGTCGCCAGAAAGCCTTCCTTCATATACGGGTACACGCGCTCGCACCCCTTTTCGACGATGGCTGCCCGGATTTTCGCCCGGTCTTCCTCAGAAAGCGCGTCGTACATGTAGTCATATGCTATTGTAACGCCCCGAATCAGCGAATGCGTATCCAGACATGGCAGTTTCCCATCGCCATAGTCTGGGTCTGTCCACTGTGGCCACTCGCACACGGCCATCATTGTCGTGTACGCGGCGTCATAGTATTTCCGTTCACCCGTCAGCGCCCACGCATAACTCAGGCCTTCCAGGTAGCTCCGGACATTGCCGCACAGACCCGTCCAGTATGGCCATGTATCTCCAGTGTGAGGTGAGGGATAAGGGGCTTCCGGCAATGGTACGTAGTAATCTTTGTATGCCCCCGTCCGATCGATGCGCAGAAGCGCGTCTCCTTGTTGCCGGGCTTCTGTGACTTTGCCTACATTTGCACGTGCAGCCGCTAACTCATCTGGCGTCATAGCCAGCCGGGGATGAAATGGCCGTTTCAGTCCAAAAGCTCTATCTGCAGAGCAGGTTGCTACCATTAAAAATATACAGAGTATGGCAATAATATATGTCATGTATCTCCGCTCCATCTGTCATTTCTCTCTTTCTGCTACTGCTGATAAAGCTGCCATCGGTAAAAACGAGGCCACGCATTCTGATCTTCAGCCAAAATCTTCTTCGGAATATTGTGAATTTGCCGGCAAGGATGGGAGGGGCGATATGCCCCTCCCGATTTCCACATCATATTGCTGCAAATAGCCGCTCAGCCTTCTGCTTCAATTTCATATTGTTTTGCGCCACTCTCAAGCTCTTCACAACAAAACACTACACTCTTCGCTGTGCATTTCAGCAGCACATAATCCGGATCGCCCGGGCCACTCCACCAGTTGGTGAATTCGTCCTCCCAGAATTCCGCCCGTGTTTCCTCACATGTCACAACTTCGGCCTCGCACATGATTGACGCGTACTGCCAGGTCTCCGGGTTGTACACATAAATCCCGACCATGCCATTGGCATTGACGTGCCTCACCTTGTTGCTTGCCGCCGACGTCGCAAACCACAGGTCTACGCTCTTGCCAGTGTTGCTGTTGGCCATTGGGCGCGCGAGAGGCACCCCGTTTTCATCCACTGTCATCAGCGTACACGTATCCTGACTGTCAATCAGTTTCACCAATGCGGCCCGGGTGCGGTTGTCCATCTGAGCCATTCCATTCGCCTCGCTTTCACAATACCGTAGTGAATTTCGATGCTGCCTGGCACATAAAGCCCGCTAAACATTCCGGTCGTGTTCGTCCTCTTCCGATGACTCCTTCTGAATCCCTGCCAGATAGTCCTCTGCAATATTTTCGGCCATACGCAACGCATCTTCCTTCGTCTCAACATATCCCTCCAAGTGAGCGTCGTCCACTTGGTCGAGGATCACTGAGAACATCGGCCCCGCCTCATACCCTGCGGCAATCAGGTCAATTCCATTCAATATAGGCTCGTATGAATCTTCGCTTTGCCAGCCATAATATCTTCGCAGAAGATCATCAAAAACGAATTCTAGCTCAACTTGCAGACTCTCTGTTGACCCCTCGCCACGTGCTGCGCGCGAATCCGCTAGCGCTACCAGAATAAGCCCCATCTCATGCGGCACGACCACGCGGAACAGCCTGCGAATGGCTGCAAGGGAGATGATCTCATCCACTCTTCTGTCACGTGAAGTCGGCAGCTGCATCAGATCGCTGAGCTGAAACGGTTTGAGATGAGCGTTTATCAGACTCACTATGATGCGCCGCGATTCTGATGGCCACGCCCACCGCTTCAATATCTCATCTGCCATGTGCGCGCCGATTTGAGAGTGACCGCGGAAGCTCATCTGACCATTCGCTGTCTCATAGCATGCGGGCTTGCCAATATCATGCAGGAGTGCAGCCATAAGCAGTGTTTCCGCCACTAAAGGCTGCGAGAGGTAGTTCTCAAGCCGTCGATGCAGGGCGGGAAGTGCATCTTCGGGCGAGACGAGCATTGCTTCCATTTGCCGCATTGCTTCCAGCGAATGATCGCGCACTGTAAGATGGTGGATTGGCGGCTGTTCCATGCCGCGCCCCTCCTCAAGTTCCGGCAGCACCAGTGCCAGAACTCCATCCGCATCCATCGCATCAATCATTGCCGATACGTTCGGCGGCCGTATCAGCTTATACATCTCCTCGCCGATTCGCTCAGAGGCCACTCGCCCCAGCCCCGCACATTCCTGCCGTATCCACTCCCGCGTTTCAGAATCTATGTCAAATCCCAGTTCTGCCGCCATGCGATACGCGCGTACGCAGCGCAGAGGGTCATCGGCCAGATTTCGTCTGCCGATGCCGCGCACTGTTCTTCTCCCAATGTCACCTGCGCCTTCCAGTGGATCAATAAGCTCGAGCGTTCGCAGGTCAATGGCTATTGCATTCAGGGTGAAATCGCGGTCGGCGAGGTCGTCTCTGATGCCCTTGGCACGCAGGTCACAAAAATCAAAAAGCGTATGGGTGCCAGTCCTGGGATTGCGCACGGGAACGCGCGCGGTGGGGTGTTGCTCGTGGATGATTACCTGTCTCGCGTTCTGGGTGCGTGCAAATTCTGCGGCGAAGTCCAGCGCATTCTCGCCAGCAATATCCCAGTCGCGTACAGGCCGGTCCAACAATACATCGCGCACGGCTCCGCCAACCAGATACAGTGGCCGCTCGCTGGTATGCGCCATCTGCAGCAGGTTTCTGCAGGCTTCGTCAAAGCTGCGGTGGCTGATTATCCGCCGTATGTCAGCTTTCATGTCGTTTGACCGCCTTTTACACGGTCACAGGTACGATATATGCAAAAATGCACATGGCGACACTCAGTTGCGCCACAA
>CAYSRY010000247.1:2783-5457 GCA_964433395.1 uncultured Armatimonadia bacterium | reverse complement strand
CGGTGCTGAAAAACTCGGCAAAATGGGCCCTATGGACGTTGATGAATCCGAACTCGACAGGGTGGAAGCCATCATCTCCTCCATGACAAAAAAGGAGCGAGCAAACCCTTCGATACTCAACGGCAGCAGACGTCGCCGTATCGCTGCCGGCAGCGGTACCACTGTACAGGATGTCAACATTGTAATGAAGCAATACTCGCAGCTTTCCAAAATGATGAAGACGATCGCCAAAGGTGGGCCCATGAATTTCGGGGGCCTCCGTCTTGGCTAATCCGGACTTTATCACCTGCGATATGTATGTTAAGGTCTGAAGGGAGAAACCAGATTGGCAACCAAGATCCGTCTCAAGCGCACCGGCGCTAAAGGTAATCCAAATTTCCGCGTCGTCGTTATGGACGAGAAGAAACCCCGCGACGGCTTCACAGTCGAGGAACTCGGGCACTATTGCCCGCAGACAAATCCACCCACGTTCAAAATTGACGCGAACCGAGCGCTGCACTGGCTTTACACTGGTGCCCAGCCCAGTGATACTGTCAAGTCTCTGCTCAAAAAACTTGGCATCATGGACGCATTCCGGAAAGGTGTCAAGCCCGGCGAACTCACGCTCGACGCGCCAGTCAGAGCCGAAGATATCGTCCTCGAAGACGCCGAAGCTGATGTCGTCGAAGAAGACGCCGAGACCGCAGAGCAATAACCTGCACTCGCTCGGCAACTAACGGGTGCGCGCACACTGCTGTGCGGGGTGCGGTCTCGTGATTCCTTATGTAAGGCATTGCTACTGCCAGGAGGCCCAGTATGCGGGAACTCGTCGAGTACATGGTACGAGCGCTTGTTGACAATCCCGACCAAGTCGAGATTACCGAGATTGAAGGGGCTTCTGTGATCGTGTTGGAGGTCGCAGTAGCTGAAGAGGATCTCGGAAAAGTCATAGGCAAAGGTGGGCGCATTGCAAACGCCCTCCGCACACTCGTAAAAGCCGCTGCTATGAAAAAAGACAAAAAGGCTACTGTCGAAATCATCTCCTGAATGGCCGACGCAAATCAGATGGCCAATAAAAAACACAAGCGCATGCCACACTGCGGCAAACACACAGGGGGCATACATCAAAAATGTCTTCAAAACCAGTTCGCATCAAGCGCGAAGTAATTCTGCGCTCGATCGTAACCGATGCACTCAAAGAGCAGATCTCAGCCGAGCTTCAACATGCTGCGGATGAAATCGACCAGAGACTCACACAACTCGATCTCCAGACCGGACCATATCTCCGCCAGCTGCAGCAGACTGACCTTCAGCAGGCTATGCAGGTCCGCAGACAGATTGAGACCGAAAAGGCTCGCCAGGTCGAAACCCGCGACGCAATTCTCGAGCGCATCAAAAGCCTTGAAGTCCTGGAAAATGGCGACGAAATTGTCCGCGGAACTATCGAGAGCTTCGTCGACATCAGCGAAGGCGACAATCTTTCTCAAATCCTCGGTGGGACGGAGATAGTCACCAAAGATGATGTTGTTGTTGAAATCCGTGAGCGTTCCATCATAGCTGAAGACAGGACGCCGAGTCTTATCGTCGACGCCGATGTCTGATTGCGCGGAGTATTCAATTCACATAGCAGATGTAACAGCCGCTCATGGCGTACGCGGCGAACTCAAAGTCTCGTGCGACAGTGACATGCCTGGCCGCATGCAGATGCTCCAGACTGTCTGCATCCGGCCTTCGTCTGGAAGTCCCTTTCTGACGAAGGTTGTTCGTGCGCGACAGGTCCCGCACAAATCCATTTACATTGTGCAGTTTCAGGATGTCACTGACCGCGACAGCGCCGACAAACTGCTCAAAGCTGAAATATACATTCAGGAGCAGGATTTGCAGGAGCTGCCGGACGATACCTACTACGTACATGACATTCTTGGTCTCGAAGCCGTTACTGTCGATGGCGAAAAGCTTGGACACATCGTCGACATTCTGGAAACTGGTGCAAACGACGTCTATGTAACTGAAAATGGACATCTCATTCCGGCTACTTCTGAAGTCGTCATAGATATCAGTCTCGACGACCAGCAGATGCTTATAAAGCCTCTTCCGGGAATGTTCGATTGAACGTCGTCTATGGTCAGGCTTGATATACATGCGGTTCGACGTCATTACCATATTTCCTCAAATGATAGAGCAGGCGGCAGCTTGGGGCGTTATTGGAAAGGCTGCCCAACAGAACCTTCTCACCATACATGCTGTGGATCTACGCGATTATTGCCATGACAGCTATCGCCAGGTTGACGATACACCCTATGGAGGCGGACCGGGCATGGTTATGAAGCCCGAACCGTTCTTCGAGGCAGTAGATGACATAAAGGACCGCAGTCCGGGCCCTGCCCATGTCGTACTCCTTACTCCTCAAGGTGCAACATTCAATCAGGCAAAAGCTCGGGACTTGGCAAAACATGAGCATCTCATTCTTCTCTGTGCCCGCTATGAAGGTGTAGATGAGCGGGTATGTGAAGCTCTGGTGGACGAAGAAATATCGGTTGGGGATTACGTGCTCAGCGGTGGTGAACTTGCCGCACTGATCATCATTGATGCCGTCAGCCGCCTCGTCCCCGGCGTTCTTGGCAACGAGAACTCAATCGAGCAGGAATCGCATTCCGAAAAATTGCTTGAGTATCCACAGTATACGCGACCGGCG
>CAYSRY010000247.1:0-2773 GCA_964433395.1 uncultured Armatimonadia bacterium | reverse complement strand
CTCACGGTTACCATGAGCAGATTAGGGTCTGGCGACGCATCCAGGCACTTAAGCGTACTGCAGAACGCAGACCTGACATGTTTGCCGCTGCCGACTTTACTGATGAGGACTGGAAGTTACTGGGAGAATTCTAAGGCTGGGGGCTCCGCCACAATTCGTAGAACGAACGTGTCCCGAATGGAGTCCGCACCGTCCGAACAGGAGAACCGAAATGAAAACACCGCTTATTGCACAAATCGAAGCAAAACAGATGAAATCAGAGGTTGCTGATTTCAGGCCGGGCGACACGGTTCGCGTGCATGTCCGCATCACAGAGACAAGCCGAAACGAAGAGCGTACTCGCATTCAGCCGTTCGAGGGTGTAGTTATTCGCCGTGTCGGCAGCGGTCTCAGTGAGAGTTTCACTGTTCGCCGCGTCACCTACGGCGTAGGAGTAGAGCGCACGTTCCCGATCCATGCGCCAGTAATCGACCACATCGAGGTATTGCGCCTTGGTCGCGTTCGCCGTGCCCGTCTCTACTATATCCGCAGCCGCAGTGGTCGTGCAAGCCGCATTCGTGAACGCAAAGTAGTAAGGCCCAAAGCCGCTGAGAAAGAATAGCAAATTATGGTGCCTGACGGCTCAGGTGCGGCAACTGTACTCGCGTTCGACAATCCCTGGCACATTACTGCACTCATCGGTCTCGCAGTGTGTTTGCGCCTGTGGGGAGCTTACACGCGAATTTTTGACCTCACGCCCGTGCCCAAAGCAGTCAGGGGAACGGTCCTTGAGTTCCTTGATTCGGCGCTCATAGCTCTTCTGCTGGTCTTTTGCGTCCTGCGCCCATTCGTCATTCAGGCTTTCTACATTCCGTCAAGTTCAATGGAGCCAACGCTCCAGATTGATGACAGAATCCTTGTCAACAAACTCATCTATCACTTCCGCGCACCCCAGCCGGGAGATATTGTCGTTTTCCGTGCACCGCCAGCTGCAGATCACCTGAATCACGATTTCATCAAACGCGTGGTCGGAGCTCCGGGTGACCGTCTTCAGGTCAAAGCCTACGATGGTCTGTACCGAAATGGCAAATTGATCGATGAACCGTACATCAATGGGAAGCCTGCTTATGATTGGCCGAGCGAAACTGACGGCCAAATCGTGGTTCCGGATGATCGCATAGTCGTATTTGGCGACAACAGGAACAATTCCAATGATAGTCACCAATGGCACGCTTTGACTGCAGATCAAGTCGTCGAAGGACGACCATTCCTTAAACGTGAAGACGTCCTTGGCAAGGCTATGGTCATTTTCTACCCGCTTAACCGCATGCGCGTTATACGTTGACCGACCGAGGCCACCCTTTCCTTAAGGGTGGCCTCTTTGCCTCGCAGGCACTCTGACGCGGAGTTTGCACGATATGGCCCACAGGACATCGACGCGAAAGCGCCCCAAAGCAGCCTCGCGAGCCCGTGAACGCGCACTCGTTGCCGCTGGTTACCCCCTCGTTGCTGGCGTTGATGAAGCTGGCTGCGGCGCGCTGGCCGGTCCTGTCGTGGTTGGCGCCGCGATTTTTGAACCAGATGTCACCATCCCTCATCTCACTGACTCCAAACTCCTCATACACGAAGATCGCCTCGAGATCTTTGAGCTCATCAAAGCACAATCTGTTGCGTGGGCAACCGCCGTATATTCATCTGAGGCCATTGATCGTATCAACATCTACCAGGCACGCCTGCGTGGCATGTACGATGCATTGCAGCTCCTCTCACCTGCCCCCGACTATGCGCTTATCGATGGCCACGTGACCCCACAGCTGCCGATTCCTGCCGAGCCTGTTATTGGCGGAGATCGCGCCTGCCGGGTCATCGCTGCTGGCTCAATCCTGGCCAAGGTCACCCGCGATTTGCTGATGATCCGTCTCGATGAAGAGTATCCTGGATATGGTTTCGCAGAACATAAGGGTTATGGGACACCACCTCACCTCGAAGCCCTTCACCGCCTCGGACCTTGTCCAGCCCATCGGCACACCTTTGCACCTGTCGCCCGCTGTGCCCAGCAGACACTCGACTTTTGAGGATTACCCGAAGATTCCGGCTTGCGCCATAGATTGTGCCGCCTGCAGAAACTCTGTACGAGGTGCTCTGAATGGACGCATTCCGCTCCAGAAAAAACCGCTCACATCAACAGCGCCAAGCCTTCACGCTTGTTGAGCTTCTTGTGGTCATTGCCATTATTGCGGTCCTCGCCGCCATGCTCTTTCCGGTATTTGCGAAAGCACGGGCGAAGGCGAGGTCAACAAGATGCGTGGCGAACCTCAAGCAGATTGGCGCAGCAACCCTCATGTACGTTGACGACTACGACGGATTACTTCCCTGGGCTGTGGATTGCGCGGACAAGTATGCGCCCGAAATCTGGAGCCATGCTCCCCAGTATCAGATGTGGATTCCATACATGCCGAGGCACAAGGATGTGCTTGATCCATACATCAGAAATCGCGAGATCTGGCACTGCCCGGCAGACCAGGGATACGATGAACTCGAGGATTCCGGAATCGCTCTAAATGGCCGTCCGACCGCATTTGAGGCATTTGGGAGCAGTTACATGTATCAGACAATCATCACTTTTGAGGGCGGATATCTGAACGGACTGAAAGATCCGGCAGGCACGAATCTATTCTTTGACGGGCATGGAGCATGGCACGGAGGCAAGGGCTTTGCAGCCCGTCGCTGGAATGTTCTCTATGGTGATGGGCATGTGAAAAACGTGGGACGGCAGGCGTATGACGAAGGATGG
>CAYSRY010000246.1:1429-5458 GCA_964433395.1 uncultured Armatimonadia bacterium | reverse complement strand
GAGGCGTATTCATTCAAATAGATTGCCGCAGCGACTCCCAGTGGAGCCGCAATGACAGCTGTCACCGACACGAGGACGATTGTCCCCACAATCGCAGGCAGCAATCCCGAATTGCCGCCCACGAACATGTCAATGCTGAAACTACTCGCCCCACGCCAGAGCATGTAGCCCAATATCAAGGCAACTGGCAAAATGACGATGCCGGCGGCGATCCAGAGAAAGACAAAAGCCACTTTTTCTGTCGCTGCAGGGTTCAGCTCCAGTTTCGATTTCATTCGCTGAACCTCCCAGCCTGCTGGACGGCAATATCAGCGATTGTGTTTGTCACAAACGCTATCACAAAGAGAATCAGGCCCACCGCAAACAATGAGTGATAGTGGGGGCTGCCAAACGCGGTCTCTCCCATTTCTGCGGCAATCGTCGCAGTCATTGTGCGCACCGGGCGCATAAAACCAAGCAGCCCTTGCGGAATGACTGCGGCGTTCCCCGTGACCATCAGCACTGTCATGGTCTCACCAATCGCGCGCCCAAGTCCCAACATCACGGCCGCAACAACCCCTGATCGCGCTGCCGGCAGGACAACTTTGCAGATCGTCTGCCACCGGGTGGCCCCCAACGCAAGGGAGTTCTCTCGCAGTGCTACCGGAACAGCGCGAATCGCGTCTTCGGTTATTGAGACTATAGTAGGCATGGCCATAAAGCCCAGGATGAGCGAACCAAGTGCGGCAAACTGCCCGATAGGCAACTTTAGCACCCCTGCCAACCATGGTCCTACGACCAGTAAACCAAGAAACCCATAGACAACCGAGGGTATTGCTGCCAGCAGTTCAACGATCGGCTTTAACCATTCCTGTAGTGCAGGTGGCGCCACTTCGGCAATAAACACAGCGCAAGCGATGCCCAACGGCACCGCAAGCACCAAGGCGCCAGCCGTCACATACAGCGACCCCAAAAGCAACGGAAGCATCCCGAACTTTTCCGGATCCGCTGTCGGCGACCAGCGTGTGCCAGTCAACAAATCACTCAGCGCATACTCACGAAAAATCGGCAGAGACTCGGCCAGCAAAAATGCAAAAATAGCCAAGACAAAAATGATCGCAGCGATGCCAGCCGCTTGGTTGGTCCGCTCAATCACCCATTCTGTCACAGTCTGCCCGGTTCTGTGTTTTCGTATCTCATCCATATACAGGTCAGCTGCCCCTCGCAGACCCGGCCTTAACAACAGGCCGGGTCTCGTAAATCTCAATGAGGCCAGTTACATCCGTTCAGTCATATCATAGGGCGGACGACTATTTCGTTATCGGAACGAAACCGTTTTCTCCTACGATCGCTTGCCCCTCTGGGCCCTTGATGAAGTCCAGATATTCTTTGAGCATACCCGTCGGCTCACCATTGGTGTAACAATAGAGGGCACG
The DNA here is from genome assembly GCA_964433395.1 of uncultured Armatimonadia bacterium. Taxonomy (GTDB): domain Bacteria; phylum Armatimonadota; class Zipacnadia; order Zipacnadales; family UBA11051; genus UBA11051. Next base: position 4,043 of record CAYSRY010000246.1, on the reverse strand, counting down.
GGATACTGGATATGCACCACTTTTGACAGTCTCAGCATTTGCCGCTACTGCCTTGTCGCCATCTATCGGGATGACGCCAATCATTTTGACACTGTCATCAACATATCCGAGCCCAATGTAGCCGATAGCGCCCTTCGTCTGCCCCACGATGGTCAGAATGCCCTGGTTTGACCCCTGCTTGATAGCCTCAGGAGCATAATCAAGATCTTTGTTCTTCCCGTCCATCGTCACGACAAGCTCTTTGAATGATTCGTATGTGCCTGACGCGCTGTCACGGCTGATAATCTGAATCTCTCCACTATTTCCGCCAAAATCGGACCAACTGCGTTTAGTGCCTGTAAAAATATCCGAAAGCTGCTTGACGCTCAGCTCATTGATCGGATTGGATGGGTGCACGACGACTGCAATACCATCATATGCAACCAGGTGCTCCACTGGCTCGATGCCCTTTTCTTTGGCCTGTGCGATCTCTTTGTCTTTAATCTCACGAGAAGCGTCAGCGATATCGGCAGTACCGTCTATCAAAGCCTTGATACCGGCGCCCGAGCCGCCACCGGAAACCATGATGTCAGCTCCCTGATTTTTCGCCCCGAATGCCTCATGCCATTTCTCTGCTAATGGCAGCACCGTTGTCGACCCGATCTGCGCTATGGCTGTCCCCCCACCGCCCGAAGGTGGTGGCACGGGAGGCGCAATTTCGCCAATAGCATCAGTTGCGGTGGGCTTTGGACCACAACCCATAATGCCCGTCAATACAGTCATGACAACCAACAGCACACATATGCTGACAATGACTTTCCCAAACCTGTTCACTCTAGATTTCCCCTTTTGCTGCCTCTATCAATTGTGTGATGCGATTACTCTGTGACATTCAATCCCGTTCTTGTAAAGCTGGCGCAATCCAGATGCAGAAAACAGAACAGTGCGATGAAAAACGACTGCCTGTATGCTTAAGCTGGCGCGGCATGTACCGATACCAAATATAAAGGCTGGGAGGCGCCCCTATCCGGCTTTCAGTCGCAGGTATCAATGCCGCGCCATTTCAGCAGCAACAGCGGATGACAAATTGGGAACACCAGAAACATCCTTGTCTGAAGTTCAGTATGTGATCTTCTGATCAGTTGCTTACCAATCTGTCCGCTGTGCCGCGCATTTCTAGTACTTGACCTGCCATTGGAGGCCAAAGTTTGTACCGCTGGCCCCGCTCTCCGCACTAATATCTTCTATCTGCAGGGTCAGCAGATCGTCTTTACCCAGCTCATATGCGTACCCCAACGTATGTGCTGCATAGTCATCTGCGCTGTGCCCATCATCATACGTGTCGTAGCGATAGAAGAATGTGCCTCCACTTGCCTCAGGCCTATACTCGACCAGGCCAAGCCAGCCACTGACGTCATATGGACCGATTTCCCCATCGCAATACTCACCCTGAAAATTCAGACCGTTCGAGCCATTCCAGCGCACATGCGCACCCAGCACAGCATTGCTATAGTCGAATGGCGTGCCACCATCATCACCACTGCGACTTGCGTTCATATAGCTGACGCCTGCAGAGCCTTTGTTCTCAAGCGGCCACTGCAGACGAACGGTAAACGCATCCGAGTCATCGACATCAACTTTGTTTTTCGACGCCCAATCCTTCAGATCATCGTTGTAAGACAACGTAAGCTCCGGAGCATTGCCGGTGGCAGGTTTGTAGTCAAACCAGATGCCTGTAGTCTTTTCGCCTGGGAACAGTTTGCGAGTTATTCGTGCGCGTTCAAATGGGAGACGCTTGGAACTCGAATATACCAGGTCGTTGCCAAATTCAACATCGGCGAACCCGACCTTTACTGACCACTCTTCGCCAATCGGCCGCGAGATGGTTGCATCTTTCAGGACCACTTCATCTCCACCATCATCATCAAGCCCACCAAGGTCGACCTGAAGTTTGATCTCTGTCCCATCATCGTTGACTGGACCTGCAATTTTCACTCGTACCCGGCGCAGATCAAATTCGTCATCATCGCTCGAAAGATCCCCATCCCACACATCAAACCTGGCCTGCGCATAGCCGCTCATATCGAGTTCTGCATGCGCTGCCACGCCAAACATCACCGACAACAGAACCACCAACACAAAGCCTGCCCATCTACTTCCATTCACAACGTGCACCTCCGACATGGTTTTGTTGGGTATTGCTTAGTCCACGGCACCGGTGCCATCTACTTGCAGGAGTATAGTCAGGCTTTGTTAATCCTCTGCTATGTCAATGTTAAGGTTCTATTAAGCCTTCGGAAGCAATGGAAACAAAACGTGTGTGGATGCCACACACAGAAAAGCCCGGCCGTGCATGACGGCCGGGCTTTGATCTCAGGCAGCTCGCTGGCAGCACCGCTGATGTCACTTTCCACTGTCTCCACCCGCCCTGGGATCTGGCAGGAAGATACGGAATGCAGAGCCTTCGCCCTCAACACTGGTAACTGATACTCGTCCGCCGTGAGCTTCACAGATGTGTTTCACGATGGAAAGGCCAAGCCCAGTGCCCCCTGTAGCACGGTCTCTTGCCTTATCCACTCTGTAAAACCTTTCGAAAATCCTTGGAAGGTCTTGTTCCGGTATGCCAATCCCGGAG
>CAYSRY010000246.1:0-1396 GCA_964433395.1 uncultured Armatimonadia bacterium | reverse complement strand
CTCGAAAATTCGCGGTTGGCTCTCTGCGGGAATCCCGACACCAGTGTCCGCTACAGTTATCTCATAGCCGCCGGCAACCCCATGCCCTTCCAATATGACTTTGCCTCCATCAGGCGTATATTTGACTGCATTGCCAAGCAGATTCACCATCACAGTCTCAAGGCCACTCGGGTCCACAAATGCCTTGTCATCAGCGCCGCATTCCGTCCTCATTTCAATTTGTCGCTGGATCACAGCCCGCCCTATTTGTGCAACTGCACTGTCAAAGGCTTCCTGCACTGGCACCCACTCGGGATGAAGCAGCTCATTTCCGCGCTCGACCCGGGTAAGCGTCATCATATCATCCAGAATGTCTGTCAAACGCGTGACACTGTCGACAATCTGTTGCAGGAACTCAGGTCCACGCACCGGGTCAGTCAATGCACCAGCCTGCAGCGCCTCAGCAAGCGCGCGAATACCAGCCGCCGGCGTACGCAATTCGTGACTCGCATTACCCACAAAATCTCGGCGCACCTGTTCAACTCGCTGCAAGTCTGTAATATCATGAAGCAGACCGACCGCACCAAGTATCTCGCCCTCTTCGCCAAGCAGCGGCGTCGCTATGCCAATCAGAGTGCGGGCCTCAGGGCGAAGCAGCCGCACTTCGTCCCGCTGTGTAACTCCCTGCTCGCTGGCACGCGCAATGAGATTACTGAAACCGTAATTCAGCACAACCTCATCAATGAAATGACCCGCCACATGATTTGCATCCACATTGAAGCGCTTGGCAAAAGCACGATTCACGAACTGAACGCGGCGTTCATGGTCGGTCACCAGGACCGCATCGGTCATCTGCTCGAGAATCGTCGCATAGTATCTGCTTTCCCGGCGTGAGCGGGCGAGCAAATCAGCAAGCCGGTCAAGCGTGTTATTGAAAACTCCACCAAGAGCTTCCAACTCAGTACCGTGAATGCCCTCCACCCGCGCCTCCAAATCGCCCTCTCCAACTCGACGTGAAACGTTTGCAATAATCCGAACTGGCTCAGTGAGGTTCCCCAGAAGCCACACGGAAGCAACCCACACAAACAATGCCGCCAGCACAAACAGACCGATCAGCGCGTGGCGCAGCTCAATGGAAGCCTCCGCAACAGCATAAAGTGGCATCGCAAGCCTGACAACCGGGCTGTTTACGCCCTCTGGGGCAAGTGAGACCGCTGTATAGAGCATGTCAATGCCCAGCGTCTCGCTGTAGTGATGGTCATACCCCTCCCCACTGCGCACAGCAGCGAGGCGCTCAGGACGATTGCTGTGATTCTCCATACCTGACGGCTCGTACCGGCTGTCTGCCAGCACCTGGCCATCGGCATCTATGATTGTTACGCGCACACCTGCGAGCTGGTCAAGCTCTTTGACTTTT
>CAYSRY010000245.1:3368-5465 GCA_964433395.1 uncultured Armatimonadia bacterium | reverse complement strand
TGGGCATAGCCTGCCAGAGCATAATCTCAATCATCTTTTTTGATTGCGACGCGATCATGTCGGCGATGTCGGTGAAATCGCCAGCCTCGGGGTTGGCCTCGAGGATTTCGAGAACGCGCAAAGCCCACGGAATTGGGACGGGATTGTAGGAGACGGAGTGAGTGTCCCATGCGCCGTCGGGAGTAACGCGATCGATGAGGTTTTCCTCGATATTGCGGCGGCCGGCGTCAATCCATTCGTCACATTCGGTAAATTCCGGAAGAAGCGCTCCGCATCCGAAAAGGGCGGGATATGTGACGACACCGCGGCCTTCACTCCATGGGATGAGGTAGCGGCAGTTGCCAATGAAAAGTTTCCAGAATGCCATGTGCATTTGCGGCGTGAGCGCCGGGGATTTGCGGACGGCGTCGTAAGCGGCGAGAGCGTTGCATGTGCGGTTGCGTACCTGCATGAATATATTGACCGAAGCGACGCGGTCGTGATCTTCAATATGGCCGGAAATGTTGCGGGGCGTCTGCTTTGTCCAACTGACAAGTAGACGGCCGATTTCCGCCGCGTATTTGTCATCGCCAGTCTGCTGGTAGATGCCCGCCATCTGGGCAATGAAATTCATCTGGTGGAGTTGGGCCATCCAGCCGTAGAAGTCGGATGGGTTGTACAACCATTTGATTTCGGGGCCGAGATCGTATGTTTCCATCTGCGAGTTGTAATAGTTCCGGTATGTGAATGTGTGCTTGAGCCACATATTGTCGACCGTATCGCGGCTGACCTGGCCCTTGTAGAGGGTCATTGAGGAATCGCCGGGAGCGATGGCCGGGTGCTGCGCTTCCGGGAGAAACGGTTTCTCACGGGTGGCGAAATGTGCGGCGAGGAGCTCTGTGGCACGCTCGAAATTGCCAGCTTCCATCGTTGCAGCGAAATCTTCGAGGCCGGCGCAGGAAGTGTCCACGGCGCGGAGTATCTCTTCGTCAGAAAATTCCTCGTCGACCGGCGGGCAGAGCTCTTCAGCATAGAGTGATGAGCATACGAGTGCGATCAGTGCGGCGATTATGAGATATGACATTCTCACTGTTGATGCTCCTCTGAAGGGATTTCTACGCGAGCAGGTTCCCAAATGCCCGCTGTGGATATGGCGGTAAATGTATAGGTGTGGTCTGCGCGCAGAAATTCTACGCGCGCCTCGTGCTCGGTGGTCCGGCGAGTGTCGAGTGGTGTCCGGCGAATGAGACCGTCATCAGTGATATACTCGACCTGCGTTGTGGCCGGCGCATCGGTCTGCCAGCGGACAGTTGCCCACGGCTGGCCACCTGCAAGGCCTTCCTGTGGCGGGTGGAGCTCGAGAGTGGCATTTGAAATCGTGGCCTGCGGGGCACGCTGGGTAGGCAGCGCCACTCGCCAGTGGCCATCGCGGAGGGACGTGGCGTCAAGCTGCGTTGAACCAGTCGCGAATGCAGGGCTTTCGACGAGAATGCCATTTTCGGAGGCTGTGGCGGTCAGGTATGGAACGCGAGCAGGGGCGGAAAACTCGCCGAAATCGCCCTCGCTGAGCGATGAGGCATTGGTGAGGAGCAGCTGGACGAAATCTCCGTCGGCGTCTTTGCGGAGGAATGCAAGCTCGCCATTGAACGTGAAATCGCCGTAAGTGCGTTCGATGGCGCCATCATGGGAAATCAGGCAGTAGTCGGTCCATTCAGTGGTGGTCACTTCAGCTTTGAGAGCTTCGACTCTGTCAAGCTCTGCCTGTGAGACGTGGTAGGCTTCAATTTCACGCATCGCAATCCGACCGCCTGCATTACGTATGACGTGTATGCGGAACCGGGTGGCGGTGATGGGATCGAATGAAGTGCTTGTGGCTGTATCGGGAAGCCATGTGGTGACAGGGTTTGGGACGTCGCGCCACTGGTCGCCGGCAAGATACTGGATGGTAAACTCGGATGGCGGGTAGATGATGCCAGTGCCGTTGAACGTGCCATGGTGGGCGACAAGCATATTGATTTCGCGCGGCTGGCCGAAATCGCTGGTGAAATTGCCCTCGAGTAAGATATTTGGTGTGTATGGAGTAGATGATATGGCAGCGGCGATCTCGGTCGAGCCGGG
>CAYSRY010000245.1:0-3358 GCA_964433395.1 uncultured Armatimonadia bacterium | reverse complement strand
ATTGCCATCGGTGAGTTTTGACTGGGGGCCATCCGGCATGGAATTCTGGTTTATGTCGGCGGAAGCGGGCATTCCGAGGGCGAGATTTTCGCCGCGGTCGATCTGTATGTCGCCGGGGGTATGAGTGGGGCGTGAGACAGAGCAGCGGATCTCAAGGCCAGCTGCGACAGTGGAATCAACCGGGGCACCATCAGCGGTGACAGGCAGCTCGGAGACTTTGATCTCTGCGTCAGCGCCCGCCTGAGTGGGGAAGAGAACATCATAGAATGCGGCAGGCATTTCGCCCTCGCGCGTGTAGACCGCGACCGCGGATTTGGCGCGCTGATGCGTGCCCGTGGTGACAATCCAGCCGAGCATGGCGTCACGGCCGAATTTGTCGTCGGGGAGCATTTCGGTGTCTTTAGCCTCGACAAAGCCGGCATCCATGCCATCAGTGTGGGCTGGGAAGACCTGAATATTGGCGACGTCAGGATTTGTCGATATGGCGGCCAGAGTGGACGGGTCCATGTCGGCAGTAGCGCCAAGCTCCTGAGATGGCCCGGCGAAATGGAAGAACTGCTCGGCCTTATGCGCGCCTTCGCCAGTGAGGAGGTCGGAGAGAATCCAGTAATCGGCGAAGCGGCCGGAGAGGTCTTTGGCGAAAAGCATTTTGCGGCGGTGGAGCACGTTTTTCTCGGCATAACCGGCATTCGCACCGTCGACGAAATCGAATGATGGAGTGGTGAGCCAGTCGCAGGGCATCATTTCAGCACCCCATGCCTGGCTTGCTTCGTCAACTTCAATGGTATTGTGGAGGCCAGTGCGGTAGCCCCAGCCCAGGAAGTAGTCACCAGTGTCACAGAGCAGCGGTTTGCCGTAGGCGTAGAGGTCGAAATGACAAGCGTCCCAGTGAGCGTGTCCGAGCTTCTGGGGAGTGAGATCGAAATACATGTATGGAGTGTCGTCGGGCTCCCAGCTTTTGCGCATAATGTAGTAGCCAGAGCCGGGATGGCCGATTGAGGTGGTGTGCGGGACGGCTTCGTCAAGCCCTTCGTAAATGGCGAGCTCAGAGAGGACGCGCTGATAGATGGAAGCGTTGGCGTTGAGGCGCTCCTGCTGTTCTGGCGTGAGCTGGCTGAAAGCATATGAGGCAGCGTGGCCACCGACGGTCGTGTGCCAGTCGGAGCGGCCGTAGGTGTCGCCGATGTTGGGGAGTCCGCCATTTGGCATCATGCACCAGAGCATCATGCGCAGCAATTTGCCAGTCTGCTGGCGGATGACGCCGGCGAGCTCGGAGAAGTCACCAGATTCAGGGTTTGCTTCGAGAAATTCAAGACTGCGCATAGCCCACGGTACGGGGACAGTCTGGTATGAGATGGAGTGTGTATCCCATGCGCCCTCTGGAGTGGTACGGTCAATGAGCGCATGGCGAAGGTCGGCTTCGCCGCCTGCGAGCCATTGCGCGGATTCGGTGAATTCGGGGTAGAGTACAGCGCAAGGGATGAGGCCGGGATATGAGACGCCGGAGTATGTGAGAAGCTCGCGGGAAGATGCGATGAAGAGTTTGTAGAAAGCCATGTGCATTTCGGGCGTGAGTGAGGGTGATTTGCGCAAAACGTCGTAGGCCATGAGCGTGTTGCAGAGGCGGTTGCGCACCTCCATGCCGGAGCTGACCAATTCTCCATCCCGGGTGTAGCCATAGCCGCGGTAGCACTGTTCAGTCCACGTTTTGACCATCATACCTGCTTCGAGCGCATATTTTTCGTCGCCGGTCTGTTGGTATACAGCGGCGAAGCCATTGACCACGTTGAGCTGATTGAGATAGAGAATCCAGGAAAGTGCTGCGGAAGGGTTCTCCATCCATTGGATTTTGTCGCCGAGAGAGTATGTTTCGGGCTTGCCGACGTCGTTATTGCTGAGAGTGAACGTGTGCGTGAGCCATTTGTCGGCAGCCTCTGGTGTCGTTGACTGCAATTTGATCATGGAGTTGCCTTCGGATATGCCGGGAAACTTTGCGTCAGGGATGAAAGGTTTTTCGCGAGTGGCGAAATGGGTGATGAGAAGGTCGCGGGCCGCTTCGAAATCGCCAGTCTTCATCGATGCAGCGAATTCCTCGAGGCCGGGATACGCGGTGTCGACGAGCTGCAGGACCGCCTCGTCGGATATTTGTTGATCGACTGGAGTGAGGTCGGGGCCGTCCTGGGCGACTGCGGGGACCGTCAGAAGTGTCAGCATAAGCAGAGCGAACACAGGAAATTCCACGGGAATGCCTCCATTGATGGAAAGACTGGAGCGCGTCTTGCGCGCAGATGGAACCGTTGGTCAGACAGCGTCGGTGCAAGAGGCCATTTCGCTGTCGAGTAATACGAATCCTGCGACAGCAGGCAGTCCAGACAACTTGACCGAAGCACCCGTTTCGGATACGATATTGAGATATGGCCAGTTCAGCAGTCGCAACAAATCGGAAGGTTCGTCACGAGTATTTCGTGGACCGGACCTATGAAGCAGGCATTGAGCTGCATGGGCCCGAGGTGAAATCACTCCGGAACGGGAGTGTGAGCCTGAACGAGTGCTATGCTGCGATCGCTGAGGATGGTATCTGGGTTTATGGGATGACCATAAGCCCCTATCAACACGCCAGCAACGTGGAGTTACCCGATCCACGGCGGAAACGTCGCCTGCTGCTGAAGAGGCGCGAGATTCTGGCGCTTGACCGTCAAGTGAAACAGAAAGGCTATACGCTTATTCCGCTGAAGATCTATTTTAATTCGCGTGGATATGCCAAGGTAGAGTTGGGATTGTGCCGGGGCAAACGTCAATATGACAAGCGCGAAACGATTGCTGAGCGCGACCTGACGCGAGATACGGAGCGCGCCCGGCGAGAATTTGAAAAAGGCCGTAATAGCTGACGTGGCATGGCCTTCGGGCCGGCCCGAGCACCAGTCTGTCATTCGATCATCTGTGTCCAGAGTGCCATCATAGATACATACTTCATATCCGGGATGGCCCATGTGGCCCGACCTCTAAGGTGGTAGTTGGCGAAATGGCAAGAGTACTGGTTGTTGAGGACGACTATCAACTTCGACGCGTCTTGACGACAGCACTTACAGATCAGGGCTTCAGCTATGAAGAGGCCAGCAATGGACGCATCGCGCTTCAGAAGCTGTGTGAGGCGACAAGCGCCGGTGAGATGTATGATTGCATGTTGCTGGACATCGTCATGCCGGAGATAGATGGTTGGCAGGTTCTTGACGCAGTCAAGAACAACCCTTTGTGGACTTCGATCAAGGTTGTAGTGTTGACCGGTTACGCCACGAGCGTGTCAGATGTGACGAAGGTTGCCAGGTATGACGGTGTGCATATCGAGAAGAAGGGACAC
>CAYSRY010000244.1:0-5471 GCA_964433395.1 uncultured Armatimonadia bacterium | reverse complement strand
CCTCAAACTTGTCGTCAATCCCGGCGACCAACCCCAGCGTGTATGGCAATGGACTGCCCACTCGCCCACTCGCGATTTCCGCGATGCCACCTGGACCCAGCGCGAACTCCGCCCCCACGATGACTGCTACACTGCGAGGCTCACGTATCCTGACGAGGGCTACAGTGCAATCTACGCCGAGATCGTTTATGACGTAGAAGGATGCGGAATGCCTCTCACAACCGGCGTCCATATTGTCGGCCCACACGATACGAATATTGAATGTCAGTAGGACTTTGGCAAGCTGTCACGAAAATGTTATCAGTGGTTCTGTCAGACGACTGCTCTGCGCTGCGCGTGTGGCGCACGAAATAATTACAGAGGTGATGCAACATGCTTGGCAGACGCATGTCCGCGAAAGATAGCCTGTATCTGCTGGCGTTTCTGGCAGCGGGTCTTCTGTTCGCATTCAGCGTTGTGCACTCTGGCGGCATTCTTCCCGCCTCGTGCATGGTGCAGGCTCATGCGGACGATACCGTAGCCGATACCGGCACCCAGCCCGAAGGCACAATCGAACCCACCGACGACGAGACAGTTGACGCGACAGCGGAGCCTGTGGCGCCAATGACAATCGTCCAGGCCGTGGGCAATGAGGTGAAAGTCGGCGACATGGTTGTGCTCCGCATACGCACTATGGCTGGCGGCCTCACTCCAGCCGAGCGGGCAACGGTCATTGCACAAAGGCTGTCTGATCTCGTCAATTCCGATCAGCCACTCAAGCCTGAAGACGTTCACGCTGGCATGATGGACGGCGAGGCGGTCGTCATGGGCGGCCAGGACCTCATCATTACCGCTGACCCGGAGCACGCAGCGATGAACGGGACGACTCCCGAAGGTCTCGCCAACATCTGGGCCACGAACATTGCCGAAGCGCTCGGTGGCGACCCCGGCGCATCCATGATCCCGGCGACAATACAGACGCCAGCATCCGAGCAAGCTGTCGAAGCGCAGGAATGGAAGCCGCGCGAACCGTACCGTGACAAAGAGGTGCCCATCATCTCAGTCGGACGAGGATTCCGCGTCGGCATCGCACGCGTCACAGGCCCGGACTCGCAGGTCAGCAAAGTCCAGGCTGTCGCCCAGATCGAATCCAATCTCAGCAGTTTCGGAGACGTTGAAATCTACGTACCCATTTCCACCAAGGTGCCGGGCAAAACCCTCGACCGCGTCAATGAGTGCGCTGTCGTAGGTTTGGCCGACATCGGACTTTAGGAGGCGCCAACATGAATGCAAAAACTCGCAAATTCATGGTGTACATGACTGCATTCCTCGTGGTGGCGGCGCTTGCCAATTTCGTTGCTCCACCCGCACAGGCAATCAACTTTGGTGGCTTCGCCGGCGATTTGCTCAAAGTCGGTGGCATAGCTTTCATCGTCAGCCAGTTTGGCGGCCAGATTAATGACGGCATCAACAAAATCATGCGCAAAGAGGGCGTCATGCCTGCTGCGGCCACTAAGGTTGTACCCATCATTCGCATGGGCACCAAAGACAAGACTGCAGTCGGAGCTGCCCAGGTCGTCGGCCCCAAATCTCAGGTCGACAAAGTCAAGGCTGTTGCAGAGGGCACAATCCGCATCGGTGGCTTCCAGGGCCGGGTTCTCATCCCGGTTCAGACCGATCGCGCCGTCACTCAGACGGTCCGCGGCGTCAGCGGTGTCGGCATATCCGCCAACATCAAAATCAGCATCTGACCCGCCGCCTCAGCATGCACAACAATGGCCGGGAGCGATCGCTCCCGGCCATTTGCATTATCGCCCTGTCCACAATCCTCAGCGCTACGCCGCTCGCATTACGCTTTCCAGCGGCGCGGGCATCGGCACTGCAGATCCGGCTTCCTCGGTCGCCACTGCCCAGAGATATACACACGTGTAAAAACTCGTCCGTACATACCACAATAGAACTGAAGCAACCATCACGACAACAATGGCCCACCCGATCATGACAAAGAACAACACCGACGACGCTGGGGTGGACATGAGCATAAGCGGGCCGAGCCCGATTGCAACCGCCGCTATCGCAAGAAGCCGCGCCAGCACCTCAATCCCTACTTCGCCAACCATAATCTGCACAAGACTCTGCCTGTGCAGAGATTTCACGCGGCTTACTGCCTGCCTGAAAGATGCATCCTCGATGATAATAACCGGGATGGCAAGCAGCATGGCCACCGTCCACATTCTGTCCACTGCATCGGCCGCCATATCAGCAATACTTCGTCTTCTGCCCCCACTTCGTATAAGGGCAGTCACCATACTTATAACAGTCCCCACAAACGCGACCCAGACGAGTGCCAGTCCATTATTGATCGCGTCAGCCCAGGCCACTCCAAGCTGCGCTTCGCGACCTTTCAGGTTGGCGTCTAGCATATTGACGGTCATGCCGGTCATGAGACAGTGAATAACATATGACGCAAAACACAGCCCGCCCACCAGCGCGAAGGATAGCCAGTTCAGCCTGCCATCCGCAGCAACAAAGCCGTGCATCGTGCCTGTCATATACATGACAAGCAACATCACTATGCACAAAACCAGGCTGGCACTGATCGACAGTATTGATGGGGCCAGCAGATTCTGGTCTTCATTCGCCATCCGCAGGCTTTCCACGAAGAATGCCCACGCGCGCGAAAGCGACCCAAGCAGTCCCGGAGAACCGGCCATGTCCGCGGGATGCCATGCGAGCGGTCTGCCATCGGTGCGGTATGGTGCTTCGCGGCCGCTCTCTGCTGGTGTCCTGGGAATCCCCATCGCAGGACGCGCTGGCTCCGCGCGCACCGCCGCGTAGGCCTCCCTTGCGCTATCGTTGGCAGCGTCATCAAAACTCACCAGGATGCGCCCTTGATCTAGCGCGATGCCGCAACTCAGGCACTCAGTATCAGTCGCATAAATCGGTGATCCGCATTTCGGGCATGACAACTTCCCGCGCCCAACAGTCACGTCACTCACCTTCCAAAGAATCCGCTGTCGATTCACACAAAAACTTCCCCCATCTGCCACGCAACCCTTCCGCATATGCGGTAAGGAAACACAACACAACAGGAGAAGTATAAACCGTCACACCAATTATACCCGCCCGCAACGCCGCCAACCAAAATCCGCTCTGCCGGTCTCAGGCATGTGCTGACAAGTCATACAAAACCACAAAATACCCGGGGCCAGCCATAACACCAATTGGTCACGGCACAATAATTATTATTTTATACAATTGCAAGCGAATACCTCCAGAACTATCCCGCAAGAATGAGACCGGGCCGCCTCAAAGGCGGCCCGGTCCGGTATAGCGCGGTTGACGCTGGGATGAAGCTCCGGCAATAAGTGATATTACGTGGCTGTGAGGGGGAGTTCGAGTGAAGGCTGCAACGGCTTCGGCTGGGGAGCGCGCAGTGCCTCCTGTTCGGCGATTTTCCTTGCTGTGAAATGCTTACCAGAGTGTGCCAGAATGACCTCGGTGGAGCGGAACATGTGCAGGAGCGCCCGCGACTGCAAATGTGCCGCGAGGGCTTCAACGGGCACATCCTCGCGCTTTTCCAACTGGCTCACAATCGATGCCGCGTCGCAGTAGACCACCAGTGTATGCGCGCCGTGGTCATGTGCAGAAAGCAATGCTTCAGATAGTGCATGGTATGCTGCTGCGTCGAAATGTAGTCCGTCCTTAGTATAGGCTGTAGAGTAGACTGTGTTGCGATATCGGTCGCGCAAAATGATGGCAAGCCCAATCCGGCCGGTTTCCTCGTCCCTGACCGCGCTAACCAGTGCGTGAGTCGGTATACCGTCGCGCCGGTGGATCATTTTGCACCTCACATCTGCTGAACTCAATCAGCTCTGTCTCAGGTTCGCAAAAATTCTACTACATCTATTCTGTATCTACCCAATCCCACAGCCAGTTCAAACATTTTGCACAAGAATGTATAACCTGAAACTGTAAACATGGTATAGAGATATACATTATCTGTCAAAATTTCTGCCATTGAAAAATCTATCAATGGTAGAATTTTGCGCCATTTCTACATATCTCGACATACCACCTCCAGAGGAAAATATATTTTTCATACTCTCACAATATCTGGCACGCCATTTGCACACTACTACTACGTCGTCTTCAGAGCGCCGCTGCGGCGCCGAAGACGCTGCTTCTCCCACCCAGGTGCGGGCCCGGGGTCTCCAGGGGACCTTGGGCCCCAGTTTGGGGGGACCTTGGACACCCTTGTACATGTTTTATAGAGTTTTTCAGATAAAGTTATACTCAGGTCCCCTGAACCAAAGTTGTACATCCGAGGACCTCAGGTCCCCCCCACCTGATCCTCCTTTTTTATGTGTACAATCACTCCGCTAAAGCCGTATTGTGCCACGCCAACCATCGCCCATACCCCCACTCAGTCATGCGAAAAGCCGCCCCGAAACGGGGCGGCTTTTGATTTCATCATCTGGCCTGCTGTCGCTCGAATGCTTACCTCAACGGGTGACTGAATTACACACCCTCATCCATCATCGCGATGAAGTCATCAAACAAGTAGCCCGAATCGTGCGGGCCGGGCCCGGCCTCGGGATGGTACTGGACCGAGATCATCGGGTACTGTTTGCTACGCATTCCCTCACAGGTCTGATCGTTCAGATTCAGATGCGTAATCTCAGCCGCATCGGCGGGCAGAGAATCCATATCGACGCAGAAACCGTGATTCTGAGTGGTGATTTCGACCTGTTCAGTCAGCAGATTTTTCACCGGGTGGTTACACCCACGATGCCCGAATTTCAGCTTATAGGTTTTGCCGCCCAATGCCCAGCCAAGGATCTGGTGCCCAAGGCAGATGCCAAAAATCGGAACGCGCCCAAGCAGCTCTTTTGCAGCTTTGACAACATAGTCAAGTGCCTCGGGGTCGCCAGGGCCGTTGGAGAAAACGACACCCTCAGGATTCCACGCCATAATCTGCTCGGAGGTGGAGTTTGCAGGGACTGTTATGACGTCGCAATTGTGCTGGTACAAATGGCGCAGAATATTCTGTTTGACTCCGCAGTCAACCACGACGACGCGATATATCCGTCGCCGCACATACTCGCGTCCGTCGAACGTCAGACCACTTGGCAAAACCGGCTCATGGCTGACATCAAGCGCCAACTGCCGATCCGGAATCGGCGTTTCCTCAGCATACTTCTCGCCGACCCACCGTCGGGGCGCATCGCAGGTGACGTCCATGATGTAATCCTGCCCCGCCATGCCTGGAGCTTCTTTGGCCATGTTCACGGCCTCGGCGTGCTCAAGTATCTCCGTGCTGATGACGCCAATCTGAGCGCCAAATGTGCGCAGATGTTTGGTGAGCATCCGAGTGTCGATGTCCTCAATGCCTACGATGCCATTTTCAGCAAGGTAATCAGCAAGGCTCGTCGTTGCACGCCAGTTGCTGGAAATGCCGGAATTCTCGCGAACGATGAAGCCTTCGACCC
>CAYSRY010000243.1:3217-5508 GCA_964433395.1 uncultured Armatimonadia bacterium | reverse complement strand
GTGTCGCCTGACAAGTAGGCAGCCCAACCGTCGAGAGAGGCTTCGCCATAGGAGCGGCCATCGCTGATCATGCCCTGGCCTTCGCGCAGCGGAAGCGCATAGCTGCCTTCTGCGAGATCCGCGACTCGGGGTGGGGTGCCGCCAAATTCGACATCTTTGCCAGCGAGTGTGCCTTTCTCCTGAAGTGGCCCAGGTGTTGCGCCATCTACGGTGAATTCCGGGAATGGCGGGCCATGGAAGCTGTAATCGTGCTGGTAGCCGCCTTCGACGCGGAAGATGTCGAGCAAGTACGATGTCTCTGGTGAGATATCGACGAGGGCAGCAGTGCGGCGATAGAGAGAAGCGATACCCGGATAGGTTGCATCTTCAGCCGACGCGTCCATGAGTTGGACATGCGGTGAGCCGGCGATGGTATTGAGATACCCGCGATTCATGGATGTCTGCCACGCCTGATCGACGAGCACGTCGTAGTGGCTGATGGTATTGGAAGTCCAGTAGTTATTTTTGGCCAACCAGTGAGCGGGGTATCCCATGTCAGTAAGCATTGGACGATCGTAGGCGATCATTTCCATCGTGAGACGGTCACGATGGCCGTGTCCGCCACCTGCAAACCCGTAGTACATTGATACGCCACGTTTATTATCGCCCTCGCCGGCTTCGAGGATGGCAAGGCCGTAGCCACCGAGGTTGCGCGTCTTGTACTCCATCTCGGTGCCCTGCGTGTCGACGATTCTTTTCACCGCTGCTGCGTCGAACAGGTCATCGAAGAGTGTCTCTGAGCTGGCCCCTATGATGCTCAGTGCTTTGGCGTACCGCGGGTCACCATAGTGAGTGAACGCGCTGCCAAGACGCTGGGCATTCCAGCCGATTCGTTTCGAACCGAATATGGTGCCGCTGTCTCCGATGCACGGAGTGAATACACCTGTTATCGCCATATCCAAGCCGATGTCGGCCATCTTCTTCACTTTGGGGCTATCCCATATGTTGACGCCAAGTTTAGGCAGGAGCGTCGCAACCGTATAAAAATTGTCGCACCATCCCGCAGAATACCCTGGGGAGCTTTCGCCTCCGTGGCCGTCACGGAAGAAGCCATTCCACAATAAATATTCGGTGGTGCCGGGCCCAGTCATAATCCAGTCGCGCATCTGTGCCGTCGTCGGCGCATAGTCGGGGTCATCATTGTCGAGGACGATCGCAGTCAGGGCGAGCGCCCGCTGGTGCATCCCCATGTTGCCGACAATGAAACCGCGCATGATGTCATCGGCCATCACGCCGAGCATTTCCTGCTCGATGTATTGGCGTGGTTCGTCGACGCCTTTGGTGCTCAGGAAGTCGAGAAGCTCGGGGTTAGCGTCGAGACTGGGGTAGATGGCGTCGTACGCCGTGGCCATTGAACCGATTGTGCCGGTCGTCCATATATAGTCGAGAACGCGGCCATTAATATGGGCTGGCCATTGTCCGTTGTGATAGGCCTGGCTGGGATAATCATATTTCTTCCATTTTTCGGCGAGGCTTGAGAGGAGGACCGCACATTTCTGAGCATAGATCGGCTTGTCAGTCAGAAGGTATGCCTGCGCAAGTGCACTGATGGCAGGGAAGACTTCTTTCTGCCAGCGATGCCAGAAAACATATGTTCCGACAAAGAAATAGCGTTTTCCATTTTCATCTTGCCAACCAGCGCCGAAGTCCTGAATGGGCAGTCCCTTCTGTGGCTCTTCGGTGAGGCTGTCGAGATTCCACGGCTCGAAGTCGTTTTCCGGGAACATTTTTCCGCAAACAGGACACTTCACTTTGAATGGGTGTTCGCTATCCATAATCCACGGATAGTGGCCGCCTCTTCGGAATATTTCGGTACCGCAGTCCGGGCATCCGACGCCGAATGAGACATTCAGAGCCCGAAGTTGCTCTGGCGGTGGTACGAATTGCCAGAGCTCTTCATCGGACATCGCAATCCAGCGTTCGCAGGTCGCTAATGTACTGGCAAGCGAGGTTTGTGCCCAGTCGTATTTCTCGAGCTTCTCGCGGACCTCAGACATCATGTCCGCGTCGTAATAGGTTCTTCCGGTTTTTGCGCATACGCAAGAGACTGCAAGCGCTATACACAAGACGGTCGTGGTGAGTCGATACATGGAAAACTCCAATCACAGATATTGGCGGTGCTACTGACACCTGAAGTCATAGAGAGCATTCGACAGGTCGGGGCAACATACCTGTGTGGCACATGAACAGATATGCACTTGAGAAGGTTCCAAAGAGGCCGATTGTGAATAGTACAGTACAGTTCGGTATAG
>CAYSRY010000243.1:0-3207 GCA_964433395.1 uncultured Armatimonadia bacterium | reverse complement strand
GCGAAGATGAGCGTTGCAGCATGGGAAGACCAAATCGATATAATAACATACCCGTTGGGACCCTGTAACCCGAACCCTCCGTGGGAGCGGGATGGCATGCAGCGCGTGTATCCCTATCCGATGCAAGACGACTTGACGGAACGGGCTGAGAAGGTCTCTTATCGTGCACTGCACATTGAGAATGATTATTTGCACCTGATCGTGCTGCCGGAGTTAGGAGGGCACGTCTATTCGCTGTTTGACAAGATCTCCCGGAGAGAGGTGTTTTACCGCAACAATGTGGTCAAATATGGGCTCGTCGCTCGCCGGGCCGCATGGATATCAGGTGGCCTGGAGTTCAACTTTCCTCAAGGGCACAGTTGCGTAACGGTTTCCCCAGTCATGTCGCGCATTGTGAGCGAGCCGGGGGAGAATGCCGCGAGCATTCTAGTGGGGTGCACTGACCGCGTGAGCCGGATGCGATGGACAGTCGAACTGAGTCTGCGCGATGGCGAGCAACGACTGCTGCAACGCGTGATTCTGCATAACCCAACTCCGATGAAGCAGCGTTACTACTTCTGGTCGAACCTCGCGATGCCGGCGACAGATGATCTGCATCTCGTTTTGCCCACATCTGAGGTGAGAACCTCGCATGGACAACACCCATACCCGGAGTACTATGGCACAGATCTGAGCTACTATCGCAACCATCTGCGCCCTAATGATATTTTCTGCGTCGATGCAGCGGAGGATTTCTTTGGTTGTTACTATGAGCAGCAGGATTACGGGATGGCGCATTGGTCTGATCATCGGCTGGATTTTGGCAAGAAGTTTTTCACATGGGGAACAGCTGATGAAGGCATGATTTGGGTTGATCTGCTGACGGACGATGATGGCCAGTATGTAGAGCTGCAGGCCGGGCGTTTTGTGGACCAGTCCACGTTTGAGTTCCTTGGGCCACATCAGGCAGTGGGGTGGCGAGAAATCTGGTACCCGGTCGCTGGTACCGGCGGCTTTGACTACGCGAATTATCTTGGGGCTGTGAAGCTGGACGTTGCCGGTGACACCGTTCGAGCATCCGGTGTCATGAATATGGACATGGTGCCAGGTGAGCTTATTGTGCAGGGGGGCGGACGCATCATTGCCAATTCTCATGTTCCGTTGGGACCGGGGCAGCCGTTTTCTGTTGATATCCCGATTGAAGGACAGGCCCCGGACGATATATCACTGACGGTGCTTTCAAATCAGCGGAAGATAATCGAATACGCGCCCGGTGCCAAGAAGCGACGGCTGCGTCCTATGGAGGTCCGCGTTGTTGAGCCTGCAGATGTTGCACAGGCAAGCGCCGAAGAGCTCTGCACGAAGGCAGTTCGGCACGTTTTGCGCGATGAACGAAAACTGGCGACATGCAGCTATGAGGAAGCGCTTGCGAAGGATCCTGGGGCGAGTAGCGCACATCTGGGACTGGGCATTCTGGCGTATGGGCGCGGTCTGACTGGGAAAGCCAAAGAGCATCTGTTGAAGGCACTGGAGCGCGACCGGCAATGTGACGAAGCGTGGTACTATCTCGCGCTGACTGAAATGGCCTTGGGGAATGACGAGGATTCCGACGAGATCATGTGGTGGCTGGCCGCGCGAAGCCCATGTCGCTATGAGGCGCGCATCGCTCTGGCACGGTCTGCTGTCGGCCAGATGCGCAGCGTTGATGCGCTGTATGCTGCAGTCCCTGATATTGAACGCAGCCTTGATGCGGCATTCATTGTTGCCGTTGACCGGCGTTGCCTGGGAATGGATACATCCGATCTGCTCAAGCAGATGAGTGCCCGCTTTCCACTGGCTCCCGAGTTTGCCGCCGAGCGCTTCCTGCTTGCTTTCGACAGCGAGAATCTTGACACTGCCCGACAGGAATTGAATGAGCTCGTGAAACTCGTCGGAGCCGAGCCTGACGAATGGCTGGAGATAGCACTGCAATACATCCATTGTGGACGTGAGGGAGATGCAGTATTCCTTCTGCGCGGTGCCTGTGAGAGCATTGTGAGCATTTCGACACATCCAATGGTGCACTACTATATCGCTTATTACGCTGACGATGATGAACGCGAAGAGGCGCTTTCCTGTGCACGGGGAGCCGACGCTACATATTGCTTCCCGTCGCGTCTTCACGACATACCAGTGCTGCGGGCGGCTGTAGAACGTGATCCAGACGATTGGCATGCTCATTTGTACTTGGGAACGCTCTTTGCAGCTCTTGATCGGCGTGAAGATGCGATGGCTGAGTGGCAGGCGGCGGCGCGCATCCACGAAGCTGATGCAGTACTGTGCAGGAATGTCGGGATGGCACTGGCCCTATGGGATGAGGACTATAAAGCGGCGATCGAATGGTATGACAAGGCTATAGTCTGGAATCCCAATGACCACCACCTGTACATAGAACGCGATCAGGCATTGGCCAAAAATGGCGAAAGTGCGGCCGGACGACTCGCTGTCATAAAGGCTGCGCCTGAGACGGTGCTGAACCGGTGGGATACATCCGTTCGGCAGGTCGAATGTTTGTTAGAGCTGTCGCGTTGGGATGACGCTATTGCGTTGATGAGGCATTACAACTATCAGCCATGGGAAGGCGAGCGTGCCATGCATGAGCGCTGGACGCAGGCGCATGTCTGCCGTGCCGCTGACAAACGCTTGGCAGGTGATGCTGCTGGTGCTGTCGCTGACTATGAGATTGCCCTGACATACCCGCGCAATCTCGGGGTTGGCCGTGCCGCATATCCACAGGAAGCGCGCGTTCACTGGCTTCTGGCCGAGGCGGCTGCGGAGGTTGGCGACGAACAGCGACGAGATGCACACTTGCAGCTTGCAGCCGATGAGCAGCATCTGCATCCCTGTGAGGCTGACGCGTACAAGGCGCGGGCACTGAAAGCCCTCGGGCGCACTGATGAAGCCCGTGAGGTGGCAGAAGACTTCGCCCGATGGGCTGAAGATCAGGGGAAAGAGATGGCCGAACTGTCGATCTGGGCAAACGAAGCACTCTAGTGCGTCGCTGCGGTATGTTTGCTGCTCTGGATGGGGTGGCCTTTCGCTCGCCCGTGTCTGGGTAGGCGTGTGGATGATGCACAATCTGGAGGCTCTCATGAACCGAACGACTGCACAACTCATACTGCTAACAGGATGTATTGCAGTTCTGATGGCTGCTGCATCCCTGGCTCTCGCCGATGAATCGCAGAATCT
>CAYSRY010000242.1:0-5514 GCA_964433395.1 uncultured Armatimonadia bacterium | reverse complement strand
AGTCCTCTATCGCATAAATGCGTTTAATGAAATCTTCCGGACATACCGGTTTGGTAATGTAACAGCTCGCCTGTAGCCTGTATGCCTCCATTATGTCCTCCTCCGCGTCTGAGGTCGTGAGGACGATAACTGGTATACTGCGCAGATTTTCATCGCATTTCATCTCCGCCAGAACTTCGCGACCGCTGATTTTGGGCAGATTTAGATCAAGCAGCACAATATCGGGGCGGAATGCGTCGCTGAATTTGGCTTCGCGGCGGAGATATTCGAGAGCCTGTTGACCATCGGTCACCACAGCAATTTCGTCGATGGGCATGCGCCGCTCCAGAGCAGCCACTGTGAGGCGTGCATCCATTGGGTTATCTTCGACCAGTAATATACGAATAGTTTTGGGAAACTCCGAGACAGTCATCGCTTTTCCTATCAGGTTGTGTCAGAAGGTCTGTACGATGGACAGGACTTCAGCATTACATCCCTAATGATTTCAGCAGTGCCTGTGACTGACCGCGAGAGACAGTGATGGTGGTTATGACCGCGTTCTGCTCGTCTCGAATGATGGCGTCATAGGATCCATCGCCATTTGGTATCAGATGCTGCACGTATGCGAGATTCACAAGCGCTCCCCGATTTGCGCGAACGAAACCGTTATCGCGGAGACGTTGCTCAAGCTGGTCGATTGAGAAGTAAGTCGGGAAATTCTTTCTGTGAGTTCGTAATACGACCTGACGCCCATCACGCTCGACGCAGAGCACTTCAGATGGATTGAGCAGCCGCACAGTCCCCTCGTCATAGTCTTTAACAGGCAACTTGGACGTCTGAACCCGTACCTGTTGCCGGGCAAGTTCAGCAAGAGTCTCGCGAATGCTGTCGGCATCTGCGGGCGCCTCATTGAGTTTAGCCTCCAGCCTGTCAAGCGTCGTATAGACACGGTCTGCAAATCCATCGACATCTGCTGTTTTGACAACATAATCAACCGCAGCCAGCTCAAAGGCTTTGACCGCATATTCGTCGTGCCCCGTGATGAAGACAAGCATAGGAGGCTTACTCGACTGAAGAGCAATCTGCGCAACATCGAGCCCATCTATCTTTGGCATCTCAATATCCAGGAAAATGACATCGGGCTCGTGCATGTCCAAGAGGTCGAGACATTCCGCACCATTACTTGCAACACCTACAACTTGAATTCTGCCGCTATCCTCCAATAGCTTAATCAGAAGCCGCTGTGACATTCTGTCATCTTCAGCAATAATCGCCCGTATCATCTGCAAGCTACCCCCCGTAGCGAGTGTGACGCTCTGTTGTCTCTCATGATGTAATCGGTGACCGCTGAAGACTACGTCGGCCCTTGTACTGGATGTGTAGGATATGGAATTGTGAAATGGAATACAGTGCCTTTGTCGATTTCAGATTCAACCCAGATAGAGCCTCCATGCCGCTCTACTATTTTTCTACAGATTGCCAGTCCAATCCCAGTTCCGGGTTGTTCGACATCTTGCAGCCGCTGGAATATCTGAAAAATACGATCATGGTATCGTTTGTCTATTCCAATGCCATTGTCAGTAACTGTAAAATGCCAATACCCGGTCTCTTCGGCTACTCCAACATGTACCTGAGGCATTTTGTCGGAATGAAATTTGATGCCATTCACAATTAGATTCTGGAAGAGTTGCCCCATCTGGGATTCATCGGCGACGACGATCGGGAGTTCATCAGCAGTGATTGTTGCGTCATATTCGGCCACCATCTGGCCAATATTTGTAACTGCCTCGGTGTAAACATTTTGTAGACTTACGGGTTTGAATGCACGATCGGCTCGTCCAACTCTTGAATACTGTAGAAGGTCACTGATCAGTTGCTCCATTCGTTTGGCCCCATCTATCGCGGCACCAATGAGTTCATCAGCATCATCGTCGAGTTTGCTCTGATAGTTCCAAGCTAACAACTGCGTTGCGGTGGCTACAGAACGCAATGGCTCCTTGAGATCATGGGAAGCAATATATGCAAACTGCTCAAGCTCTACATTTGAGCGTTGGAGCTCCTTCATGGCGGCTTGGAGCTGCTCTTCAGACTGCCGATGCTCAATAATTCTGCCAACCCGTTCGACGACCGCATATAGAAGCTGGACTTCTTCAGAACTGAATGCAGGCTCCAGAGCAGGGGTTTGAGGAGTTACGTGCCCGATTTCAACACTTCCGACGCGTTCACCATGTACTTTGATGTATACAACGATCTCTGGTAGTTTGCCAATGTAGTTGGAGGTTGTATATACCTCATTGCCCATTTGGAGAAGGCCCCATGTGTTGTCCGGACGCCTCAGCGCGACAGGTATGAGATCAACAATTCCCTGCAGAAGCTCGGCCGTGCTCATTCCAGTGGTCTCGATAAGACGTGATATTCCATAAAGGCAGTTGAGAGCATTGACCTTTTGAGCCAATTGCTCTGCCCCTTCTCGCAACTGCTCTTCCATTTGCTTTCGACTTGTCGTGTCATTGCCAATGCATAGTATGCCTGTAATTTCATTTTCATCGTTGAGGAGTGCTCTGTTCGTCCATGCTAACCACAGGCGCGTCCCATCTTTGGTAGTAGTTTCGTTTTCATTGTTCGCAAATTCGGCTGGATTTTCGCACAAGCTGCTGATCATCTCAACCAAGTTGTGCCCTGATGCGTCAAATTCAGGAACGATGGTGCCGACCACGTGCCGACCGATGATCTCTTCCGCCGAGTAGCCAAACAACTGCTGCGCAAACTTGTTGAAGAATGTAATATGTCCCTCACAATCGAGCCGCAGGATCACACTTCTCGCACTTTCGACAAGTTCTTCATACTGTCGCTCATTGTTTCGCCTGGCCTGCTCGATACGTTGCTGCTGGATGTGCAGTCCGAGGACATGTGCAGCCAGACGCAATGATTCGAGCTCCGGCTGCGACCATTCGCGTTTGTGACGACATAGATCCATTCCCATGAAGCCCCACCACTCGTCGCCAACAAATATTGGGGCTGTGGCTACAGACTTGGTGCCACGTGGTTCGAACAATACTTTCTCATCTTCAGAGAATGATGAAACGGTTCCAGCAATAGCACGGCCCTGAGACATGGCATCATACCAGCGCTGTGCGAGATGCCAGGGGATTTTCGCCAAGACACTGTCATCAGGGGTATCTATGTCTTCAGTGCCTATCCACCGATAAACACTGTACATACATTCAACGCCCTCAGCATCCTGACCGTTGCGAAAGATATATGCCCGGTCGGCTTCGGTTGCAGAACCAAGTGTAGCAAGAACTTCATCGATGGCGTCTTCCCATTTCCCGGTCCTCATGAATCTTTCACCGGCAGTGGCTACGGCTTCCAGCATTGCATCGCGCCGGCGAAGAGCGGCTTCCATATTTCTGCGTTCAGTTATGTTGCGCGTAGCCCCGGTCAATCCGATAGGAGTCCCATTAGCTTCTCTTACAGCACTGACAGTGACTTCTCCCCATTTGGGCGATCCATCACTGCAAATGTATTCGAGCTCAAATGTCAGGGCCCTGTTAGGATCAATACCGGGCAAACCATCGCGTGCAACCTCCTGAGCAAGATAGGCTTTGACATGTTCAAAGCTTGCTGGTGTAAGTACACTTTGCAGATTAAACCCCATCATGTCTTCCGAAGAGTACCCATGGAATTGGAGACAAGAATGACTTATATATTGATACCGCAAATCCATATCAAGCATCCAGATAATGTCCTTGATGTTCTGTGCGAGGAGGCTGTACCTGTATTCGCTATTATTTTGCTGAATACGTGCAGCGATCGGATTCGATACATTCCATAGCATATCGCTTTTTTGCACATCTGCTATGAGTTGAGCGATTGCACGTACCGCATTCTTCATGCAGTTAGGGCAGGTAAGTTTTTCTCGCGTGCTCTGAGCAATCTCGACATATCTGCCAAGCCACAAGCTAATGAGTACCAAGTAGAAGATTACGATAATGGTGACCTCAAGTGTTATGGCAGTTGCATTTTGCATCACATGCGCAACAAAATTGTCAGATTCCATAATGCCTGAGCCAACGACTATGCACAAGCTCCCAACTGGTGCTATCAATAAGATTAAGAAAGCAAAGATGCGGAGAGAAATCCTCAATTTTACCCCCAATGACCATATAGCCACTCCGGCCATGATGCTATGTACCTATATATTGAACACGGACGAGTGTCTTTCCTTGCAAAGCGTGTCTCGCAACATAGGACGCGCAGGTCTCAAAGCATAAGTGAGGAAGGTTGATATCCGTTAAGCTGCTTGGTGGAGGTGGAACTATGCAGTCCCTATTCTGTAAAACACTGGTTGCGCTTATTGTCGTCTGTGGTGTGTCGATCGGTGGCGTACAGGCACAGCCAAATGTGCTGCAGGTTGGCATTGCCCGGGTAGATATTACACCAGCCGGATCAGTATACATGGCAGGTTTCGCTGCACGAAAGGACCCGTCAGAGGGGACCTATCGCAACATTGAAGCGACATGTCTAGTATTCGACAATGGCACGACCCGCCTTGCCCTGTTTTCC
The DNA here is from genome assembly GCA_964433395.1 of uncultured Armatimonadia bacterium. Taxonomy (GTDB): domain Bacteria; phylum Armatimonadota; class Zipacnadia; order Zipacnadales; family UBA11051; genus UBA11051. The sequence goes on along the minus strand of CAYSRY010000242.1, from coordinate 969 downwards.
ATCGACGTCTGTAAACTAGGGACCACACAACTGGCAGATCTACGTGCTGCAGCAGAGAAGGCGGGCATACCACCGCAGCATGTGATGCCTAATGTCTCGCATACCCACTGCGGACCAACGCTGATTGGCAATCAGAACGCTGAATACTTGCCTTTTTTCAGGGAACGTACTTGCGGTCTCTTACAGACCGCAGTGGACAACTTGCAGGAGGCAAAACTGGAATACACAGTAGGCTCCTGTACGATGGGGGTAAACAGGCGGCAGCTTAATGCAGAAGGCAAGTGCACGGGCATGAGGCCTGAACCACGCAAGGAAATCGATCCGAGCGTGCCAATTTTGAGAGTGCTGGGAACCGACGGCAGCGTACGCGCAGTAATATTCGGATATGCCTGTCACCCCACGACGATGGGTGGCCAGGAGATAGGTACTGACTACCCGGGATACGCAAGGGATTGGATTGAAGCAGCATATCCTGGTTGCACAGCAGTCTTCCTGCAGGGTTGTGGAGGCGATGTAAAACCGCGTTACAGTCTTCCAAATGGACGTTTTGGGTACGTCCTGCTTGAGCCAAAAGAAACTGTAATGGAGATTGGGCATGAGCTCGGCCGGGCAGTGGTTACAGCCACGTGCGTGCCGCTCACAGCAATTGAGGGAATGCAGCTAGGAGGATTAAGCGAGCTTGTGTCAGTGCCTGATAAAAAGACCAAAGGCAAATTTCATGAAATTGAGATGGGGTGTCTGCGCATTGGCGACTTGTATATATTTGGCAGCCAATGTGAGGTGTGCTCACAGATTGGTATGCGCATCAAGCGCGAACTAGTTGGAACGCACATTTGGACAAACGGCTATACATACTGGGGCGGTGGTTATATGCCCGACGCAGCCTCGTATGACGAAGAGGGATATGAAGTCAGCGTCAGTGTGTTAAGTCCCGAGACAGAGGATATCATAGTGGCCAAGGCACACGAA
>CAYSRY010000241.1:0-5541 GCA_964433395.1 uncultured Armatimonadia bacterium | reverse complement strand
CCAATGTGCAGAAGCCCCGTCACGCTCACGGTCGAGCCGATTGCAGCGTCATCAGGAATCCGCACCCGGCATCCGGACACCCCCGCTGGGATGCTCACATCCTCACTTACCAGCTCTGTGCGCATTACAACACCCGCACGCTCTGGAGCTGGGAAGCTCACGCTTACCTCATCACCGGGGGTCACCGAATACGGCGCAGTCAGCTTCGGCATTGCCATGTCATACACGTTCAATGTGACGAAGCCCAAATGCTCCTCGACTGTATCAAGGTCCCGCAGCACTCGCCGACAGCCATTCTGCGCCGCGTTTGCCTCAATCAACCCACGCACTGTCCGTGCCTCGCTCGACGCCTCGGCAAGCGCATTGCGTACATTCTCCGACGACAGATTCCCCGAGTTGGCTGCAAGTACGTCCAGCGATGTCACAACTGCCTGCATTCCAGCTTCGATTTCGCCGCTCAGATTCTCCGGCACTGGCTCATACCACTGCTCAAATCCGGGGTCAACTACGTACTCCTCGCGATTCGTGTCCGAAAGTGAAATCTGCGAGAAGGTCAGCTTGCCTTTGGTTCCAGCGGCCAGCGTCGGCAGTACCGCGATTGCACGCAGTGCGTTTTCTGTGTTGATTGCGAACTCGAAATCCTGCTCTTCAAATGTTCCGGTCGGCAGGTCAAAGAATCGCGTCTCATAGTATGTGAAACTCGGCGTCACCCATGCCAGCCGGCAACTGACACCGATCTGCCCCGCTTTTCCTTCCAGATTCTCGCCCGAAGCCCGCACCTTCAGCGTCACTGTCTCCGCCGCAGGCTGGAAGAGCATTGCCCATTGCTGCGCCGTATACCCTTTGCCTTCGGTCCCACCATACACGAGCTTGGTGTCCCCATCCACCACTACAGGCGCACCTGCACTGGCTGGCACCGATACCCAGTGTACAGGCAGTGCAGGCTTGCCCTCATCCACCTGCCGCATCTGCACGCCGCGTTCCACAGTGCGCTTCGCCTGCTGTGCGCGCCATGCAGCCGCTTTTTCGGGGGTCGCAATTTGTATTGCCATAACTCCATCTGACGGGATTGAGATATCCGCCGTCAGCACTTTCCCATTCACAGAAACGGCTACTGGCAGTCCGGTCACTACATCCAATGCCTTCACTGCTTTTGCGTCAATTCCCAGCCCCGCTGCGTCAATGCTCAAGGTCGTCTGATGCGGTGAGGCCTCCTCATTCAGCAGAGTCAGCCAGATGACACCATTCGCATCGGGCCCGAACCGCTCTACGAAAACATGCGCCTCGCTGCTGCGGGCAAAAGTCACCGGTTCCCAGCCAGCCAACGCCAGCTCCCTGCACAACGGCTGGTATTTCCGGAATATGTCTCTGTCCCGTTCCATGTACTGCGGGTGATTCCAATACTGCCCGCCCGGGCCAAGTCCGCTCGGTGGCCAGTCAAAAAATCCGGGAAATACGCCGTAGGCCAGGCATCGCTTGTGGAAAAGCTCAATCTCCTCATGGCCCAACTGCTGCTCAAAATTCCCTTTCAGAAGCGTCAGGAATGGCTTGTGATAGGTGGTCGCCCGGATATAGTTGAAATCTTCCCGAGGGATGCGCAATCCGGTCTCTGCCCCCATTACATCAAGCCACGGGGCCACGTAAAAACTTGCCCCGAGCGCGCCATTCATCATCGTTATCTTCCCTCGCGGGCGCAGAAGCTCCGCTGCCCCACGCGCAAATTCGCATGACGAGAAAAAATTATTTATGAATGGTTTCTGCGCCACAGGGTCCCACAATATCGGCGCATTGTGCTTGCTGAAGTGATCCTTCCGGTAGTTCACACCGCTTGAAAGCCCATCGTAATAGTACCCGTCAAGATCGGCATTCCGTTTGGTTTTGAAGTCGTCAATCTGCTTGAGCGCACGCTCCAGCGTCCACTCCCCATACCTCAGTTCCGGATCCAGGTTGAACTGGGCAATGATATGCCCATACACGCTCGCTTTGCGGATATCAAGTTTCTCTTCCGAAGTGTGCAGCCCCACAGCCTCATACACGCCATCCTCGCCGGTACTGGCACGGAATGCTGCATTCATCGCTTTGAGCTGTTCCTCAAAAGCTGGCAGAGGTTGAGTCTCCGGATCATATCCGGGGATTTTCGCGAACTGCCCGGCATGTGTGAAATATGTCGTCGACAACACGTCGATTGTATCATCATAGGCAGCTTCGGGCGCGCCTTCCTGAAGCCCGAAGCCGAACTCGTTCGCATTATCAAGTTGAGACAGCCGGCTAAACGCCATCCACTGTCCCTGATCCCGGATGTACACTTTGAAAAGATCCGGATAAATCCGATAGTACCGCGCCAACGCGCTGCGGAAGCCCCAGCTCGGATCGCACGGGTACAGGTCAAACGCGAAATCGACCGAACAGGGCACCGCGCTGTCTGGCGTCAGGCAAAAATCATAGATAATCTCAAGCTGCTTCTCAGTGCCGTTATAGGCGGTGCGGAAAATACTGGGCCGATCAATCGGCACTGCCATGCACAATCCCGTCGGGCCGGTCACAACTGTGCAGAAATTCCGGTTCGAATAGCCCATCTTCAGGTCCGGCTGACCTTCCCACTCCGGCATATCCGCGTACGCCTTCAAGGCGCGTACATTCTCATACCGCTTGCCTGCCGCGATCTTCTCCGACGTCTGCACATCGGCGTGCCAATTCCAGCCGGTCGCGTCAAACGGGAATGCCAGCCGCAGCAACAGGCCCCGCGCCGGCACTTCATCGCCCTGCACGTGTACATCAAAGCGCAAAGCGCCGTCTGCTGCTTTGGCCTTCACCATCACGTCCGCCTGCCCCGCGTCAAAGCCGCAGCGCATCTCCGCGCTGACATCGCCAGAGACGCTGTCTGGCGCCACAAATCCACTTTTGCCGACCTCGCTGAGCGAAACGAGCGGTTTGGGCGTCACTTCAAGGTTCTTCCCACCTGCAGCCATCTCTGTGACGTAGCCGCGCTCATCTATCGTCACACTCAAACCGTCTGCAGTCAGCGTCGCAGCACTGACGAACGCGCACACCAGCATCAATGCCGCGAAAATATACAGGACTCGTCCGGTGAAAGCCATTTTCTGTCCTCCGTAACATAAGCATCGTACCAGTACTATAATTCCCCATCAATCCCGCTCAATCCTGCGTCCACGTACATCACGTATATCTTTAGAGGAATCACCAGATGTGTGACGAATTTCCCTCCACAATGCCCCCGGATTAAGGAAATGTCCAATGAAAACTATCGCCCCGACAATTCGCCCGATCCTCTGGTTCCTGTTCATCGCCACGTGGGTGGTGATGGTCGGCGTCTCCATATTCAACGCGCTGCCCGCTGGCGATGGCTACAATGACATCTGGGCCCGCCGCGGCACTTCCATCGCCACAGTCGTCATCGGCTGGTTGTTCTTCCTCGGCGGCGGCTACAAAACGCGATTACGAGCTTTCAGCCTCTGCATCGCCATCGGCGCCACGGTCGGCTGGTTCTCCGATCTCATCATGGCGCATGTCGTGCCAACTCCCATTCCCGTACTCTTCGGCATGATCTCATTCGGCACCGGCCACATCATCTACACAATCGGCTACGCGCTCGCCGCACGCGCAATGACTTTCGACCGCACAACAGACAGGCTCACCATCGTCGGCATCATGTGCTGCATCGGCTTCATGATCTGGGTAATTTTCGTCAATTCGCCATCCAATATTCTCCTCAGCTACGGTGCACTTGGCTACGCGTTGCTCATCTGCATCATGATCGCGTATGCCCTTTTCCTCACTGCGCGCGACAGCCGCTTCACCATTCTCGCCATCGGGGCATTCCTATTTCTCATCTCCGACTCCGTTCTCGGCAGCCAGATCCTCCGCAACGCACACTTCCCATTCATCGGCGACGTCGTCTGGTTGACATACATTGGCGCCCAGCTTCTCATCGGCTTCTCGCAATCCACTGCCCTCAACGAGCCAGATTCTGCCGCGCCTGCGAAATGATACCACCGCACGACCAATTCCCCGCATCTTCAAGGGATTCATAAACCAAACCGCGAAATCACCCGCACTATCATCACAACTGAACCGGGCGGCTCCACGCCCGGACGAGGTGGATTCATGCGCAGAGCATTCGTCACAGTGCTTCTTCTGGGGTTGGTGAGCATGGCTATGGCCAAAACTGGCCGCACGTATTTCACTCCCGAACGCATCGCTGCGGCCAGGGAGAATGTTGCAAAGTATGAATGGGCGCAGGCGCAATTCGCCCAAATCATGAACGCGCCCATTGCCCAGTACAACATGATGGGCCCGTCATTCATCGGCGCAAAGAACTTCGATGGCCGCACCGATGACCAACTCTTCGCAATGATGCCACCGATCACGCTGTCTCGCATATATGACAAGCACACGGTCACAGAATGTCCCGTCCATGCCAAGGACATTGCACGCTACAGTGGCTACTATCCGTGGAAGGTCGATTTCTTCAATCATCCCTATCAGGTACAGTGTCCGGTCGGCGGCGAGTGGTATCCTTCAAATGATTTCGCCGCTGGCGACATGACCTCCGGTGACTATCCAGACAATGCCGAGGGCTACGTTGATGGCGAGAACAAATGGAATTTCATCAATTACTATGTCCACGCGGCCTATGGCGGGCTGATGGTCCCCGGCATTCATGGCCTCTCGATGGCCTATCTGCTCACTGACGACACCTCCTACGCCCACCGCGCGGCTGTGCTTCTCGCGGCGCTTGCCGAGCAGTTCCCTGGCAAGTTCTACAACAGCGAATTCTGCCGTGACAAACCATATGGTCACCGCTCCGGTCTCATCACCGACTACATATGGGAGAATATCAAACTCGTCGATCTGGCCCGCGCATATGACGCCATCTACCCCATCTACGATGAGGACCCGGAACTCGTCGCCTACCTCAAGTCAAAAGGCTGCGTCGACCCTGACGCGCCCAATGACGCTGCCGGGGCGCGCGCATATGTCGAAGACCACATCTTCCGGCAGGCCATGCAGGCGCTCCTCGACGTGGCCATTCAGGGCAATCCCGGCCATCACCAGCTCGCCGCGCTCACAATCGGCCTGGTCATGGACAATCACTCTGACGAGCATCCCAACACGCCAGACGTCGTCCATGGCGCTTACTACAACGGCTACGCCCCTGCCGCATGGCTTTTCACCAATGGCGTCACCCGCGATGGCGGCGGCTACGAGGGCCCCGGATATGACAAAATCAAATTCAACTATATCGCTGTCGGCATGCTCATGGAAGAGCTGCGCGCGCTCCATCCCGACCTGTACTCGGAAACCGAATATCCTAATATCCTCGCTGACCCCAAGGCCCGTCAGCTCTACGAATTTTTCATCAACACGATGAGTCTTGGATTCTTCGACCCACCTGTGGGAGACGCTGGCGGCGCACGTCTGCGCCCGGGCTTCATCCCGCGACGCTATTACGCTCACAGCCAGGCAAATTACGTCGATGGCTTCCGTCTTTTCGGCGATCCTCGATATGCCAAGGCCCTG
>CAYSRY010000240.1:4348-5577 GCA_964433395.1 uncultured Armatimonadia bacterium | reverse complement strand
CCTGGCATATCAGGCACAATCGGCACACCACCGGTCGCCAGCAGGAGCTTGCCATAGCCAAGCACCATGCCATTCGCCAGCGTGATTTCGTGTGCGGCCGTGTCGAGGTTTGTGGCCTCAACGCCCAAATACGCAGTGACGCCGAGCTTGTTGTAGAAATCATGCGTGCGCAACTGCAGCCTGTCCTCAGGGATTTTACCTCCGAGAACATAGGTGATCAGCGGCGGACTGTAGACTGTGTTCTGCTGATCAGAAACGATTGCTACTGCAGCATTCTTATCAATGTCTCGGATGGCCTCAACTGCTGCCACACCCGCGACTGAATTTCCAATTATCAGATAGTCGTAGCGCTTCTCACTCATAGACTAACGCCTCATTCGGACAGTGCGCGACACATGCGGGCTGGCCGCTCCCCGCGCACAGATCGCATTTCGAGGTGATTTTCTGCTCTTCAGTGTTCATCCGAATCGCGCCAAACGGACAGACCATGACGCAACTCCAGCATCCGACACATTTGTCGGGATCATGCTCAATGGCGCCCGTCTCCGGATCGCGCGTCATCGCGCCGGCAATGCATGCGGCGAGGCACGGCGCATCCTCGCAGTGTCTGCACTGCAGGGCAAACGATATTGCCCCGTCCTCTTCAACCCGAACTGCGGCCTCGGGCAGGTTCTCCTGATCGGAAAACGCTTTGACGAGGGTCTGATGCCCGGAGTGCTCAAAAATGCAGTAGATTTCGCACAAGCGGCACCCGATGCAGTATTCCTCTTTGGCGTAAATGCGCTTCATCTCGAACTCCTGCCTGTATCTCTCAACTGTCTCACAATCGGCCCGGCTTACGCGCCTGCGGGCTCGACCTCGAGTATCTTCATCTCTTCTGCCGTCATGTTGACAGCCCGTAACATCTCACGATTGCCGCGCAGACTGTCAATACTGTTCATGCCCATGCCGCCAAGCATCTCTTTCAACTCCAGCTCCCACGCACGCAACAGGTTTATGAGTCTGCGCGTCGCAAGCTCTGGATTCAAGCGTTTAGTGAGATATGGATCCTGCGTGGCAATTCCCCATGTGCATTTGCCTGTATAGCATTTCTGGCACATGTGGCACCCCATCGCGATAAGCGCGGAACTGCCGATGTAGACGGCGTCGGCTCCGAGAGCTATGGCTTTGATGATGTCGGCGCTCGTGCGGAAACCGCCGGCTGCGACAAGTGAAGCGCGGTTGCGAAT
>CAYSRY010000240.1:0-4248 GCA_964433395.1 uncultured Armatimonadia bacterium | reverse complement strand
GGGATCATACGCGTCGCAGAGATCTCTGCACTTACCTTCTCACCTGGCAGATGGCCACCGATACCGGGCTTGGCGCCCTGGCCGATTTTGATCTCGACTGCGGCACCTGCATTCAGATACTCCGGCGTGACGCCGAAGCGCCCTGAAGCAACCTGCACTATGGCGCGGTGCGCATACGCATGAAAATCTCGATGCAGACCGCCCTCTCCAGTGTTGAAATATGTGCCAGCCTGCACTGCAGCACGCGCCAGTGAGGCAGCTGCGTTGTAGCTGATTGAGCCATATGACATGGCCGAGAACATGATCGGCAGCTCGAGCTCAAGCTGGGGGCCCAAGTCGGAAACGAGGTTGCCATCATCATCAAATTCCACCCGGTCAGGCTTGGCTCCCAGATATGTTCGCAGCTCCATCGGCTCACGCAACGGGTCGATTGAGGGATTTGTGACCTGTGATGCATTGATGAGCAAGCTGTCCCAATACTGTCGGTGTGCCGTGTCACTGCCCATACCAGTCAACAGCATGCCGCCGGATTCTGCCTGCCGCTGGATTGCACGCTGAACCCCAGTCGTCCATGTCGGGTGCGAGCGACCCATCAACTGCCGCTGGTTTACTGTAAGAGCGTGGGTCGGACACAGTGTCGCGCAGCGCAGGCAGCCGACACATTTTGACGAGTCGGTGAAAATAGTGCCATCTTCTGGCTCAATAATCTGCGCGTCGAACGAACATTGGCGAGTGCAGACTCCGCACCCGATGCAGAGATTCTCGTCACGCATAACTACAAATTCGGGACCGACCAGTGTGAGTGCCACTATATTTGTGCCTCCTGCAGATCGAAGCGGACAGGCTTGCCTGCATCGATCGGCCACGATTCCTCGGGTTTGCCATCAACGGCCCAGATGGCAGCCTCTTCGCTCGCGATATACGCCCGCGAGCCCTTTGTCGCGGCCACTATCGGGCGGAGCTTCAGGCGATCGCTCAATCCGACCATGCCGCTGCTATGCCCCGCGATGACTGCAAACGGCCCATTCAGCAGAGCACCGGCATAGGCATTGCGCATGGTAGTGATAAGCCGCTTTCGTTCGCCATCCTCCATTGCGTCAATCTGCTCCCACTCAGGGGGTGCCATTGCCAGACCAGCCATTTCTATGCTCAAGCCATGTTTGCGGCAGAGCAAGTCCAGCAGGTAGCTGATGACCTCGGAATCAGTGAACAGTGTGCACTCGTAGCCAAAAGCCTTCACATAGCGCTTGTTAACGCCATACGACGAGAGCTCTCCGTTGTGGACGATTGACCATTCCAGAAGCCCGAATGGGTGCGCTCCGCCCCACCATCCGCCAGTGTTGGTCGGGAAACGGGTGTGCGATATCCACATATACGCTGAATAGTCCGGGATCATGTAGTACTCAGCGATTGGCTCGGGATAACCGACACCTTTGAAGATGCCCATGTTCTTACCGCTCGACGCGACATACGCGCCATCGATGTCACGGTTGATGGCCATGACCTGACGCACCATGTAGTCGCCCTCATCCTCATCGCACATCTCATCTTCACGCGGTGCGACAAAGAACCGCCACAACAGAGGTTCATCAGTAATAGTGGGCGTCGGCTGTGTGGGTATTTCTTCATCGTGGTCAATCACACAAACTGTCTCGAGATGCTGACGCACACGTTCGAGGGCGTCGCGTCCAGTGAGCATGAGGTGCAGCGCATAGCTGTCGGCGTGTTCCGGATAGAGGCCGTAGGCGACATAGCCAGCGCCAAGCCCATTGCCGCGCTCGTGCATATTTGCCATGCCACGGATGACGGATTCACCGTTAAAGCGCTGGCCGCTGCGATCCAGAATACCGCATGTACCGCAGGCGGCGGGTATCTTAAACGAAGGAAGTCTGTGCATTGTTTACATCCTCAGGGTATCACAACGTATTCGGAAAATTGTTGCCGGAAATTCGTTGCCTGTTTTATAATACCTGTGCAATGGCTGGTCAAGGGAAGCAACGCGGCAATATGAGCTATTCCCAGGCAATTAACAATCAGTGCTCCAGCCATTTCTTCCGCATATACGGCAAATAACTTCGGATAAATGGGAAAGAAGGCGTCAATATTGCCGGAAATTGACCGGAAACAGTTTGCGATACTTCGTGTGATTGGCGAACATTCTCAGCCGCTTGGGGCTGGATTAATTGCAAAACTACTCACTGCACACGGTATTGAGCTCACCGAACGAGCGATCCGCTATCACCTTCAGGCATTGGATGAAAAGGGGCTGACCGAGAACCTTGGGCGGGCCGGACGGCAGTTAACGCCCCTCGGCAAAACAGAACTCGGCAATGCGCGAGTGGCCGATCAGATGGCCCTGACCTCGGCCCGCATTGAGGCACTCGCCTATCGCGCTGATTTTGACACTGAGACCGGCACAGGCACCGTTGTCCTCAACATCAGCCTGTTCCAGCAGAGCGATGTTGAGGAAGCCCTGCGCGTTATGCGCCCGGTGCTCCTGTCGCGCTTCGCCACAAGCGACATGATTGCAATCTTCCAGCCGGGAGACCTCATCGGTGACCAGCCGGTCCCGCGCGGGATGGTGGGTATAGGCACCGTCTGCGCGGTGACGACAAACGCAGTATTTGCTACGCACGGCATCCCCATTCAGTCCGAATTCGGCGGCCTGCTCGAAATATCCGGCCACGAGCCAGCGCGTTTCACCGACATCATCCGCTATGGCGGAACGTCAGTCGATCCAGTCGAGGTATTCATCAAGAGTCAGGCGACCTCGGTGCAACAGGCAGTCAACACAGGCAAAGGCAAGATCGGCGCCGCCTTCCGCACGTGCCCTGGAATCGCCCGCGACCATGTTATGCGGCTGGTCGATGAAATGGCTGCATGGCGGCTGCGTGGTGTTGTCGCAATCGGAACGGAGAGTCGCTCGCTGATGGAAATCGAAGTAGGCGTGGAACGCATGGGCATCGTCGTATGCGCCGGGCTGAATCCTGTCGCCGCAGCCGAGGAAGCTGGTATTCCGGCTGTGAGCCATGCTATGGCGGCGGTCATACCCTACAGCGCGCTGAGCTCCGTGAAATAGTGTGTCCACTTCAGATAGCCGAATCAAATCGGGCCCGGCAGATGCCGGGCCCGATTTCCATGTGCATTGTCATGAAAGTCTTTTCTCAATCGACAGGCACCAGCGCGATATAATCCAGATTCAGGCGGTTTGCCGCACAGAACATGCGCAACGTATGCTCTCCCGCGGCGAGGTATAGCACCAGCGGTTTGCCGTCGGCGCCGGTGATAATCATGTTCTTCCATTCCTCAGGTTTCGAGCCATATCCGCCCGTGTAATCAAAGCGGTGCAGGAGGAATGTTCCGCCCAACGGCTCGTCATCGATGAGCGCCAATCTGTCTGCATGCTCTTCGTAGACAGCGCCGTTGAACAGCAGATTGTATCGCCCGGCCTTGGCGACCTCGAGCGGCCACTCAATCCACATGCCCGGCACAATCCACTCACCCATCCCCACTCCGCCCGACAGGAACGTGCGATGCGAATAACGGCTGGGTTCTCCACCGCCGAACTCCGTGAATGTCTCAGCCTCGTATATGATGGAACCATCCGGAACCGCATCCACTACCCGTGACATGCGCGGCTCATCGTCAACATTCATGCTGGTGAACGCAATCTCAATCTCGCCCTCACCTTGCCCACGCGCCTCCAGAGAATTGCGATTTTCCAACCATACGGTTTCTGACGGAAGGTAGAGGGAGCTGCCATTGAGAGTGAGCGACACTGTCTCGGGCTTCGCTATCGAGAGTTTATACAACCCCTTATCAACCGGGAGGCTTGCAACGCTGATACTGCCACCGGTATAGGTTTTCAGGGTCGTTGTATCGAGCGCCACAGGCTGACCGCCGACAGTGACTTTGATCGCTGGCATCGTCCCGGCAATTTCACTGGCTGCCCCGATTGTGTGTTCACCCGGATACAGCGACACGGTCAACGTCGAGGTCGCCGCATCATATGAGACGCCGGAACCACCCGCTTCGCCATCGACCGATATGTCGGTCGTGTCGCCTGTCCAGAGCAGTGACAACCTCGCCATGGAATTTGTGCTCACTGTGGCATAGGTCGCGCCACCATTTTCCATACGTGCGAAAACAGACACCGGACGGTCGGCATAAAGCATTTGCTTCCCGTCCGCGCGACGATAGCCGAGTGCATCAATCGCCTCGAACTGCGCGCCCAGCACCGCGCGCCGT
>CAYSRY010000239.1:0-5579 GCA_964433395.1 uncultured Armatimonadia bacterium | reverse complement strand
GTAGAGTTTCCGACGAGCTATCCATACCCAGTGCAGGCATGGCAACTCGGGAGCGAGCTTCTGCTGCTGGGCATCGGTGGAGAAGCAGTCATGGATTACTCCCTGCGTTTCAGACGTGAGTTCGGGCAAGGTACGTGGGTCTGCGGTTACGCAAATGACATGGCGGCCTACGTTCCCTCCAGGCGCGTATGGGAGGAAGGCGGCTATGAGGGCGGCTCGCACCTTGATGAGTACGGGAGACCTGCATGGCGCTGGGCCGGCGACATAGAAGATCGTATCGCAGGGGCTCTGCATCGCGTGGTTGAAAAAGTGAAGGCAGAATGAAAGATTTGTGCTCGTGAACGATGCGGCAAAAAAACGTTCAGTGCTATTATGGATTTTCAGACGACCTGATGCTTTGATTTTTCAGCAATATCACAGAAATTGCAACGCAGTTGTGAGGGAGGCAGCACAATGGTAAACGACAGTGGGTACTGGGCATGGGTGTCGCCAGACAGCGTACCTGAGATGGTGTCCGAGAGTGTGCCCGGCCCAAAATCACAGGAAATGAATGCTCGGGGCACAAAATATATGATTGGCTATTCGGGGCAGGTGCGGCTGTGCCCGGTGGCATTTGAGAAGGGCCACGGCGTCACGCTGACTGATGTGGACGGCAATACATACATCGATTTTTCGAGTGGCATTTATGTAACCACGCTCGGCCATTGCCACCCGAAAGTGTCAGAAGCGGTGGCGCAATACGCAAACAAGCTGATGAACTGCCATGACTTCAACACTCCGGTGAAAGTGGAATTGCTGGAAAAACTCGCCGAGATCCAGCCATGGGATCTGACGGGAATGCAGCTTTATGACAGCGGGACGACCGCAGTCGAGGCGGGGTTGCGCGTCTGCAGGGCTGCAACCGGCAAAAGTGAGTTCATTTCGTGCTTCATGGACTTTCACGGCAAGACCGGGCATGCAGTGAGCCTGGGCAAGATGAACGCAAGCAACGGCGCAGGACGCAGTCAGGGATTCTATGTGGTGCCGCGGCCTTATCCATATCGGCCGATGTTCACGAAGGCCGATGGCGCGATAGATACGGACGCCTACATCGATTTCTATGGGCAGTTTATCGAATTTGGTACGACGGGAGATGTCGCGGCATTTGTGCTTGAGCCTGTACAGGGCTGGGCCGGCTCGGTTTTTCCGCCAGATGACTTCTTCCCGAAACTGCGAAAATTCTGCGATGAGCGCGGGATATTGCTTTTTGCTGACGAAGTGCTGACCAGCATGGGGCGGACAGGCAAATATTTCGCCATGGAGCACTATGACACGGCCCCGGATGTGTGCACAGTGGGCAAAGGCTTCGGGAATGGCTTCCCAGTGACCGGAATGCTCGTTTCCGAAAAATACAAAGAGAGTATCAACGCAATTTCAGCGTCGACGAGCTATGGCGGCAATCCGATGGCCTGCGCGGCGGCACTGGCGAGCATCACGGCGATTGAGGAAGAGGGGCTGCTGGACCACGCGCTGAAGCTCGGAGAATTTTTTGAGCGGCGCATGAACGAGATGAAAGATCGGCATCCGATCGTGGGTGATGTGCGGGTGAAAGGCTGCCTGTGCGGCATTGAACTTGTGAAAGACAAAGCCACAAAAGAGCCTTTCGACGAGGCTGGGAAGCACGTCTACCAGCGAGCTTTCCAGAAAGGTCTGGCGTGGGTGCCGGCCGGACATATCCTGCGCATGAGCCCGCCAATCGTCATGAGTGAGGAAATCGCGGCAAAAGGCATGGACATTATCGAAGAGGCAATTGGTGAAGTTGAGGCTGAAGCCGGTTATTGAGGCACGCTGCAAAATAGGCAGAGCGTATGCAATGCAAAGCCCGCGACCTTTAAGCCGCGGGCTTTTTTAGTACGAATGCAGAGACGGCTACTTTTTCCACGCCGGGACGAAATTAAGCGGTGCCCAGTCACGGGGATAGCCATAGTATTTGTACATGAAGTCGATTATGTCTTCGCAATCGATTTCGATTGTGTGGGAATCGATGACGCGGATGTACTCATTGCGAGGATTCTCCTCGTCATAAACCGGATCAATGTGCTGGCCCCGGAAGAGGATCGGCCCTTCAATTTTGAATGGCGCAATATCGCCAACAGCTTTCATGGCCTGCGCCATGCCTTCTTCGATGCGAACACGTGCCTCCGCCGGGGGCAGAGTAAGCTCTGAATGGCGGCTGGTACCCCATTTGACGGGGACAGTGACGCAGCCGGGAATGAGCTCTTCCATCTCTTTGCATGCGTGCGCGTCACCGCTGCAGAAGATGAATGGGACATCGTAATGCCCTGCAATGGCCGCCTGAAGCCCCATTTCGCCAAGCGAAATGCCGTTGAAGCTCCAGTCGCGCACCTCAGATGACATCGTGTGGCAGAGCGTCGCGTTCGGCGTCCCTGCTTTGGCGTGCCCTCCGACGATGCCTGTCGCATCGCATGATTCGTCGAGGAACGGGAGCCAGAATGGTCGCTCCATACCATGAACGATATCCGGCCGGGGATCTATGTAGTCGAGATCCATAGTGTAGCCGGCGCCATGACCATCATTGACGATCATCTCGTCGCCACCATTATCATAGAAGCCGCGGCATGCCGCATTGACCTCTTCGGCCAGCCACACGCGTTGGCGCATGCGGCGCTCATAGTTTTCAAGGCTCTGGTCCTGGCGACTCTCCCACAGGTGAACGCCGGCGACGCCCTCAAGGTCGGTCATCATATAGAATTTCACAGTCAGTTCACCCCCAGATCGGGTTTTGTGACGGGCTTGTACGTTTTCCAGATGGGCGTAAAATCGGGGTCGAAGCCATACATTTTGTTCATGAAGTCGACCATATCGTCGGCTTCGATTTCGGCTGTGTGAGCGTCGATGACGCGTTTGTTTTTCGGCGGATTTTCCACATCAAAGACTGGCTTGTGCCATTCTTCGCGGAAAAGCACCGGGCCGTCGATTGTCAGTGGTTTGATGTCGGCGATGTGTTTCATGGCCTCTTCGGCGCCCTCACGGATCATCTCGCATGATTTCTGGGGGGTAACAGTACGTGCTGAGAGGCGGCTGAGCCCTTCTTTGACGGCGACGGTAATGCAGCCGGGGATGAGTTCTTCCATCTCTTTGCACGCCCATGCGTCACCTGCACAGAAAATGAACGGGACGCCAAAATGCCCCGCCAGGAATGCCTGGTAGCCGGTCTCGCCGACGCTGACGCCATTGATCCAGTACCCGCGGATGTCGAGGCCCATCGTGTGATAGAGATTGCCCGGCGCGGATTCGGCTTTTGCGTGTGTGCCGATGCTGACCAGTGCCGCGCACTCCTCGTCGAGACCGGTGCAGTAATCCGGTCGCTGCTGCCCGTGAAAGACGCGTACGCGCGGGTCCATCAGCGACATATCCATCGTATAGCCGGCCCCGTGACCATCGTTAAACCACACTTCACTTGCGCCACCAGCAAAGAAGCCATCAGCAGCCGCATTGCACTCTTCAGCAAGCCACCGTCGCTGGCGGCAGCGGCGTTCGTGATTTTCGAGGCTGGTATCGTCTCGATTTTCCCATTGGTAGACACCTGCAACGCCCTCAACATCTGTTACCGCATAGATACGCATGTGTCTTCTCCTGTTGGTAGAGTGGATGTCAATCAATGTGTAAATGCCCTCAGAACCGTATGCTGACGCTTCAAGGGCGCGTGTTGAGCAGGTCATTAAAATTGAAATGTGCGTACGGCTGGTCGGCGGCCGGCTGCGCGTCAGATGTGGCGACGGCAACCCACAGGTCGCCGGTTTTCGGTGCGAAGAGCACGTTGTGCAGATTGCTTTTCATGGATACCGGCCGCGACATGAGTTCAATGGCTTTCTCGGCGGTGAACGTCCCGTGCCCTTCCTGTACACGCTGAGCGAGTAGTTTATAGCGATCGCCAGCTGACATCAGGACTGCGTCCTCGATAGCGACCGGCAGCTGCTCGACAGCCTCTCCGGGCCTTATTACCGTGATAGCCTCAGGTGTGCATACGAGGCCGCGCGCGTCATTGGCTTTTGCATCAGAGATGACATAGTAGTATTCACAGGTGCGAATAGCATTGGCGAAAACGGCAACACCAGCGTCAACGGAATCGCACGTCTCCATGACTTGCCGCATGAGGTATGTCATCGGTGTGCCATCCCATTTCCCTTTGCCGCCTCCGCCCATTTCGCCAATGGCGACTTGTGCGGCATTCATGGCGGTAACGGAGCCGATCATGCCGGCGAAGCCCACGTCAATCCACGGAATCCGGTTTTCACGGGATATCACGCGTATGACGGAGTAGTCTTGCAATCCCGCTTTGGTCATGTAATCGAGTACACGGCCGTGATAGAGCGAGCCGTCGGCCGTGGCGCTTCCGTAGATAGCAAAGCCGCTGCAATGGAAGAGCTCTGGCAGGAAATTCATGCGCAAAGCCTGCTTAACGTCGATCTGCGCGCCGCGTGCCAGCGCTTCGATTTCGGTGAACCAGCTTTCGGGAAGGTACTTGCGCTGCCGAGCGACAATTGCGTCGATCTGCGCCTCAACCAGAGGCATCGGGATTTTCTCCTCGGCGGCAAATCTGCTTATGCCGGCATAGACCGCCTGAATCTGCTCTCGCAGCAGGACGCCGTGCTGATAGCCAATCTCCTCCGGCGTTCCCTGAAGATGCAGAATGAGGAGACCGTCGACGGTCTCCAGATAGCCAGCGCCTTCTTCTTTGAGCAGAACGCGTTCAGCTGCACCCGCAGACAAAACACTCAGAATGAGAAAGGCGCAGGCCAACGCACAGGACAGATGCAGGCGACGGCGAATTGTACTCATGATAGTTCCTTCCTGTATAATGTGCGCAATATGCGAAGACACAATCCGCAACGTGTACTCTTGGCCGCTATAGCCGAGATACCTCCCTGTAAGCAGACGATTCCGGAGCCAAAATTCATTTCGGGCGGTACGGTCAATGAAGAACAGCCGCGTTCTGATCGCGACAGCTGCAGTCATAGTCCTCGCCATCGTTGCCGTGGTTGTCCATGGTGCAATGCGCGGCGTCGAAGTTGAAGTGGCACGTGCTGAACGTGGAGTTCTCACAGCTCCACTTGCTACCGACGGTGTCGTCGAAGCAATTGAAGCGCGACTGGCACCCGAGGCGTCCGGCACCCTCACAGACCTGTACGTGGATGAGGGCGACAGTGTGCAAATGGGTCAGGTGCTGGCACTTGTCACCGATGAGAAGGCCACAGCAGTCGTTGCGGAGGCGCGCGCGGCCTACGAAGAGGCCGAAGCCAGCATCCGAATGACTGAGGCGCAGCTGGACCTGGCGCGAAGCCAGTCTGACGCTGATATTGCAACCTCTGCAGCGGGGGCTGGTGCCGAAAGCGCTCTGCTGGACAAAGCCCGGAAAGGCTCACGCAAACAGGAGATTTCTCAGGCCGACGCCGCAGTCAAAGCCGCTCAGGCTCAGGTCGAATCTGCGCAGGCGACCGTCGCAGCCGCTGAAAGCGCCGTAGCCGAAGCTCGCGAAGCATCGGCGGCCATGCTGCAGGTCGCTCAGGCTGGTCTGT
>CAYSRY010000238.1:0-5600 GCA_964433395.1 uncultured Armatimonadia bacterium | reverse complement strand
CATTTATGTCCTCGTCCGGACCCGCTCCCCGGTCTGGTCCACGGGCGTCCGCACGCCCCGGCCGATTTCCTGTCGCTTCTTCATCTCAGACGACGTCTGGTGTAGCGTGCAGATCGCCTACACGATCCAACAGCGTGCCGTCAAGCAGCGGCGACTGATGGATCGGGGCATCCAAAGTGATCTGGTGACCGACTACGCCACAGAACTGCTCGTGGCCTTTGAGGTGTCGGCGGGCAAAACGGAGCAGGCGCGGCGGATCGTCCGTCTGGCGGCATGAGCGCCCGACGCTAAAGTCGTGCACCTCGGTGGGAGTGTGCCTGCAGGCTGGCGACTTGGCCCCGGCAGGGACCTGTGGCGGCCTGAAGGGCACTATAGACCCAGCCAGGCGCTGGCGCAGAGACGTCCGATATCGGGTGGTGGTGGAGGGAGAATATCGCAAGAGGCTCACGAAATAAAATGAATGTATTGACAAATATGTACAAAATGAACAGGATGATGTCACTGTAGTAGTAATGGAAAGCCATGATCTGCAGTCTTTCTACGGTGGTGTATCGCGCAAGGGGGCAACGCATGCAACTATCTTCCTCTGAGGTGCATTCCAAATACAATACGTATCAGCTGCTTCATGAGACAGCGTTATGTCGCAGACATAGCGTAGCTGTTGCGTGTCTGAATGTGCGCATGAGTGTGCTTCTGCCTTATCGGTCTGTTTTCTCTCAAAGATCACGTGCAGTTTGGCTGCTACTGGTGGCGTTGGCTTTGCTGTGTGCAACCGCGGCACGTGGTGAGGTTGTGGCACCGAATGCGGGTATTCCTGTACGCGGCGGTCTACGCGTGATCGTGGAATTGCCTCATGTGCCACCGGACGGACTGTGCCGGATTTCCATGGACGGTTCCTCAGTACACACCGCTGCCTTCGGGCAAGGTGTTGTGGCTGCGGTGCCGGCTGAGAAGGTGCAACTCGGCTCGCACACACTCTCCGTCTACGTGTATGATCCGCAATTCAAAAGTCGGTACCTGTATACTGGTTCAACAACGATTGTGAAGCCGCCAGCAGTGGCGTCGGTGACACATGCGCCGGCGGATGCCGGCATGGGGCAGGTGGAAACGACGGTTGTGTTCGGACTGGACGGCGTGGGATGGAGCACGGCAGCGCCTGCTGACAAGGATGCGCGTGTGTGGGATGGAAAGGAGCGATTGTTGGCTCTGGTGAGTGGGGCAGCAGTTCACGATGATGTCGTTGCTGCGACACATCTGCTGAATGGAGCTATGACAGGAAGCATTGTGCCCGGCGACAAAAGCCTTGAAGTTGAGGTCACTATAGCGAATGCAACTGATCAGCCAATGCATGTCTTGTCGTGCGATCTGCGGTTTCGAGGCAAGACGGGCACGGAGGCTAATTGCCTGGCCACGGCACTTGGCCCGCGTCCCGCCCTCGTCCCGCCGGGTGGGAAGGCAAGTCAGCTATTCAGGATAGATACATTCGATGACACTCCGATGACGGCAGTACGCGTTGAGCCGGTGGTAGCGGTTGCGGCTGAAGCTGAGGATCTCCTAACAGACGGCAGTTTTGAGAAGCCGGTGCAGTTTAGTGACGAAAGCCAGTCTGGCGAATGGATAGTACCGACCACAATCCGAAGCGGTGCCAAGATGGAAAGCGTGCAATCTGACGTTGCCGCATGTCGGTCCCTGGCGACGCTATGCCTCGACTGGAAGACGTACTCACAAGTCAGATGGTCAACCCAAGTGGGGTCAACATAAGTGGGCAAGGCTATATACGTAGCGCATTCAATGAGGCTCCGAAGACAGTGACGCCTATATTGGTTGCGACTTTGAACGGCCTGAAAGAGAAGACGAACTACGTGTTTGGGTGTGGATCGTGGGGCGGTGATAGCGCGAATGTTCAGCTTTTTGACGGGAAAGGACAGGGACTGACAGGGCAGCGGCGCAACTTCTCAGGGTTCTGGTGGCGACAGGATGTCCCGAATTGGACTGAACGCGCACTTATGGTGGGCGGGGCCGAGGGCGTGGAAACCGCGAGCGTCGTCCTATCTAGCCGTAATCAGCTGTCCTCGTGGGATGGGTGTTACTTCGTCGCCAAGGAGAGTATTCGGCTGGCGAAAGTGGCTGATAGCTTGAGTCTGGAGATTAAGCACGGGAATGGCGAGAAGACGGGGCCGCGTTCCGTTGTGTATTTGGGAGAGGACAGAGAAACGCGAGGCAATTGGATCGGGAACTATGGGGCGTACTGCTGGGCCTTGTGTGCAATGTCAGCGCCGCGTGATATGGTCGGGGGTGAGGTTACTCCGCTGAAGTGCAGGAGTACGGCGCTGGCCGATACCTATAATAATGAGGTCGTGTGGACGCGAGGGAAGGGGGACTTCCGCTACACTTCGTTCACTATGAATCCTGCCGATGTGCTGACTCGCCATTGGATTGGGACGATGCGGACGGCTGAGGAAAGAGTACTTGAGAACCCGCAGTGGGGCGAGCGGACATATGGCTGTTGGGATGACCATGGCGAACTACACCCGACTGATGGATGGGGGCCGGATTTGGTGGCAGTGCTGCGTATTCCGCCTGGGCTATGGAAGCTAAGCCTGCATTTTGTGGATTGGGATTGGCATTCAGCGCCATTCCCGCGCGACCACAGAATTGAGTTGTCCATGCCTGGGGATGCGAGGGCATGTACGGCTCGGGTTATGGACTTCGGAGAGGGAACATACAAAGTGTTCGCGGTGCGGGGAGGCAAGGACCTAACGGTAAGGCTGCATAAGGATAGAAGTGCAGCGGTGCTCATCTCGGGGATATTTCTTGACTCACTGACTGAACCAGAGTTGCACGTTGCGGGCGTGGCAGTGAATGAAGCTTGCACGACTGAACTGCGAAAGGTAACGGCAGCGTGGAAGACGGGCGGAGAAGAGGGCTTATTCGCCTCAGTGGGTATACGGGCACTAGCCGAGAGGATAGAAGCTGAGGCTTCGTCTGAGGAGGCAAAGCGCGACCCGGGGTTACAGCGGCTCCGCGGTGAACTATGGCAACACGTGCCTGGAGCGGTCAGTCAAGCGAGGACAGCCGCCGAAGCGTACGTAGCGTCTTTGGTCGCGACAATAGGCGCAAAGCGTGCAGTGAGCCAGTTACAGCGGGAAGCGGATGAACGTTTCACTGCGGGAGCATTCGGTGCTGCGGAATGGCGATATGATGCGGCTCAACAACTGTCGCTGCCAGAGCAGAAGCCGGAGGTGGCTGCAGATGCATGCAAGTCTCTGGCCCTGAAATTCCGGATCATTCATCCGCTTTATGCGCAAAGACAGATCAAGGCATGTGCCAAAAGCCTGGAGGGATTGGCGCCTGAGGAGAAGGAAAGCTATCTAAGAACGATGGCTGCGGAGTTGTTCAAAACAGCCTGTGGCGATTGGGAAAAGGGGCGTGGAGTTGTGCGCGTGCCCTTTGCGCTTGCAGAGTCTGCGTATCAAGCTCTGATTAATGCGACGGGCTATGGAAACCTAACAGCCGAGGAGCGCACTCAGTTGATGCAGTGTTGTCAGAGGCAGACGTGGTACAACCTTGGATGGGAGCGGCTGGCGGCTGAACAGGAGCGGCTGATAGAGACTATACCGCCGGAAAAAGTGGGCGGGGCTATGCTGAACGACCTGGTGCGGACGTATGCTGTATTGGCGCAAAATGACCCTCAGTACATAGAGAAGGCTGCGAAGGCCTGCGAACAAATGCGGACGCATCGTCTAGATGGGGATTGGACACTCGACAGCTATTTCCGCATGGTCCAAATCTACTACAACCGAGGCATGTGGACCAAAGCGCGAGAGGCCTGCCAAGCGGTCATTGCCACGTGGCCTGACGGGCCGGAGGGAAAAGAGGCGAAGAGATTGCTTGATGAGATGGTTGACAAGTGACTATTGCGAACGCGTAAGAAGGAGATGATCGATATAATGGTAAGACCATCAGCAATGATGGCGGTGGGCGTAGCATTGATGATCTGGCTGAGTGCAAGTCCGATATGGGCGGCGAAAGTATGGGATCCGGACACGGCTATTGGCGGCCAGCTTGATGAGGGCGCCATCGAGATCGCTTGCTCAAGCGCCGAGGGAGATTCTACGGGTACGATCGGCACTGCACCAGTCACGGAAGGACCTAGAGAGGAGGTTCCCCACGGCCTAACGTCGAGTGATGAGGATACTGTGGCAGCCTATCGGAATATGCTTGATACGGCACTCCGTCTGCTGGCATCAAAGGAGTTGCCATTCGCACACTTACGAGATACAGTTGGTCTCATTGGACGTCTGAGACCATCGAGGCCGGATCAGATAAGG
The DNA here is from genome assembly GCA_964433395.1 of uncultured Armatimonadia bacterium. Lineage (GTDB taxonomy): Bacteria > Armatimonadota > Zipacnadia > Zipacnadales > UBA11051 > UBA11051. Next base: position 1,269 of record CAYSRY010000238.1, on the reverse strand, counting down.
GTGCTTCGCTCGCAGCTGCTACTGAGAGATCCCTCTTACCTGAGCGATACGCAGCCTATAGCCACCAACGGAATTCGCCTTCTCGAAGACTGGATGCCGGGGCCGACTGCGCTGGCACGAGTCGGCGCACCCGCCGTACCAGTAATCCTGGCGACCATCACCGATCCGGCTGCCAAGCCTGATGAACGGCAATATGCGTCAGACGCGTTGCACCTGATGGTTGGTGAAGCCGCGTGATACTGGCACTTGGACGGCACAGGACAAAGAGGTGTGTCCGTCAGGGGAACCATCATGTTGCCACCTTCGCGTAACTTTTTGTGGGCGGAGGTGTTTACCTCTCCACCTTACATTCCCCCTCGCTTGGATTCCACAGTCATAGAAGGAATGAGATCGGAGGAGGCTGGTGTTCGGTATTTGGCGAAGCTGAAAGCTCTCAGAGACCGGGCTGACAGCATTCACCGGCTAACACTGCGGGTGAGTGATCGCGCGCTTTCCCCTCAGGATCGTGCTAGTGCCGCCACGGCTCTTGGTCTGATACGAGCAGTTTCACAGCAGTCGGCAAAGGCACTCGTCGAAATGCTGGCCAATGAGTCTGTTCGGCCCAACGAACCGCTGAATGAGAAAACGTCTCCGGCAGCTCTGGCTCTGGTGCGGATTGATATCCCGATAGTGCCGGTTCTAACCGACACTATTCGCACATCAGACAATGCGTTGCTCCGGTTCAACTGTGCGGGTGTCATGGCTATCATGTTAGGGCAGTACGCCAAGCCTTGGTTACAGGATGTGGAGGCAAGCGCCAAGACCCCAATGGAGAAGCAGCGTGTTGCCCAAGTCCTCAAGTTCTGGGGTAAGTATTGCACAGGAGAAGGGTACTACGCAAACGGTGGAAGCTACGGTTGGGACTGACGACGCAGTAAGTCTCATTGGCGAGTAGGAGGATGAACGAGTGTAGCATTGCGCCAGGTGCGGAAGTGTGCGCCTAGCGCAATGATTCTGGAGGACGGGGCGCAATGTTGAGGGAGGAGGTGACGTGGGGAGGATCGCTGAATATGGCAGGACCGCACGGTATCTGTCGGTGCTGTCATGAGTGGAACAAGTGCCGGAGTTAATGCACAGTTGGAGGCGGCGAAAGGGCCCGAAACAAGCCATTTACTGGCATAGTTTGAGGAGTTTCCCGCCGCTGACCGTAATGTTGAGATGTTCGACGGCCTGATGCCCTCGTCTCCTGCCACAATAGGCTGACCGGCGGGGCCCATAGGATCACAGACT
>CAYSRY010000237.1:4189-5611 GCA_964433395.1 uncultured Armatimonadia bacterium | reverse complement strand
ACTGGGCGCGGCAGTTAGAGTGCTTTGACCCGTGGCAGCGTTATCACAGCTGGCGGAACTGGGCTGACAGCAATTTTCCGATCTATGCGGTATGCGGCGAATGGCTCAAAAGGTACGCAGGGATTATCGATCATCAGGATCACATAGATGCAGTGCTTGATAACCAGTTCAAGCTCATCAACCCATATGGACTGTACCGCGACCCACACGATCCGTTCACGTATGACCTGACAGACCGCCACCAGCTCGGAATGATTATGCAGTATGGCTATGAGGGGCGGCACCATGACTGGATCGATGAGGCGACCCGGCGGGGCGGCCTGACGCAGCTTTTGTATTCGTCGGTCACCGGGCAGATGCCATATGGAGGCCGGAGCAACCAGTATCACATAATGGAAGCGATGTCTGTGGCCATCTGTGAAATGGAAGCCCGGCGGTATAAGGATACCAAGCCCGAGTGGGCTGGTGCGTTCAAACGAGCAGCACACCTCGCTGCAAAATCAGTGGAATCATGGGTCATGGACTATGACCCGGCGTTCATCACTAAAAATCGCTTCTCAGCGGAGAGCGCGCACGGAGATTCGGGATATGACGGGAGCCCGTACACGGCCTACTATCTGCTGATGGGGAGTATTTTCGGGACCGCGTATCAGCTTGCCGATGAGAGTATTCCCGAAGCCCCCGCTCCAGTGGATAAGGGCGGCTATGTGATGCAGCTATGGCCGAGTTTCCACCGGACATTTGCAACATGCGGAGATTACCATATTGAGATAGACAATCGTGGTCAGATAACGCATGACGCTACAGGGCTGGGGCGCATTCACAAGCGTGGCATTCGGCCGGAAACTGGCCTGTCGATGTCGATTCCAGCTAATCCGGCGGTTCGCTTTTCGGTGCCTGCGTCGCCGGAATATGCAGCCATCGGGCCAGTGGTGAAGTGGGGGATGAAGTACATTCCGCTGGCGGGAATGGCTGACTCAAACTATTGTCAGGGCATCTTTGCCGCGGATCTGAGGATTATTGAGGAAAGCCCGGAGCGAGTAGCGTTTTCACTCACCTATAGCGGTGATCTGCTTGGTGCGCAGAGCATTACTGAGACCTATGAAGTGACGCCAGACGGCGTGACCATTGAGCCGTCCATCGTGGGAGGAGAACTGGCGGAATTCCGCGTTCCGCTGATTGTCACCGATGGCATGGGCACATCTGAGATTGAGACGCGGGCGGATGGCTTCAGCGTGACCTATGAGGGCGCGGTCTATGATGTGAGCGTGGATGACGCAGAGGGTATAACTACGATATTGGACAGCATTGATCGGCCAAATATCAGCGGAGTGTATCGACTGGGCAAATTTGTAGGACCAGTTGCCGGGCGGACTTTTACATTGACGCTCCGCGAAGCCGCGGAATAGCCGCAGGCGCGGG
>CAYSRY010000237.1:0-4089 GCA_964433395.1 uncultured Armatimonadia bacterium | reverse complement strand
GGTGGCGGGTTGGTTATGACATGAAAGGAGCGGATCGTTATGTGGACGTTGGTTTTGTGCATTTTGATGACCGCCTCCTGTGCATGTGCGGAGGGGCCGGAGGATGGTACGCTGGCGCTTTTTGATTTTGACAAGGAATCGAAGCCGGGCGAGTGGATTGTGGTCAACGATGGAGTGATGGGCGGAGATTCGCAGGGCACAATGGTGCTGAGTGCGGAGAAGACGGGGCTTTTCAGCGGGAAGGTTTCGCTGGAGGGCAACGGGGGTTTTGTGTCAATGCACTCGAAGCCAAAGCTGAGAGACCTGGGGCTGTATGATGGCCTGCTGCTCCGTGCCAAGGGAGATGGACGGCTGTACAACGTGACCATTCGGCTCGATGAGCGGGTCAACGGAGTTGTCTATCAGGCACCTGTGCAGAGCCTGAAGGACAAGTGGATTGAGATGAAAGTGCCATTTCGGGCATTCGTGCCGACGTGGCGCGGAATGAAACTCAATGGCGCAGCGCCTATTGATCCATTCCGGATTCAGAGTATCGGGCTGATCATTTCCGATAAAAAGGCAGGGCCATTTCGCATTGAACTTGACTGGGTGAGCGCGTACAAGACACTGCCACATGAGGAGTGAGCATGAAGATCTGGATACTGTGTGCTGTGGCCGCGGTGACACTGATATTGGTGGCGGTTCCCGGGTGTGCGGATGTCAGTGGTGATGAACCTGTCTGCAGAAAATATGCAGTCGAACATCCGGTGTACGCGTGGGATGACAGTGTATGGGGGCTGGTGCGGACAGACGCAGATCCGGATGAATGGGTAGGGCTGAGCAATTCAGAGCTCCGCGCTCACATTGTCGGAGGGACGTATGAGGATGGCGACAACTCCAAGCTGCGTGGCGTGTTGCAGGTTCTGGCGCGGAAATATGGCGAGACCGGCGATGAACGGTATGCATACAAAGCAGCGGTAATTCTGCACCGGTATTCAGAGGTCCTGAAGACGTGGGGCTGGTATGACCGCACTTCCAAACAGATACGGCCGCATGACTATGTGGAGCAAGCATGGGATCGGACGATGCCGCCACGGTATGCAGGCATGTGGAGCTCATGGTATCCGTACGACCTGCACGAGTCTGCGCCGCTGGTGCTGGCTTATGACCAGATTTATAACAGCGGGCAACTTGAGAAACTCGGAGCCGAACTGGGCATCGCCGACATGAAGCTGTATCTGGAGAAAGAGCTTCTCTATTACAATCTTTCAATCGATGACCGGTATCCGCTGGGGTATGGCAACACCGAGGCGAACAGAATTCTTGGGATGCTGACGTGGGGGCAGGCGCTTGGTGACCCGGAGCTGGTGCATCGCGCGATTCGTTTTGGCGACAACATGATACGGATTTCATTCTTCCCGAGCATGTTCTGGCATGAGAGTTCACCGGGGTATCACCAGATGATCGCCGGGCGCTGGGCAAGCTATGGAATGCTGCCGATATTGGCGAGCTATTCGGACCCGGAGGGGTTTCGTGATGCGGTCGACGGGACGCGCTTTGATGATGCGAATTTCCGCGATCGCTGGTGGCCCCAGCTTGAAAAAGCTGCATACGCGATGCTTAATATGGTGTGGCCGGATGGCCACTATGCGAATATCAATGACGCCGACTGGACGAGCAATACGACGGATCGCTGGGATTGTTACGGGCCGCTGGATGAATACGCGCCGGAGAAATCTGAACCGGTGCTGATGACCTGGATTGGTCACGCAGTACTCGGGCAGGGCGAAGGAGAGCAGCAGGTACAGGCCCGGCTGAATTTCGGCGGCACAAATGGTCATGAGCACGCCGACAGGCTGAATTTTTTCCTGTGGGCCAATGGGGATGAGATACTGTCGGAGACGCAATACGGCCATGGCGCAGTGCGTGCATGGACAGCGATGACCGCAGGCCATAATACGGTGGTCATTGATGAGCAGAGCCAGTTCAACCGCAGTTCTGCTGCGCAGCGGGAATTCAGCGATATTGATGACATGCCGGGTATTGAGGATTACGACTGGGCGCGCATGGTTGTCAAACATGGGTCGACGCTGACAGATGGGCAATTGCGCATGTTCGATACCGGTGGCCCTAACGGACTGCAGGTGATCGAAGTCGATGGTCAGCGGGCATATCCAGAGGCGATTTGTCAGGTCTATCGCCGGACGCTCGCGATGGTGCAGAGCAGCGGCGATGACGTGTATTTCGTGGACATTTTCCGCGTGCGCGGTGGCAATACACATGACTGGATGCTGCACGGGCCGCTGCATGAGGAGTATAAGACGGAGGTCTCGCTGCCGCTTGAGCCGCGAGATGGGACGTTGCATGAGTGGGTTGGTGACCTCAAATCTGCAGAGACAGATGCGCCATGGAGCGTGACGTTTGCCGCGCCGGGCGGACAGAAAATTCGCACCACCATGGCCGCCGCACCGGGAACCGAAGTAATCACTGGTGAAGCGGAGGCAATGCGTAGAGAGGGTAAAGCGACGTTTCTGGATGTGCGCCGCGCAGGGCCGGAGAATGTGTTTGTGGCAATCCACGAGCCATATACCTCTGAGCCGAAGGTGGCATTTGTGGACGCCATTGTGGATACGAGCCAGGGTAAGCTGAATGTCGTGGTGAGCGTCGATGTGGACGGGAGACGCGACACCTTCATCTCGGGTGACGGGAGCGACGCTGCGGATGGGGACGCGGAATTTGCCGGGCGGTTTGCATACCTGATCGGACATGGCGTCACGATGGAGCAAGGGTATCTGGTCGATGGGAGCAGTCTGGCACTGTCGGAGAATGCCAAAGTGACTGGTGAGGCAGCCTGGACAGGCATTGTGGGCCGGACGAAGAGCATCGAGCGCGGAGATGCGATGAATGCGTTTGTGACCGACGCGCAACTGCCCGTCGATGGCAGTCTGAATGGGCGGTTGCTGCTGACTGAGGATGGAGATGGGACAACACGCGGATTTTTCATTGAGAATGTCACGTCTGAGGGTGGAGAGAGCGTCGTGGCAGTGGACAGACTACCCGGCATGACCATCGAGGACGGATACGTGAAACAGGAGTATTTCCCCAATTGGGGCATTCCCGGTGATTTGAAATTCCGCATAAGTCGAAGCTACACGGTGCGGGCGGAGTAGATCGGGTGAGGTCAGGATTTGGCGGGGTGGGCGAATATGCCCACCCCGTTTTTTTTCGTTGTTCGGAGGAGGATGATGAGGGGCAAAACGGCAAATCTATAACCTGTAAGCCAGCAGCTATCATAGCAGCGCTGCAATACGGCCGCAGACAGGCAACTCAGTATTTGGCATTCGGAGGCAGAATATGACGAAACGCGTCATTATCAGTGAAGCGCCATTCGGCGAAATCAGCCATGACTACTGGGCGCACAATGGTGATTGGCCGGTGAAATGGGTCGATCATCCCGAGAGGCCGCTCGGAGAGCCATCGGTGGCGCTTTTCCGCTTGCCATTTGTGGTGGAAAAAGCGACGACTGTACGCATTCATGTTACGGCTGATAATCGGTATCATCTGATGCTTGATGGGGAGCCGGTGGGGCGTGGGCCGGAGCGTGGTGATCCTGCGCATTGGTATTTTGAAAGCTATGATCTCGAACTGGAGCCCGGCGATCATATGCTGGTGGCGATGACATGGTGGCTGGGCGACAATGCGGCGCAGGCTCAGATGTCAGTGCGGCCAGGTTTTTTGCTTGCGACCGAGGGACCGTGGATGGAGCGGCTTTCAACCGGTCTGGCTCCATGGGAAGCGGCCTTAGTGCCGGGCATCACGTCACTGTCCGTTCACTGTCGCGGTGGGGCTACCGGAGGACGTGTGCGGATCGATGGTGCGCAATATCCGTGGGGCTGGGAAACTGGCACAGTCGGCGACTGGCAACCGGTCACCGAGCTTGTGATTGGTATGTCGGCTGCATTGAAAAGGCAGCATCCAGTGCCCACGTGGCTGCTTACTCCCGCGACATTGCCGCCGATGCGAGAAGAACTGGCCCCCGCTGGTACGCTCCGGTATCTCGTAGACACCGAGGATGCGTACCCAGTTGATTCTTCCCGGCATCTGGACAAT
>CAYSRY010000236.1:3122-5612 GCA_964433395.1 uncultured Armatimonadia bacterium | reverse complement strand
TCCCCTCGACCTCAGGCTTGGGAATTCTGTCGGTCGACAGGAACGTGATGCGATCCGCTCCGCCGCGCTGCTCATGCATGGCCGCCAGATCCTCGCGGATGGCATCCACGACATCCGCGTCATACACGTTATCCCAGCTCCCGCGCTCATTTTTCACACGCGCCGCACTCGCAGGAGTTGCGTTTGTCGCGCCGCCTTGCCATGCGCAGTATGTATATCGGTCTGCCCGCACCTGCAGGCCGCGTTCATCCGCATCTTCCATCAGCCACAGGACCGCGTCCAGCTTATCCCAGTTCTCCGGATTACATGTCTTCACATGCGAAATCTGCACTGCGACATCCGCATGTTGCGCTATCTCTATTATCTCGCCGATTGACATAATAAGTTGGCGCGATTCACTCCGAATGTGCGATGCATAGACGCCGCCGCGCTTTCCTGCCGGTTCCGCAAATGCTATCAGCTCATCCGTGGGCACGAAGTAGGGGCAATATCCGGCCGTGACTCCAAATGCCCCTTCGTCCATGGCTTGCTCGACGTATTTCTGCATTCGCCGGGTTTGCATCGCATCCAGTGGCTGAGGCGAATGATTACCCTCGAGCACTGCACTCCGGATGTTGAAATATCCTGCGAGAATTGCGTAATTCTGTCTCATGCCGTTGGCATCGACGCCTGCCAGGTGTTCACCAATCGCCAGCACTGAATGGTAGAAACCGTTTTCAATATCGGAATGAACGTGACTGTGCGGATCAATGAACCCCGGGCACACCGCCATCCCCGCCGCATCTATCGTCTCAACCGCACTGGCGTTGTCAAACTGCCCGATAGCCGAGATTCTCCCATCTTTAATCCCTACACTGGCCGAATATCCTGCCGTACCGGTTCCATCAATGATGGTTCCATTTGTAATTAGGATATCAAAATCCATTGCAGTGCCTCCGTAGTCATCAAATGGTCAATGTACGCCGCAACAACGCCTGGTGACTATTCGCCGTCTCTGCCAAAAGCCCTTTGACATCTGCAACCATAGTCTGGCACGATAATTGAAGAAACGGTAATAAAATCGGGAGGTCATTCATTCTCTGCAGAGAATTATTATCATGTTGATACTTCGCCAGAACGATTGCCACATCCATCTCCCAAACCTTATCATTACATGGAGGAGTGAATGACGTGAAGAGAGGGTTCACGCTGATCGAACTGTTGGTTGTCATCGCGATTATTGCGATATTGGCGGCGATACTGTTCCCGGTATTCGCGCGCGCTCGCGAAAAAGCGCGCCAGACAAGCTGTCTGTCCAACCTTAAACAGCTTGGCCTTGGCGTCATGATGTACGCTCAGGACTACGACGAACTGCTGCCGGTATCCTACAATCCACTCAACGGCGACCTACCTGCAAACGTAATTTTTGGTACTGCAAATGGTCAACGTTACTGGTTCGGTCAGATCATGCCATACGTGAAGAACGAGCAGATCTTCATCTGCCCGAGCAAAAGCACCTCGACGAGATTTTCTTATGGCTGGAACTATGATGTTCTCGGCTATGGCAGTTCAAGCTATTGCCAGGCATGCCCGCTCGCCCGTCTCGAGCATCCATCTGAGACCCTCATGATGGTCGACGCCGACAACTATACGGTCTATCACCCGGCGCGTTACAGCTACCAGTGGTTCGATCCTCCCACCGGTAACAGCTTGTTCAATTATAACTATGGTGGCGTGCGCCACAACGAAGGCTCCAACATTGCATTCTGCGATGGTCACGCAAAATGGATGAAAGCAAGTCAGTGGCTCGTAGCAGGCGTGGAATTGTGGGAGACCCCGTGGTGGTGGTAGACCGCACACCGGCTGCATTTGCACAGACCACAGACACGTAGATGCAGAAACAAAAAAAGCGGGCCGGAATCCTCCGGCCCGCTTTTCATTGCCTGTCGTTTCCTCTGCCTCATGCCTCCATCACGCCACTGGCGGCATTTCCTCATGCGGTATGCGGATCATTGAAGAAAAAATCACCATCATTACCGCGATGCCGGCCGCACCCACAAAAACCCATTGATGCCCGAATTGCATCCAGATAAATCCACCGAGTGCCGGCACTGACATGCCCATCACGTGGTCCAGCGTCACTCCCAGGCTTATCGACGCTGGCACGTGATCCGGATCAGCAGCGATTTTTGAAATGTACGTCGACCGCGCCATCGTCACCGGAAACAAAAGCTGGTCCAGCACGAAGCAGATAAATGTTGCCCACAGCCCGATGCCGGTAAGCCCCCAAAGATAAGCATACCCGTACACCCCGCAGATGACGATGATAATGCACGAATCAACCATCAACATTGTCCGTTCACCCAGACGGTCAATCAGCACTCCAACTGCCGGAATGAAGGCGAGCCCCAACGTCGCGGAGACGATACGCAACTGAGCGAAGGTTGCAGGTGGCTGATGAAAAATTCGCACCAGCACCCACGGGGCAAAAGTCATGAAAATCTGCTTACG
>CAYSRY010000236.1:0-3112 GCA_964433395.1 uncultured Armatimonadia bacterium | reverse complement strand
GATCACCACACCGAGTAAAAGTTGGACGGCAAAAAACACCGAAAAATTTCCCAGCAGCGAAAGCACGTAATAAATCCAGTACTTCTTCCGCACGATCAACCGTCGACGTTGAGTCTGTACGCCGACTTTCTTGATCCGCATCAGCAATATTGACGCAGTCAGCGCAAAAAGCCCGCCAATCCCGAAAGTCAGCCAGTACGGCGGATGTTCAAAGGCGGCCATTGTAATCCATACGATTGCCGCACCGCCGATTGCCGCAAAAGCCCCGACGGTTCGTACCTGCCCCAGCTTGCGCCCGCGATTGTGTGCATTGCCCAGACTCATCCCGATTGATTCGCGAATCGGCATGACCAGGTGATTGCCGACGCTCCACAGAAACATGCACAAAATCATGATTGGCCAGCCGGTGGTGCTGTCGTCGATGAAGCCCACTGCGGACAGACCCATGAAGCCCAGCGACGTAGCCAGTAGTGCGATGCCACCGACGCGTGTTTCCGGAAGAAATGCCAGTAGCCCGGCAAAGACTGTAACCAGCAGCCCGGGCAGCTCACGCGGAAATTCCAGCATGCCGCGGGTACCGGCAGAAATATCATACGTGTCAGCGAGGAAGTTGTTGAACGTAGTGTTGAATATGCCGGCACCGGCACCAACGAATCCCAGCGCGATCAGGAAGAACAGCACGTTGCGGTCTAAGCGCTTTACGCGGTCGATAAAATTCATAGAATGCCTCTTTTCAGAGGTGTATTATACTTGTCGCGAAAAGCTTCGGTCAAACCGCAGACCACCTTAAAATCGCATAAAAACACAGAAGCGGCTCCCATATGGGAGCCGCTTCTGTAAACCGCAAAATGTCATGCGACCTCGCCGTCTCAGCAGATGCGCGGCAAAAGCTCACCCGCCGGCAATTCAAGCACCCGGCTTGTGCCAAGCGGTGTCAGCAGGTGCACTGTACCCCCATGTTCCTCCACCACTTCACCGATTATTGCCGCTTCCTGTCCCAGCGGGTGCTTTTTCATTGCCTGCAGCACCTCATCTGCCACATCCGACGCAACCATCGCGACCAGTTTCCCCTCATTCGCCACCATAAATGGCGACAACCCCAGTATTTCACATGCTCCGGCGACTTCCGGACGTATCGGGACCGCCGCTGATCCGACATTTACCCCGAATCCCGAAGAGCTCGCGATCTCATTCAGGCCCGCTGCCAGTCCGCCTCGCGTCAAATCTCTCAGCGTATGCACGCCTGCGCCGCCCACATCAAGCATCGCGGCCACAAGCGTATGCAGCGCTGCGGTGTCGCTCGCGATCGGCGTCGAAATCTGCAGGTTCTCCCGCGCGACCATTACTGCCATCCCGTGATCACCGAGCGTCCCGTTCACTATAACGACATCTCCCGGACGCGCTGCCGTCACGGTCGGCGTATACTCTCCGCATTCGCCGATGCCCGACGTATTGATGAAAATTCCGTCCGCCGAGCCCTTCCCGACGACTTTCGTATCTCCGGCCACAATCTGCACGCCAGCTTCAGCCACTGCTTCACCGATTGAGTGCAGAATCGTCCGAAAAGTCTCAAGCGGAAGCCCTTCCTCAATAATCAGGCCCAGGCTCAGATATTTCGGCGTTGCTCCGCGCATTGCAACATCATTCACAGTGCCATGCACTGCCAGCCGTCCGATATCTCCACCCGGGAAAATCAGCGGCTGCACCGTAAACGAATCCGTCGAAAATGCCATTCTACCAGATGCAATCTCAATAACTGCCGCATCTTCCAGAGCTTCGGCGGACTGGCCCGGAAATGCTGGCAGAAGCTCGTCAACAATAAGCTGTTGCATCATCGCGCCCCCACTGCCGTGCCCAAGGGTGATGATGTCCGAATTGCCCATGAAAAACGCCTCGATGCTTGCTGATATGTGTACCATGCAGATTGTTGCTATGGTTTGCCGCGCCCCTGCAATGACCGCTCAATCACGCGGTGTATATCTGTATACTGCCGCGCACGAACCTTCCGAAGAGACCATGCACGCCCCGATTGGCGATTGCGGGGTGCAGGCGGTGCCGAAAGCCGGGCAGTCCGTCGGAATTGCCTTCCCCTGCAGCACATCGCCGCACAGGCACGGGCCCACGTCTCGTTGGTGCGCCGGCTCAAAGTCAAAACGTCGCGCCGCGTCAAACTCTGTATATTCCTCACGGATCGCAAGACCGCTTTCCGGGATAATCCCCAGACCGCGCCAGTTCGCGTCGCATGGCTCGAAAACTTTCTCCATCACTGCCTGCGCCGCCGGATTTCCTCCTGCGCTGACGGCTCGTGTGTAGCAATTATCCACTCGCGCCACGCCCGCACAGACCTGCTCAACCAGTGCCGCGATGGCATCCATAATATCCGTTGGCTCAAACCCGCCGACTGCGCACGGAACATGATGCTTCTCAGCGAGCGGTTTATACGCGTCCGCCCCGATAATGGTGCTCACATGCCCGGGGCACAGGTACGCGTCAATATTCGATGCCGGGTCAGAAATCAGTGCCTCCATGGGCGGCGGCATAACTTTATGTGTCGTATAAACGCTGAAATTTCGCAGGCCCTTATCACGTGCCTCAGAGATGATTATCCCGATCCCCGGCGTGGTGGTCTCAAAGCCGATGCCAAGCAGCACGACTTCCCGATCCGGGTTTTCCTCCGCGAGTTCCAGCGACTGCACCGGCGAATACAGCACCCGCACATCTGCGCCATTGGCCCGCGCATCTGCAAGGCTCCCCAGTGGCCCGGGAACCCGCACCATATCTCCGAACGTGGCGATTATCGCGCCTTGGCGCGCAAGTTGCACCGTCCGGTCGAGGTCCTCATCAGCCGTCACGCACACCGGACAGCCTGGCCCCGAAATCAGCCGGATATTCTCTGGCAGAAGCTGCTTGAGCCCGTATCTTGCGATGGCGTGCGAGTGCGTCCCGCACACCTCCATAATCGTAAAAGCCGGCGGGTTACATGCCGCAATCTGGCGGGCAGTCTCATGAATCCGTTCTGCCACACTCACCAGGAAGCGCCCCCCAGTTCGGCCCAGATCTCATTCAGTTCTTCGGCTTCCTCAGCGCTGATGCGATTGATCGCGAAACCAGC
>CAYSRY010000235.1:0-5639 GCA_964433395.1 uncultured Armatimonadia bacterium | reverse complement strand
CCAATGTATATACAAAAGCCGCCCCCCATGATAGGGGGCGGCTTCAATGTATCCCTGCAATTTGGTATGGCTAATAGTCATCGTATCCGCAGTCGTGCATGTACTTCAGCGCTTCATCCAGCGACAGATTGGCGATCCGCCCACCGCCACTATCCACAAGTTCAGAGACAGTGCCGAGCTTCACGCCCTTTCTCGCCGCTCCCTCAATGATTATTGGAAGTGCGTGGAAGCTTTCCAGACTGCCTTGATGCATAAGCACAATGCTGCCTGGACGTAAAGATGCAAGGACGTTTTGTGCGATTACCTCTGGCGCAGGTTTCAGCCAGTCATTTGCATTATCTGTCCACATCGTCACTGCATGATTGGAAATTGCCAACGCACGAAGACCTGCAGGCGTAACACGGCCCCCAGGTGGTCTGAAAAATCGCGTGCGCACGCCACATATCTCCTCAAGCACATCTTGGCAGCTGCTTACTTCAGCCAGAACTTCTGCTCCGGATAGCTCTGATGCTCGCCGGTGCGAGTAGGTATGGTTCCCGATCTCATGTCCGTCATTCGCAATACGGCGCACAAGCTCCGGATACTGTTCGGCCTTCTGACCGACGAGGAAGAACGTTGCATGTACACCATAGTGGCGCAGTACAGCCAGCATCAACGGAGTCGTCAGCGGGTGCGGACCATCGTCAATCGTCAGTGCTGCATTCGTATGGCCACCATTTACCCGATTTTGCAGGATCTGCACACTGGCGTTTGGTGTCTGGCTCACCCGTTCCTGTGCTGACGCTATGAGCTGGGGCCACTTGTCCTGCAATGGTGGGTCGCGGAATGCTGTTGTTGGTATCAGACCGAGAATGTCAGCCAACGGAGCAAAAGCATATTGTGCATAGATAGGGGAGATGCGGACCATGCCGAGTTCGCTTAGAAGAGCTGCGGCGCTCCGTGGCTGCGACAGGGCCTGCTCGAATTTGTCACGGGTCGCGGAGACGGAGAACACTGGTGTGTGTGCGTAATCTTGGTTGCCATTGCTCGGCACAACCGCCCAAACATCCACTGACGAGATGTTCGGACGTAATGCAAATGCGGCGCACAATGCCGTGACTGTGTCTTCCTGTAAAGCAATCGCGTCGAAACGCTTGGACTTGGTGTCGCTGGCCTGCAGCTTCACAAGCGCCATTGAGGCTCCGTTGTAATCGACGACTGCGACACGCAGGATATTGTGCCGCAGGCCTGCACCCAGCAACTGGCCGGCAAGTGTCGCTTCGTCGTTTGCAGAGTAGCCCTTTTCAACGTTGCCATCAGCGAGATCGGTCGCCAGATTTGACGGAATCTGTGCTGTCGCGGGGATGTTCAGTTGCCTGACGTTAGCTGAGCGCAGGTGAGGCCCGATATGGGAGACAGTGCCGTCGGTTCCTGCGGCCGCCCACAGGGCAGGAACGAGCAACAGCACGGACACTATTATCCATGCCAGGCTGCTTGGTCGGCTCACTGTGGGGTCTTGTTGTAAGTGCCAGTAATACATGGGCCTTCACTACGTGTGGGGGTGATACAGAATGGTTGTATCATACCTCTTATTGGCATTCGCGGCAAGCAGGAACGAGCGACATACATCGGTTGCAGCATCGAAAATGGCGATTATATATCTGCCATGCCAGGTCGCGCATTTCCTATGCTGACAAAGCGAAAAGCTGCCGACCACAAGGTCGGCAGCTTACTATCCGCTGCATGGGGTACGTTCTACATCGGTGTGAAATCAGTATTCTCGTCGATGCGCGTCAGCGCTTCCGCCACAAGTTTTGCGGCGTTCTCAAGGTCCTTCCATGAGATGATCTCTACCGGTGTGTGCATATACCGGTTGGGAATGCTGACGAGGGAGGCCGCGATGCCGGCACGGCTGATCTGCATGGCGTTGGCGTCTGTGCCAGTGCCGCGGGGTGCTGGATCTATCTGGTAGGGGATTTCCTTGTCCTTCGCTGAAGAAACCAGTATGTCATACATGATTGGGTTAATATTGGCTCCACGCGCGATAGCTGGGCCGGCGTTCATTTCGCACTTGCCGGTTCGTTTCGCATCGACTCCCGGATAGTCGGTTGCATGGGTCACGTCAATTGCGATACCGGCGTCTGGCGCGATGCCGAAACAGCTCGTGGTAGCACCGCGCAGGCCAACTTCCTCCTGCACCGTGGACACTGCATAGACGGCGCAGTTCAGTTTGCCTTTCGGTACCAGGCGCAGTGCTTCCATGGCCACGAACACGCCTACTTTGTCGTCGCATCCGGGGGCTGCAACAAGGCTATCCTGCAAGTCTTCACAGAACAAGTCGAAAGTGATCGGATCGCCGAGCTCGACGAGTTTCTCTGCTGCCTTCTTGTCCTTCGCGCCTATGTCCACCCAGAGATCGGCGATTTCCAGCTTCTCGTTATTCCGGTCTGAGACGCTGAGCAGATGGATGGGTTTGCGCCCGATTACACCGGGAATAATGCCACCGGCCGCATGAACCTTCACGCGCTGGCTGATGGCGACTTTCGCGTCGACGCCGCCAATGGCGCTGATGTTCAGCATACCATCATCGCTGATGTACTGGACCATAAACCCGACCTGGTCACAATGCCCGGCCAGCATGACTTTCACAGGGGCATCGGCATTCCGGATTGCGATGACGTTTCCGTGAACGTCGGTGCGCACCTCGTCTGCAAAGTCTGCCACATATTCACGCACCACGCGTTGCGCTGGCTGTTCATAACCAGATGGTGATGGTGCCATCACCAGATCTTCAAAGAACTTCCGTGATTTTTCACGCATGTCATTTCCTCCGTACTCTGCCTCTAAGGCGCTGAAATATTGTTTTCAGCGCTGCTGTTCCAGTTTCACATCATCAAAATAGATTGCACCTGGGCCGCCTGACCGCAGGTAGATAGTCCAGCCATCGCACGCTTCTGCTGCGGTGACTTCCCATTCAAACGGTGTCCAGTCTGTTGCGGTTTTCAAGCCCGGCATGCTGTCGTATTGGCAGTCTTTAGTAATCTTACCTGCGGAGCCTATCAATGACGCGTAACCGCGGTTAGCATCGGTTTTGTAGTAGCCAGATAAGAGGTATGTTGCGCCCCGAACCAACTCCACTGGCTGACCACAGACCAAACTCAGGTTCCCGGCAATGCCATTGAGCATCAGGCATTTGCCGCTTCGGCCACCGTCGACCACTTTGAATTCTGCCTTGGTTTCCGCGGTGGCGCTCCATGTACCAGTTGACCAGTGCAGGGGCGCGCCGTTTGCATCGGCTTGCTCAAAATCACCATTGGCGATGATCGGTGCCGTCGAAAATACTACTTTTGTCAAAGTGGTGTTAAATCCTGGCGTAGCGTCAGGAACGCTCACTGTTACAACATGACGAGCTGTGTCAAGCTCGCCGGGAAATACGAAAACACTCACCATTTTCCCGTCTTCGCTCTGCTCATATTCGAAGTCCCCATTAAACACCTCGGGAGCGCGTCCGTCAATGAGCACATTTATGCGTGGTGCTGCGATCGGATTGAGCGCATCGGTGAAGCGTAACGTAAGCTGGGCAGGTATCTCAGCTATGCTCCCGAGGTTCACTTCAGGGGCTGCTTCTACGGGCTTGTCTTCCACACTCACTGCGCCCAGCACTGGGGCATCCGTATCTGGCAGAGACAGCCACTCCGGCCAGCTCAGAAGCACCAGCGATTCTGAAAGTGTATCCGCCGGTTGCGTGAAAGTAACACTCCGACCGTCACTCTCGACTGTCAGATCTTTCCATGTCCCATCACTGGAGAGATACATGGGATCTGACGGTTCCGGACCACCCTTTATGGTGACGCTCACACCGACATTCGAGGTAATGTGTATTGGGCGCAGATCATATTCCTGTGCAAGTGCGATGCGGCAAAAAAGAAAAGTGCATACGATCGCCAGACAGTGAGTGAACAGCCGATGCTTCATCATCCGATCTCTCTCCTGTTGACTGCTCTCTGAGGCTCACAATTTCGGTTGCAGTACCAGGTCATCAAAATACACGGTCCCGACTGAAGTGCTGCGAAGGTACAACATGTAATTATTGTTACCTTCTTCAGCCGTGAGTTCCCATGCAAATGGCGTCCAGTCATCTGCCTGAGCCAAGGGAGTGGTATTGGAGTATTGAGCTTTTTCTGCCGTCGTCTTCGTACCCATTAACGACGCGTAGCCACCTATTGCTGTGTTTTTGTAGTAGCCTGACAGTATGTATGTCTGTCCTGCCACCAGGTCCACTGGTTGCCCCACCACCATATTCAGCCGACCGGACGTGCCGACAAGTTTCAGGGCATTTCCACTGCGCCCTTGATCCTTGGCGATTGAGATTTCATACTCACTCGGATCGCCGCTGTCCCACGAGCCGAAAGACCAGTTCAGCGGCTTTCCATCCTTATCAAGTTCATTAAAGCCTGCATTTCGCAGGAGTGGGGCAGTGGAGAAGACAATACGAGCTGCAAGACTATTATGCGACGGGCTTGCGTCGGGTACTAACAAGGAAATCTCGTACTTGTCATCCGGAAGATTTCCCGGCATTATGAAGATGTTGGCCGTTTTCGCCTCGTCACCGTGCTCGGCATCCAAACCACCCTCAAATGTGCTCATCGGCCGACCGTTGATGAATGCCTGTACCTTCTCGGTTGAGATCGGGTTCGTCGGATCGGCTACTGTCAGCATGATTTCATCCGGTGCTTCGGCTAGCTGCCCCATCATGACGATGCCATTTTCAGCTGTGTACTCTACATCGTTGGCACGGCAGCCGCTGATTACAGGGGCGTCCGTATCAGGCAGCGTCAGCCAATCTGGTTGCTCAAGCAGGACTGTCGTCGTTCCCACCGCATCCGATGGCAGCGTGAACTGTACTCCACCACCATCGGCCTCCCCAACAACTGTCAGTGGTGTCCACTCACCATGTGCGTTTGTGTACAGCGGCTCGCTCACTGTGCGGTCAGCACCAAGGCTGATTGCAACTGGAGCGTTTGCGGTGATGGTGAACGCCTGAAGCGTGTAGTCTTCTGCTGATGATGCAGAAGCGGCAACGAGTGCAGCAAAGAGTAAGATGGCCACCTGTGCCGGCATGCGATGTCTCATTGGTTCTGTCGCCTCCTGGCTTTATCGAGGGAACCTACAACGCGCCATTTCTTCTCTCTATTGCTGGAAACCTGCCCCCGACATTTTACGGCAAAAGCCCGGACACACATCGTGCGTGTCCGGGCTGGATATCTACGCTGACCGTCTATGATGAATCTCGCACGAACGTCATGCGTTTGTCCGGATCGGTCGTGTGCCATTCGTCAATCGCCAGTGTATTGCTTGTGAGAGTATACTGGAACCAGTTGCCATCGCCTATATCTCCAGGATCCGAGGCACTTTGGGGTTTCACAAGCAGGTGCCTGTTGCTGAAGAAGAACGTGTTGCCTTCTTCCCAGTACCCCGATCCGTCACTCATGCGATACGTGCCATTGTCACGTACAAGCAGTTGCGTACCGGCAGCTGGTTGTGCTGTGCCGACACTCAAGGCCTGCACTGACGAAAAATTCCAGAGCCCAACTATACCCGCAGGGCCTGATACGGGCTTGCTATAGGTTTCAATCGTATCCACGCCTTCATTATTATAA
>CAYSRY010000234.1:2774-5687 GCA_964433395.1 uncultured Armatimonadia bacterium | reverse complement strand
GGCCACAGCAACCCCGAGTAGCCAACAGTGCGCTGCACCGGCCTCCCCGGGAAGGTCCCCAGCGCTCCAATGGCCAAATCATCCCCTGTACTTTACTTTCCACATTAGAGGAGTTCCCATATGCGTTCATCGTTACTGTGCTGCATTGTGCTTGCCATATGTATTGTTCATTGCTTCGCCGCCGGGCCCAATCTGCTCACCAATCCCGGCTTTGAAGATGCCACCGACGCCAACTGGCCCGTCGGCTGGGCACCGTCAGATGCCGAGCGCGTCGGTGCGCTGGGGGGCGCGCTTTCGTCAACCGTCAGACATTCCGGACAAGCTGCGCTGCATGTTGTCCGGAAAGAGCACGCTGGCTGGGCATTCTGGAAGCAGCAGAATATCCCCATTCAGCCCGGCCTCGTCTACGATCTCGGCGGTTTTCTAAAACTCAATAGTGTACGTCGCTTCGGCTATCCCAGCGTCTGCCTCATTGCACTGTTCTACGATTCTGCTGACAACAATATTGGCCAGATGCAGACGCAGTCGTTATACGGCACAGCCGATTGGCACGACTGGCGGGTCACCGTCACCGCCCCCGCTGACGCTGTCAAAGTCAGCGTATATGTCGAGTTTGCACTTGCCGAGGGCGAAATGTGGGCCGACGATGTCTATTTCCGCCTGTCCGACGAGGCGCCGCTTGCTGAACAAACCCCGTTCCTTGCCACACGCGCTCTTTGGGCCACACAGAACTCAATCGCCACTCCAGAAGCCGCCAATGAGCTCATTGAACGCGCCGTCGCCGCTGGCATCAACGTGCTTGTTCCATGCGCCTACAACCGTGGCTACGCCTCCTATCGCGGAGGGGTTCTCCCAGTACCAGACACGGTCCCAGAGAATTTCGATCCACTTGCCAATATCATTGAGCTCGCCCATGCGCGCGGCATCGAGGTTCACCCGTGGTTCTGCGTATGCCGGGGCTATTTCGATGCCCTCCCTGCCGATCAGATCCGCCCGTGGATGTCCACGATTACTTCCGGGGGTAAACGCAATATCGACTGGGCAGATGTCCACCGCCCGCAGTTCCGCCGCTGGATTTCACAGATCATGATTGATGTTGCCCGCCGCTACGATGTCGATGGCATTCATTACGATTACATCCGCGTCGGCACGGATTGCTATTGCACAAAATGCCGGGCCGAATTCCAACATCGCTTCGGCCATCCACTCTCCGATGCCACCAATGTCGAGTTTATCGAATGGCACACTGCCGCCATCACCGATATTGTTCGCCGCACCAGCACTGCTCTTCACACCATCAATCCCCACATCATACTCTCCGCTGCCGTTCAAGGGCCTGTGCAAGGACCACGTGGCGGACAGGATAGCTCGCGCTGGGTTGCAAGTGGCATTCTCGATCTCATCATGCCGATGGATTATTTCGGTACGGCTTCCCAGCTTGAGGCGATTCAGCGCGCGCGTATTGCCGAACTTGAAGCCGTTGGCTCCGACGTTTCCCATCTCTGTACTGGCCTGTCCATCTATCGCCAGGTAAGGAGCAAAGAAGGTGAAATCATTGCTCTTCCGCGCGATCCTGCCGATGTCATTCCGAATGTCGACGTTTGCTCGCGCCTCGGCATTTCCGGGGTTACCATTTTCGCTGATGTATACCTTGAACCCGAGCTCGCTGCGGCTCTCCTTGTTCAATTTCAGGGGATTCCCACAGGTGCGCCCCATTTCAGGTCGCCAGACTTTGCTTCAGGTCATTCTTTTCCATGATTTTTATCTCTTTTAGGTATTACTAATTCTACATTATTGACTGGCAATCAGGAGGTGTGTTCGGATGCTTGGCGGAAACACTGGCATGATTTTGCAATATGATTCTGCATGGGCGGAACAATTCGGACACATATCTGGGAGGTTGCCATGAAACGGGGCTTCACGCTCATTGAATTGCTGGTTGTCATCGCAATTATTGCGATTCTGGCGGCGATTCTGTTTCCGGTGTTCGCGCGGGCGCGAGAGAAGGCACGTCAGACCAGTTGTCTGTCCAATGTCAAACAGCTCAGTCTGTCGGTCATGATGTACATCCAGGATTATGACGAGAAGTTCATGTGGCGAGTTGGATATTGGCGCGACACTACCACCGACGATCCCCCTACGACCAATTGGATTACGCTTATCGAGCCGTATGCCAAGAATGCGCAGATTTTCTATTGCCCGAGTAAGGGCGGCGTTGCCATGAGTGGCGGTGGCTGGCCGTGCAATTACGAATTCAACCGCATGTGTGATATTCGCTCGAATCAGCTTGGCCTTCCGCTTGCTCAGGTCAGGGCGCCGTCTGAGACTATTATGATGTGGGATGGCAATTACGTTGCTGACTACTACGGCTTGGCGCCATACAAGTGGCCAGGGTACTGGTCGGATAATCGCCACAATGACGGGGCCAACTATGGTTTTATGGATGGCCATGCGAAATGGTTGGGCAAGAACAACTGGTACTGGGCTGATCCGATTAACGATCCTTCCTAGCTTCCCGTTGCGGTGCGTCTGATTGGCGCATCGTCGCAGGGTATCAATGTTGATTGATTGCTTCGCCGGGCGGTTTGCGTCCGGCGAATTGCATTTTGTCATTTCGCTTTTTCCTTTGCCGTTAGTCGTTGCTGCTTGCCGTTTTGCTGTTGCTGTTTCTTCCAGAAATTTTCTCGGGAGAGTTTGAGAGGGCGGCTTTTTCAAAAGAAGCCCTCTCATGCCTTCGCCGTTTTGCCGTTTTGTTGTTGCTGTTTCTGCCCTCCCGAAGGGGGATTTTTTGATTTGAAAACAACGTTCCGGGACCTGCTGGCCTGAAAAGCATTAGTGATATTAATAATATCGCATCAGGTCCGAGCACCTGGCACATAGGTTCCCCCCTCCTCCTGACTGGCAATTATTGCT
>CAYSRY010000234.1:0-2749 GCA_964433395.1 uncultured Armatimonadia bacterium | reverse complement strand
ATGGGGCCGGGCCGCAGGGCCTTTTTGCCTGCGGGCGAGGTCCTGGTACCTGAGGGGGTAGGTCCGAGGACTTCAGCATCTCAAAAATCAGGTTCACGAACCTGTTTTGACACAAAAAAAACGGCCTCTTCGCATGTGAAGAGGCCGTCATAATTCTGGCTTTTTGTAGCTGTTCTAGTACCGAACGACCTCGCAGCCGACGTATTTCTCAAGTGCTTCCACGATGGGCTCTACGATGTGCCCCTGAGTAACGGAAACGTGATGCCTGTGGCCAGCGTACCCGATGGACTGCAGGATGTCCTGGAGATTTTCAATTTCTGCGACGCCGGCGCATCCGAAGTAATCTGCAGGGATTTCGTCGTCAGTAATCCGACCTTCGCCGAAGAACCATTTCATCTGCCCGTCCTGTGTGAGCATGCTCCCGTAACTGATTGGAGCGGGGCTTATCCGGCCTTGGCAGGGGCCATATGCATTTCCGGGGCCTACGTCATTTCTCAGGATGCAATGGTCGGTGACGCAGCCGCAGGTGGTCATCATGCTTGTCGGTACCGGCCCGCAGTGGAACAATATGCACTGGTCATCCTGTTCACCGTAGTTGTTGTTCCAGTCGAGAACCGTGGCGGGGCCTCCGGAGGCCTTGCTGAGGGCGTACATGGCGAGCGCATTGCCCATGTCGACTTCGCACGAGGCAACCATGCCGCGGTCGTTCATCTCCCCGAGAAGTACGCATGGGGCGATGCCGAGTTGCTGCTCCATTTCGATCCAGCAGCGGACCGCGATCGCGTCCATATGGTATTCTTCCACCACATCATCAATCGCAACTCCGAGGCGGGCGAGCTTCATAAACGCCGCGTCGGGTACCTGATCCCAGTTGGTGTAGTTGCGAAGACGGTCGATTTTAGCCTTCATCTTGTCTTCGCTATCGTTCAGCTTAGTCATGCGGTAGAAGATCTCGGAAAGGTCAAGTGTCTCCATTGTGATGCCTTTGCGCTGGAGGGCGACTTCGTCGATGCGGACTGTTTTGAAGTACGTGGTGCGTGCGCCGATTGCACCGACGACCATATTCTTCATGCCGGCGACGACGCGGCACATGCGGTCGAAGTAGTCGATGTTTTCGGCGAAGCGCGGGCTGTCAGGGTTGACTACATGCGGTTTGAGGGCTGTGAATTTGAGGCCATTCTGCACAAATACATCCATTACGGAAAATTTGCCGCAGAATGCGTCACGGCGCAGCTCCGGTGCCATTTTGTCCAGTTCGTCCGGGTAGCCGTGGACAAGTATTGGCACTTTGCAGTCGCGGAATGCGGCAATTGCACCATTTTCACTGCCGAAGTTTGGCAGTGAGAGAATTACGCCGTCGTATTCGCCCTCGTGCGTGCGCAGCCATTGAGCGAAAATCTGACCTTCCTCGGGGCTTTCGACAGCTCCGAAGTGTGTGGCGCCCGCATCCATGATGATGGAATCGTGCCCGAGCTCTTTGAGGCGCTTCACCATCTGATCGCGCGCAGCAGCAATTAATGACGATGGGAATGTACCGCGATTACCAAAAAACAACGCAAATGTAGTCTTTTTCTCAGCCATCTTGTTCCTCCAGATATGTACTGGCACCGCATTGTTATTGGCCGGTCGGCGCCGGGTGTACAGGCGGCATTTTGGCCGCGAGCGTTTTGCGCACGTGGCAAAAATCGTCAGGCATGGGAATTTTCGCCTTCCGTGCAGAATTCCTTTTCCCATCACTATTGTGGGGGACTATTACTTTGTAAACGGGACTGATTCGGGACTGTCGACTTGCTGGCGCAGGGCGATGGACTGGACCTGTTTTTCGGTCAGACCCAAAGCCATGCCCAAACCGTGAATAATTGCCTCAGGGCGTGGCGGACAACCAGGTATGTAGTAGTCGACTGGCAGAACTGCGTCGACGCCGCCGATAATATTATAGGAGTCGTATACGATGCCACCACCACACGCGCAGGAACCAATGGCTATCACGATTTTAGGATCGGGCACCGCTTCGTAGAGACACTTGAGCGCCGGCACAACCTGGCGGGTTACAGGGCCGCAGCAGGCCAGCACGTCAGCATGTCGCGGTGAGCCTACCAGTTTTATACCGAAACGTTCAGCGTCGTAGAAGGGGGTGAGGACATCGATAAGTTCGATGTCACAGCCATTACACCCACCTGTATTGGCGTGGTATACCCACAATGATTTGCTGAAGAATTTCTGACAGAGTTTTTCAAGCATTACGTCCTCCGGCGGGGGGCGTTCAGGCTTCGACGCCCGCCATGTCGTCTTCATTCACGATCTCGGATTCAGAGTCCACGTCGGTGGGGCAGACCATGCCATATGCACAGTTGGCGCCACCTCGATCAATACTATCACGGCGCATGCCAGTTTGCATAATGCGGTCAAGAGGATTTGGATTGGTGTAGCAGCGTCCGCAGCGTCGGCACGTGGCCATGAAGATGTCGTATTCGGCGACCATGTCATCGCGCACGTGGTCAGAGGCCAGTTCAAACCTCTGTGTCATGGAAATTGCCTGCTCCGGACAAACTTCCGCGCATCGTCCGCAGAAAATGCAGCGCTCCAACAGCCACGTCATGCGGCGGGTTTCCTGGTCTATGTCATTGATTTTGATGAGGCGGGCCGGACATACCGCAGCACAGCCGCCACAGCCGATGCACTTGTCTGAATCAACCTGCGGATATCCCCGGAACCCCTTTTCAGGTGTTCGCGGCTCAGCTGGATAGGG
>CAYSRY010000233.1:0-5718 GCA_964433395.1 uncultured Armatimonadia bacterium | reverse complement strand
CCTGTATGCAAGCGGACCGATAATCGACATTGTGACACCGCGGTACACATCAAGGTATGGCTGCTCGTTTTTGCGGATGGCCTCGGCGAAGAAGTAGTTCGTGAAGAAATCGCCGCCGCCATGACCGGCTTGCATCGCTTCGTCGTGGTGAACCGGAAAATCAGGCTTGTATATCTGGACCTCGGGATCAACGCGCTCTTCGTGATATTGCTCCCGGGTGAGGCGGAGCATGTTGCGGTCGCCCTCGCGGAGGTTTTCCATCTGGCCGTGGCTGCCATGAATGCGAACCCAGACGCCGTGGCCCCGGAGGCCTACGTGGAGGAGCTTGACGACTGCGCCATTGTCCATGTGACAGATGATCACTGAGGCTGAATCGCTGCGTCTGACGGTCGTCGCACTGCGCACGTCATCTTCGCGGTACGTGATGACATGTCCATTGACCGAAACCGGGCGCGTGTCTGTGATGTACATGAGCGGGCCCAGCGAGTGTGTGCAGTAGTACGTCGCAGGAATCCAGTTACGCCAGTGGTTGATGCCCGGGGACAGGCGGTTGACCTCGTCAGAGTTCATGGGGTGGACGTATTCGCCCTCGCCATACATGAATTCGCCGACTTTACCGGCCTGATAGAGCCTGCGCATCTCCTGATTGAATACCATGAACGGGTAATTTTCAGCAAACATGTAGATTTTGCCGCTTTTTTCGACGGCTTCGACCAGCTCGACGCCCTCCGCAAGCGTGAGACATGCGGATGTCTCGCTCATCACGTGTTTGCCTGCTTCGAGGGCCTTGATGGCAAACGGGGCATGTTCGTGGAAATAATTCGCGAGAATGACCGCGTCCATATCGTGGGTCAGGAATTCGTCGAAGTCGGTGTAGGTGGCGACGTTGAATTTCTCTTTTGCCGACGCAAGCCGCTCTTCCCATGTGTCGCACAATGCGACAAGTTCCATGCCAAGATTTGGGCCTGCGCCTCGCGCAAAACCTTCACCGCGTCGTACGCCGATTACGCCTACCTTGATTTTCTCCATAATGCTCGCTCTCTCTGAGACAGTGTCGGGGCACTGAAAGCGTCTGAGATTTCCCTGCAATGAAGGGGTTTGCCTTCTTTGTCGGGCAAAATCCACGAGGGAAATAAAACGGGCCCGCGATGAATGCGGGCCCGTCTGATTTGCGCGTATATATGGCTTGGGGCGCTGTTTATTGTGTTGGTGGTTCGGGCTTTGGCGGCTCAGGCGTCGGCATTGCTGTTGGCGGTGCCGGAGCAACTGGAGCAACCGGGACTGCGGGAGCACTGAAGTTCGGCTGGGCGGCTCCACCGGGCATGGCGAAGTTGTCGCGATATGCCAACGCGCCGGCCATGACGACGATCGGCATTGTGACAAGCGCGCCAATACCGCAGATTGCCGCGCCGACTGAGTTGACGAGACCAAAGAGAAAAGCAGCGAGACAGTACATCAGGAAGTTGTCTTTTACCTTCTCAAATGACTGCTGGATGGCCTCAACCGGGCTGATGTCGCTCACGGCGATAAGCTGCATTGTATAGAAGGTCGCGGCGCCAACTGCAAAGCCAAGGAGTGATGCAGCAATCTGGCCCACAACGGGTATGAGATTGAGTACAACACCGACGACGCCTGCTGCGATAACGATAAGAAGAGACGCGACGAATGCTGGGCCGAATTTCTGGAATCCTTTGAATACGTCACCGATGGCTACGGGCTCGCCTTTCATTTTAGCAAACGCCATCATATACAGCCCGACTGCCAGTGGGGGCATGCAGATGCCCGCTGTCAAAGCACCAATAACCCCTGCGAGCAGCGCTGCAACAGCGAACGTCACAATATCGTCCTTGACTAGTGCCCAACCCTCACTCAACCATTCGCTTATGCGTACCATTGTATAGCTCCCCTCATGAAATGTCCCGGTCACAGTGCCGGGGCAATAATGCCAAGTGTTCGTGCGCACATGTAACTATAGTATAACTAATTCATTACGTGACCAACTGGCACCTGCATTTTGTCGCAATAGTGACAAGATGCGCAAGTATAGCCGATTGCGCCTGAAAAGACAATGCTGCCCCGGCGAGAGAGGCCGGGGCAGCATGATGATACGAGTTAGATGACCTGTGGATTTACAACATATCGGTTTGCCTTTCCGGCAAGTACATCGAGGATATTCTCTACGACCTGCGTATTCACGAGACGCACGGAAGTTGGGTTGTAGAAGCTGGCATGGGGCGTGACAATGCAGTTAGGCGCATTGAGTATTGGTGTGTCTGCCGCGGGCGGCTCTTCTTCAAGCGTATCGAGGGCCGCTCCGGCTATGGTGCCATTTTCAAGCGCATCCTGCAAAGCGGCGGTATCAATGAGGCCTCCGCGCGCGGTGTTGATGAGATACGCAGTCGATTTCATGGCAGCAAGTTGATCCGCGCCGATCATGTGGTGATTATCATCAGTCAGATTGCAGTGAAGGCTGAGGAAATCGGCTTCGCGGACTATGGTGTCGACGTCGGCGAACTGTACACCAAGCTCGTCGGCTTTTTGCTGGTTGGGGTACGGGTCGAATGCGAGCACGCGCATGTCAAATCCGCGTGCTCGATATGCGACGGCCTGGCCAATGCTGCCGAAGCCGATGAGGCCGAGAGTGGCGCCGAATACATCGGCAGCCTGATCCTGAGCCCACTGGGCATTGTGTCCGCGCGTGGCGCAGGTTGTCAGGTCACGCGCCAGATGCAGCATCAGGGCGAATGTCATGTCGGCCACTGACGAGCTGACCATGCCCGGAGTGTTGCAGACGACAATGCCATTGCGGGTGGCCGCGTCGATGTCCACACTGTCGAGGCCGACACCCCACCGTGAGATGACGCGCAGGTCTTTTGCCTGCGAGAGCACTTCGTCATTATAGGTGTCGACGGCCGCGATGGTTGCTATGTGGCCGGGCAGCACCCCGATGAGTTTCTCCGGCGACAAAGGCCCGTCTTCGGTGTGCCCAATCTCATATCCGGCGTCAGCAAGCGGCCCGAAATATTCGGGATTGTCGATGAATGCGCTTGCCGAAAGCAGTATCTTATTTGCCTGAAGCATCACTGAACTTCCTTGTGCCCGGCGTCTGCCGGAGAATATCGATGCAAATTCTGTGTTGTTAGCCCCTGATCTTCCGTAATCCCTCGATTGCTGCTTCACACATTAACCCCATATCAGAGTTGAATGCAAGCAGCAGCGCGCCTCGATCGAGCCACTTGCGGGTACTCTCCGGGGTGAAACAGTGCATTCCGGGAGCTACGCCATGCTGCGCCGCACTCTCGAAAATATCGTCTATGGCCCCGGTGACCATCGGGTGATCGAACTGTCGTGGCAGCCCCAGCGAGAGTGAGAGATCGTTCGGGCCGATGAACGTCGCGTCAATGCCGGGGACACTGAAGATCTCGTCGCGAGCCTCCCAGCCGAGTTTGGTTTCAAGCTGCACAATCACTATATTGCGCTCGTTGGCTTGCGCCGGGAAATCAGGGCTCGGGTCGGCGGCGTATGCGTCATGCGCCCCACCGGTGCCCCAGCCGCGTATTCCGGCGGGTGGATATTTGAGCATATTGACGATTTTTTCGGCTTCTTCGGGAGTTTCGACGCGCGGAATGAGATTGCCCGCCGCGCCGAGATCGAGGTAGCGGGTCGGCCACTGCCCTTCAAATGCCGGAGCACGGACGATTGCGGCGAAATCAATATCATATGCGGCCTGAAAGAGCCACGAGAGCGTCTCGACATCGGGGCGCGAATGCTCTGTATCATAGATGACAAAATCAAAGCCGCACTGCATGGCCGCGCGCGCTGAACCGGGACTGTGCAGATGCTGAAACATGGTTCCGATGACTGGTTTGCCAGCCCGCAGGTGCTGCTTTATCTCAATAGCGTTCATCAGATTACCTCACAGTGTATGACCAGTATGAACAGGATATGATTTTCGCGCCCGCGGCAATAATACCTGCCACAGCAATGTAGCACCGAAATAGCTGTGTCCTCCATATAGCTGCGTACCCTTATAGAGCTGCGTCTGCAGCACAGCTGCAGGATGATTTGTGCGCGGGCACGAAAACGTGAGATAGGTTGATGCACTGTGCTGCGCGTAGTGTTACAATTGTTGCCTGCAGGCCGCGACGGTGCGCACTTGCGACCGGAACAGCCACTAACTGGAATAAAATCAGTTTACCGGAGTGGAAAGCATGGTAACCGGCTCTACGCGCGAATTCGAGAACCTTGGCAAACCCGTCCTGAAAGCTGGCGTTATGAACGCCATCGTCGGACCTGATGAGAATGGCGAAATGACGAAACTGTATTTGAATTTCAGCCAGAATGGGGCTCCGTTTTTCGTCGTGCAGATTGACGTGTGCACAGGCGAAGCGCGGCAGTTTGGCGCGCCGCTGGGAAGATACCCGTGGGGGCTCTGCGCTGGTCCGGACGGGAAGATTTATGCCAGCAGCTGCGCCGAAGATGGCGGTTTTATTTTTGTGCTCGATCCGGCGAATCTTGACGAGGGCCTGAAATGCCTCGGTAAGCCCGCAGAGTCGGAAACATATATATGGCGTCTCATGGCCGATCCCAAGCGTAAACTCGTATACGGGTGCACGTATGGAAATGGCAAACTTGTCGGCTACAATACCGAGACGGGCGAAATGATTGACTATGGCCGCCTGACGGAGACCGAACAGTATTCGCGCCCATTTGTGCTTGGAGCCAACGGGTGGGTCTATACAGCGGTCGGCACCGTGAACATTGATGTCATCGCTTTCAATCCAGATACGCACGAACGCCGCTCTGTTCGCGCTCCCGAAAGAGTCGGGACGGCGTTATCTGCGAGTTCGTATGGATGGGCCCCGATGTATCAGGGCGCAGACGGTCATGCATATTTCCTCGATGGAGGCGAATGGTTCCGTCTGCTGGATGGGAACGCGCAGCCTGTCACCGATGATGAGCGCGCGGAAGAATTTGTGCAGCCGCTTGCCGATGGCCGGATTTTCGTGGGCGCCGACCTGATCGGCACCTATACTCTGCGCGATCCGAAAACTGGCGAAGAAACTGTCTCCGAGTTTGAATACGTGGGTGATGGCTGCGCGCCATTTGTCATCGGAGCCGGGCCCGATGGGAATATTTATGGTTCGACTGCGCTGCCGCTTCTGATGTGGAAGACCGATGTCAAAACCGGTGAGCATACCGTGCTTGGCAATCCGACGCCGGTCGGCGGCGAGTTGTACACGCTGCTGTCGATGGGCGATCTGCTGTATGTATGCGCCTATACCGGCTCATACCTCTCGGTGTACGATCCATCCAGACCGTTTGAATTTGGCACCGAGGCAGACAGCAATCCGCGCGGGCTTGGCTTCATGGGTGACGGACATCTTCGGCCTCGTGCGATGATCGCCGGACCGAATGGCGACATCTATGTAGGCAGCCTGCCACCATATGGGGAGCATGGCGGCGCAATGGGGGTATACTCCCCTTCTGAAGATCGGATTACGGAGAACTATCGCAATCTCGTTGAAAATCAGGGCATCAGCGCTCTGGCATGGGATGCGGAAAGTAATCTCATCTTCGGCGGCACTGACATTAACGGTGGCGGCGGCACAAATCCCATCGAAACTGAGGCCCGTTTCTTCATCTGGGATCCGGCTGCCAAAAAGAAAATTGAGGACCTTGTGCTTGTCGCAGGCGATGGCAGCATCGCGTCAACAG
>CAYSRY010000232.1:0-5724 GCA_964433395.1 uncultured Armatimonadia bacterium | reverse complement strand
AGAACCCTGCAGGTCTACGCCCTCGGCAAGCCTGTCAAAGCCTACCCAATGTGCATTGGACGCGGAAATAACACCCCCGTCGGCCACTTTCATATCCGCAGTCGCGCGGTCTGGCCGCCGTGGCGCACATACGAGGGCGAATACATTCCCGGCGGAAGCGGACGCAACCCGCTTGGCGCACGCTGGCTCGGCACCTCGGCCAGAGGCCATGAACGCGGATGGACAATTGGCATGCATGGGACGAATCAGCCCTCGTCCATTGGAAAACGCATTTCAGGCGGTTGCATGCGGATGTATAATAGGGATGCGATCGAACTGTTCAACAACATACCCATTGGGACCAGGGTCTGGATCCACGAAGAACCAATCCACCTGCCCGATGCTTCCACTGCATAGCTCGAAAGGTAATCGCCCCACATGATCGTAGGCATCGGAACTGACCTCTGCTCAATCACCAAACTTGAAGGCGTCCTTGAACGCACCGGACAGCGCTTTCTCGACCGCTGCTTTACGCCCGGCGAACAGGCGGACTGCGGAAATGGGCCTTCTCGCACCAAGCGACTTGCGGTCCGCTTTGCCGCGAAAGAGGCGTTCATGAAGGCCGTCGGGCTTGGATGGACGAATGGAATGCGCTGGGTGGACATCGCCGTCGCACATGATGAACGCGGCAAACCCCGCCTTGAAGTCGTCGGCTTCGCTGCGGAATACGCTCAGAAACTTGGCGCGGATGGCATTCATGTATCCCTCTCTCACGAGGGCGATATGGCGCTGGCCGTAGTCATATTAGAAAGCCTGTAGTCCCTCTACTCGGAGTCTGAATCGTCGCTCGGATGAAAATCCTCGACCGCTACATATATCGCCAGCTATTCATGCCATTCCTCATCGGAGTGGCCACTTTTGCTGTCATCATGCTCGGCGACGCGGCCAGACAGCTTGGGACGCTGCTTTTTGGCATGAAGGCCCCCGTCGGCCTGATTCTCAAATACCTCGCATTCCACGCGCCCAATGCCATTGTATGGTCGATGCCGGTAGGCACGGTTGTGGCCGTGGCGATGACGTGCACAAGCCTCAAAAACCACGGTGAGATGGACGCAATGCGCACCGGCGGCGCAAGTATTTTGCGCATCTGCATGCCAATGCTTGTTGTCGGGCTCATTCTCAGCGGCGCAGCACTCGCAATGAGCGAATACATCGTTCCTCCCGCAAGTCGTATGGCCCGCGAGACGTTTGCCTCTATGACGATGACGCAGCCGGTTGTGCGCGAACAATTTAACGTATATTTCCGCGACGATGAGGGACGATTCTTCTACATTGGCCACATGGATGCGGCCCACAACAAACTTGAGAAGGTCGCCATCTGGGCCGAAGACAAAGACCACAACATCACCGGCATCACTGCTGCGAACTGGGCCGAGCTCGACGCCAATGTCTGGGTATTGCACGAGGGGAAAACTGTACAGCTCGGGCAGGACGGACAGTCCGTTCTCTCCATGGAGCGCTTCGGGACTCAGAGCATCAGGCTCACCAAGGCGCTGCAGGACTACTACACCGGCCAGCGGCGCGACACTGAACTCAGCGGAATGCAGTTACAGGACCTCATTGACACAATCGGCCAGGGCGGACGCGACACCCACAAGATGCAGGTGAAGCTCCACTTCAAGTACTCCATTCCGCTGGCTTGTTTCATATTTGCCCTGATAGCCGCCCCCATTGCCATTCGTTTCGCAAGCTACGGCTCATTTGTCGGCGTGGTCGTCGCGATTCTCGTCGTCTTCCTCTACAATGGCGTGCGCTCATGGACGCTCGCATTTGGTTTGGCTGGCACGCTTGACCCATTCATCGCCGGCTGGTCGCAGAACATAATCTTTGGTGCGATCGGCATCATACTGCTGTTGCGTTCAAAATGACGTGCCCCACAACCATACCAATCAGAAAGAGCCTGCAGGCATCCCCGCAGGCTCTCTATCTTCTCTTACACAAGCCTCAGTCGGCATGACCTCAGCTTCTCCCGTCCAGCCTAAAAAGCAGTAGGATTCTCACGCATACTGGCCACGACTTTCTGCAGCTCATCGGCTGGCAGGTCACCGTGCACCACCACCATGAATTTTCCTACTCTCAGTCGTGCTACACGCCCATGCACCCGGCTGCCGCGAACGTTATCGTCGTCCGCACTCTCCTGCTTTGCAGGTTGCTCGCGCTGCTGTATTGCATCTGGTGGAGGCCCCAATTCCTCCTCTGCTGTTGGCCCCCGCTCAGCATCATTATGAGGCACAACGCTCCCTGCACTGCCGTCCCCTGTGTTGCCGCCCTCGGCTTGACGCTGGCGCCTGCGCTCAATCAAACGCTCGCGCATTTTTTCGCGTTGCTCAGGAGTCGCATTGTTCCACCGTTCGCGCAACTGAGGATTTCGCTCCACCATACCCTGCACCGCTTCGTTTGCCTGCTCCTGTGTCTTTTCGCCTGTCGCGGGGTGTTCCCTGACGCGCTCAGGCTTACGGAATGTAATAACACTCAGCAGCCGAACGCCATCACTGTAGCGAATTTCAATGCCCGTCAGTGGACCACGTTTATGCAGGTAATACCCAGTATTCTTCATCCCTGCTGGCGTATAGCTCGGCTCGACAGGCTCCCCAGACAAAATCTTCTTTGCTTTAGCGAGATCAACTTTTGTAGTCTCTGCAAGCCACTCGCGCCCCATTTCAGCCTTAGGTGGCTCGACCTCTGCAGGCGGCTCCACGCCGAATTCCGCCTCAGTAAATGCCGTGCGCGCCACAAGCGCACCCGTATTGCTGTATTTCTCGCTGACCAACGGAAATCTCGTTGCGCGGTCCACCAGCAGTTCGAGTCGCGCGCCAGATTCTGCGCCAGGGCGGAACACCACCCGATCTGTTGCATACCCGGCAACGCGCGGTCCCGGGGCCACAGTCACCACGGCACCCTCGCCAAAATTTGGCATTTGATCGGCAGGATTGTGCGGCAACCGTCGAACTGCTTTGCCATCAGGAGCGACCTGCCAGACGAAACCACCTTGCTGGAGAATTTTTGATCCCTTGGGCTCACCAGAGACAAACTCCATTTGCATACGCCCTGCGCCACGATGAATTCGCGCATCGGCATTAACTTCTTTGCCACCAGCAAGAATATAGGTCGTCACAGTCCCTTTCACGGCAGTGTCGACCCGTGCCTCACTGATCTTACGAAGCAGAGCTCTCCCATCCTCATGCGTCAATTCACGCTGGCAGCCTGCCAACCATGGCACGAGCGCTAACGCTATAAATATGGTTGCGAACAACCGCTTCACTGTACCACTTCTCCTGCACCAGAAGTATTGAGCCCGGACGTATCGTCAGCTTGGCTGTTGCCAAACAGGTCCACATCGTTTCCGTCGGGCTCCAACACAGCCATCGCGAGGCCAAGAGACGCCTCATCAGCAAGCGGCTGCTCCCATGCGGCAACGAGCTGCGTCTCCGCAAAAACCGTACCTTCACCAGCCGAGACAACTGCCATCTGCACGGGGGTAATACCCGGGCTATTGGGGCTTCGCAGCGCTGGCGAGACAAACACTACCACAAGCAGCAATGACGCTGCCAAACCAATAGCGGGCTTCCACAACCAGTGCCGGGCAGGATGCGCCCGTTCGCGTGGCTCAAGCCGCGCTTCAATGGACGTCCACAACCCCTCCGGGGCGTCAACCATCTCTACTGGCCCCAGCAAGGCGCCAGCCGCCTCCAGAATCTCGAGTTCCGCGCGACACTCAGCACACTCCGCAAGATGCGCTTCCACAGCTTCCGCTGAGCTTGCATCCAATGCGCCGACTGAGTATTCGGCCAGAATTTCCTCTATTTCAGAGCATTTCATTGCTATTCTTCCTTATGCCTGTCTCAAAACCGCCTGTGCGTACAGCAGGGTTATCCACTGTCTACAAGCGGGCGGAGCTTCCTTTTCAGTGCGTCTCTCCCCCGCGCCAACCGCGAAAGCACTGTCCCGAGCGGGATCCCCAGTTGCGCTGCAATTTCGGCTACTGGTATGCCCTCCAGATGATGCATCAATACAACGATCCGCTGCTCATCACCCAATCGATCGATTGCGTCACGGATCTCCTGTTGCTGCTCACTTGTTACCAATTGTTCGGCGGGCCCATCGCTTTCATCGGCCCACTGCTTCTCCGCACTGTCTTCGTCGTCGTTATCAAGGGATTCTGTGGGGCGGTGTGACCTGCGCCAATCGCGCGATTGATTCAATGCTATCGTCCGAAGCCAGCCGCCGAAGGCTTTGGGCTCATCCAGTCTGGGCAAATTCCGCCAGGCACGGATAAAGGTCTCCTGCGTCAGGTCAGCAGCCGCCTCATCATTTCGCACCATATGTCGAACGATACTGTAGATCAGGCGCGAATATTGCGAGTACAGTTGGCCAAACGCATGCTGGTTGCCGGCCTGAGCCTGTCGAACCAGTTTTTCCTCCGACGCTTTCGTGTTCACCAATTATTGATTCCTACGTACCGTGACGCACTGCCACTGTCACATATTCCGCAATTCACCATATATACCCATCGATCCCCAACCAAAACATTCCGTAACGCGACAACATAGTTGCAGCGCCTGCGACCTCTCCAGATTCAACGTTATCTCAGGCTCGCAGTCCCTTGCCAGCGGACGGTGTGCTTGCCATTGTGCTGGTCATGCGGATGATACCTGAACGTCGCAGACTGCGCCCCGGCGTCATACTCAAAACCTGGATCTTCCTTAGTGATGATTCGCGTGCCTTCAGCAACCTTCTCCGCTGACACTGCCGTATACCCATGAGTATAACCGTCACCATGGTCAACTATCAATACCGTGCCGGGAGCCGGCGATGGATCGGACCAGTCATCTGCTACGATCAGCGCACCACCATCCGCACGACTCTCGACTCCCAATAAATCTACGGTCCGCTCCTCAGCGACCATGCGGAAATCGCCCCAGCTCACCAGGCCGCTCGTATATGCCTGTGCGACCTCGCCATTCACAAGCCGTACCCGGCAGACGGGCCCCTCGAATGCAAACTCTGTGCCCTCAAACGCGCCCTCCAGACTATCGGCGAAGAGTGCCACAATATCGACGAAATCGCTCGTCCGGATTGCGAGGCACACACCATTCCCACTCGTCGCCACGCGCTCAACTTTCTCAATTATTGCTTCGCCTGCCACAGGCTCAAACACGCTGGTAAACACATTTACGCCATCTTGCGTGCCCTCGCCTGATCGCCGCACCATAACATATGGACGCTTCCCATTTTCGAGATTCGCGTCATCTTCATTAGCTGTGCGGACCTGCGCATTGGTGCCCAGGAAAAGCCTGTCACCGGCTTCGGTCACCATGTACACTCGCGTTGCAAGGTCTGCATTGGCATAGTCGAACTCCGCCATCTGCACGCCTGCGCCGGGCTCTGCTGCCGATGTATCGCGCAACATGCCATACGCCCAGCCCTTTTCGCTGCTGAAGCCGACGTGATGCTCGCCTTCGGGAGCTTTCCATGTCATGCCCGCTGGCATCATTGTATCGACCGGCGTCAGGGTGATCTCACCATCTCCAGTCAACTTGGCCGTCTGTTCCCGGTCAGCGCTGCCGTGGACGAAATAATCCTGCTGCTCGCCACCGCCGACGATAAATGCATCCACAACATACGCGCGCGTTTCGTCCAACCCAACCATCGCGAGCAAGCGCGTGTACGTGTCACAAACCCCAG
>CAYSRY010000231.1:0-5748 GCA_964433395.1 uncultured Armatimonadia bacterium | reverse complement strand
CTGAATTGCCTCCTCAGGAAACGCAAGCATGAGCCACTTGCACGTTGTGATGCCCCCAGACCGCTGAATATTGCAGAATACTGGCAATCGCCCCTCCTGCTAAGTGCAATTCCACTACCAGATGGCCCTTAGCTGTAGCTGCCCATGCACCTATATCGTGGAAGGATATAGCATTAGGAAGCGGGAATAATAGAGAAGGTTTTGTGCGCATGTGGCATCATGCCTGTAGTTTCAGTTTTTTCTACACATGGGAGTGACGCGCATCTGCCATGTTTCCAATGTGCATGAAGCAGGCATACATATGAATATGAAGAATGAGGGATATTTTTGTGACAAATGTACGCGTTGCCAACCTGGCACGCCAGCAGATAAGCCCTTGGCGGCTATCGCTTGCTATAGCAGACGGCGCGTTTGCAGCTGTCGCGACACTTATTGGTCCAACTCTCTACTACAATGGGACAGTTCCGCCTGATCTGTGGGATGCTTTGCAGGGTACAGTATTGTTGACTGCAGGCATCGTCGTTATCGCAAACATTTTCTTTGGCTTGTACAGACAGGTATGGAAATACGCTGGTGTTGAGACTGCACTTGCAATTGTCCTCAGCGTCTCAATTGCAACAATATTGGCTGCGGTCATCGGCAAGTATGCCTTTGCCCCATTTCCCATTATCGCCTGGGTCGTAGTCTGGCTTCTACTCGTGCTCGAAGTGGGGGCCACACGCTTCTTCTGGAGAGTTGTGCGAGCTGCGCTTCAGCGCATTACTGCAAACGGACATTCTGACGTCGCAACCAAGCGCGTGCTGCTCTATGGTGCCGGCGACCTGGGCTGCGCGGTTGTCCAGATGTCCGAGCGTGGGTGCTGTCCACAGTATGACATCGTCGGGTTTGTTGATGATGCCCCTTCAAAACGACGGGCATTCCTGCGTGGTATTCGCGTACAAGGGACTGGTGCGGATCTCAAGCGCCTGATTGGTGACCTGGACGTTCACGAGGTCATAATCACCATCGATCGTCTGCCGCGTGAAAAGCTTGGCTCAATTGTGGCAACGTGCCGAGAAGCGGGGGTTACCACCAAAATCATGCCTTCACTTCTTGAGATGATGGGCATGGAAACACCGTTCCCGCGTGATATCAATACTGAGGACCTGCTTGGACGCGAAACTTCTGTTGCCTCAACCACATTGCGACGTGACTACATCAAGGGCAAAACGGTACTCGTTACGGGCGCTGGAGGCTCGATCGGTTCTGATCTGTGTCGGCAGATATGTCGCTATGGCCCAGCCAAACTTATCCTCCTCGGCAGAGGCGAAAATAGGATCCATTGGGTTTATCTACGCCTCCAGCATTATTGGGATAATATAGAAATCGTACCTATCGTCTGCAACGTCACCAATGCGCAGCACGTTGATGCTATTCTCGCTCAACACCGCCCCCATGTTATCTTTCATGCCGCCGCGCACAAGCACGTATATCTTATGGAATCGGTACCGGCGGAAGCCGCCCGAAACAATGTGATAGGCACAAGAAGCATTGCTCTCGCCGCTGAGAGACATGGCGTCGAAAGGTTCATCTTCATTTCCACCGACAAAGCGGTCAACCCAGGCAATATTATGGGGGCTACCAAGCGAACCTGCGAACTGCTCATTACTGGACGGCCCTACAATGGCACGGTGTTCTCGTGTGTGAGGTTCGGCAATGTTCTTGGAAGTGAGGGCAGTGTCGTACAGATATTTGAGCGGCAGTGGCAAAATGGTGAACCTCTTACCATCACGCATCCTGACGTAACACGTTATTTTATGAGCATTCCCGAAGCCTGTCTGTTGGTTCTTCAGGCCGGAGCGATCGGAAATCACGGCGATACATTTCTGCTTAATATGGGCAGCCCTGTGAAAATTAGAAAGCTTGCCGAGGACTTCATCAGGCTCAAAGGTGGCGACCCTTCAGATCCAGGGGTCATAGCAACAATTGGTTTACGCCCCGGCGAAAAGCTGCACGAGGCACTCACGTATGACGATGAAGGATTATTGCCAACCGAAGACGAAAATATCATGTGCATACAGTCAAATGGCAATTGTCATCCTTTTCCGGAGCTTGTGCATGCTCTTGATGAACTGGCCGCTGCCGCTGATGCACAGGACGACGAACAGGTCTCCATCATCCTCAACACGCTTACAGGTAATCATCTGCTGTGCAGGGAGACAGATGACGCTTCTACATAGAACTCGAGCTATCTTAGCTCGCACAGGTATGCTGAATGCTACGGCTATCGCGTTGACGATAGTCGTTTCATTGAGCATTGCATTATGCTTTGGCTCCCCGGCAGCAGCCGATGACCCCTACATCCTCCGTGCTGGAGATCAAATTGTTATTGCTGTTATCGATCACGAAGAGTGGTCTCTCGATGTGATCATCCGTCCTGACGGTCGTATCACCTATCCGGCTACCGGCGAAATTCTCGTAGCAGGACTTTCAATCGACGAACTTACAGATCGCATCACGCACGCGCTCGGACCGGGAGGGCACCATCTTCGCAATCCCAGAGTTATCATCAACGTGGCCGAAATCCGCCCCTCTCAAATCTATGTCCTCGGCGCGGTTGGTGCGCCTGGCGCGGTTGAGATCGCCGGAATGCACGTCACGGCTCGCGAAGTTCTGGCATTGGCGGGAGGTTCTCTGCCGGAAGCAGACCTCGAGCATGCCGCCCTCTACAGAGCTTCGGGCGAGAGGCTGCCACTCAATCTCGCAGCAGCCATCAATGGCACTGCCGAAGCTGTTCCGGTATATCCTGAGGAGCTTATCATTGTCCCGTCTATTGAGCCTGTCGTTGTAGGTGTCTTAGGCCATGTTGGCAGACCGGGTGCTGTATCGCTTGAACTCGGAAGGCATGAAGTAGATATTGTCGACCTTGTTGTCCTTGCCGGCGGCATACGCGAAACTGCTGATGAAGAGCGCGCACTGGTGCTCCGGGCGGGAGGAGCTGCCGAAACGGTCTCCCTCAAAAATCTTATGGAGCGCAAAGCACCTTCTGTCCACCTTCAGGCAGGTGACGTCCTCTGGGTGCTGCCGGCACCAGAGCAGCGTTTCGTTTCCGTCACGGGCGCAGTCTCACGCCCCGGTGTCTTCCGATATCAGGATGACCTGACTCTTGGCGAGGTGCTTGCACAAGCCGGGTCACTGTCCGCAGGGGCGAATGCCCGCAAAGTTTCGCTCATACATGCGGGAGGCGACACTGAATACATAGACCTGCAGCCTGTTGTACGGGGAGAAGACACCCAGACGCCGCTGCGTCGCCTGCAGCCTGATGACATTATTCTCGTGCCGCAGGAGTACCGATCATATTTAGTCACTGGCGCAGTGGGCCGAGCTGGCTCCTACACGTGGGAGCAAGGCTTGCGCATAAGTGACGCAATGGCAGCGGCAGGTGGCGTCAGTGAACGGACGGCTGATCTCCGCCACGTATTTCTCGTCCGGCGTGGCGCTGAGGGAACAAATCCACAGGTTCTCGAATTGGATGTCAGGGATGTATTGCGGGGCAATGATGAACAGGCGAATTGGCTGCTGCTGCCTGGTGACGCTATCTATGTGCCACAAAAAGATGACCAATCCTGGCAAAACAAATACCAGGGCCCGTTATTCCTGCTTGGTATTTGGGGCACGCTGAGCAATCTGTTCGACTGACAATTTACCGACGGCACCACGGCTGAACTCGCAGCTGCAGTGCCCATAATGTCTATTGGAACTCAATATGGAAGAAGTTACCCGCCCGCTGGAGCAAATTGATGGTGAAATCACCGCCCAGAATGTATTGGCTATTCTGGCGAGGCGAAAATGGCTGTTTCTGCAGATTGCGGGGGGCATTCTCCTCGTTTTCGCTATATTTGGAGTAACGCGGCCTCCTGTCTTCGAGGCATCTGCATGGATGCTTCTGTCTCCTCCTGAAACGCCTGCGAAGGATGCAATGCTTGCCAGGACGTCCCTCTTCTCAAGCCAACAGAGCGAGATGACGATCCACATCAAGCTCCTCCATAGGGTCGAGATGATACAGAAAGTTATCAGCGAGCTGGGCGTGAACATGGAGCCTCGCCAGTTTCTGCAGGCGGCTACCATATCCGAGGTAGCCCATTCCTCAGGCAATCTGCTCTCTATCTCATTTGAAGACACCGACCCTGAATTTGCTGCAAAAGTCGTCAATCTCTGGGCAAAACTCTACGAAGACGACAGCAGCAAACGCAGTACCGCTTCCACTATGGCGGCCATAGCCTATGTTGAAGAACAACTCGAAGATGTCGAGACGGATCTGCGCGACGCGGGAGAACAGAACGCAACTATAGAACAACAGAATCTCGAAACAGGTATCGCTGGAGGTTCAGTGGTATCCGTCGAGCAGTACGCCGAACTGCTGGCGGAGCTTGGTACCGTCCAGGCCGAAGAAGCTGCCGTTCAGGCTCAACTGACACGTATGCAAAAATTGGTGGCTGCTGAACCAGAAGACCTCGAAGAAGTCGAAAAGCAGCCATCCATCAAAGCGGAGGCTATTGAGGAACAGATCGCCGAACTCAATATTGAGTTGCAGCGTATGCTCAAAGATTATTACGTGGACAGTCCTGAAGTGAAAGGCGTGCGCGAGCACATTGCCCGTCTCCGAAAACAGCTGGAGAGCGATGCCGACCTCACACGCTCAATTGTCACTTCGTCGCCTAATCCAAACAAAATCAACGCTCGCGATGCTGTACTCCAATTGTCGGGGCAACTCGATGGTATACGTGCCAGAAAGCACGTAATCACTCGCCAGGTCGCGCGCCAGCGGGAGTTGGCCAATCTCGCGCCGACGCTTGGCGTTGAGTATGCCGCTCTCAAGCGCAAAGCGCTCGGCCTCGAGCAGGTGCATGGCGAACTGCTTTCGCGCCTCTATCAGCTTCGTCTCCAGGCCGCAATGGCCGTTCCACCAATCAGGCTTGTGCAGACAGCAGAGGTCCCCGATACGCCCGTTGCCCCGCATCTTACCAGCATCATGGGCGTCGGCCTGATTCTCGGGTTGATTCTGGCCCTCATCATTTCACTCACCGTCGACTATTGCGACGACACATTCGCCAATATTGAAGAGATCTCCAGTACCGTTCGCTGCAGGGTATTGGGCGCCATACCCGAAGACCGTAATGTGCAGACGCCAATATCGCTCGATGACCGCTCACCCTACTCAAACGCAGTCAGGGCAGTTGCCTAAGTGATTCGCCTGCAGGTCCAGCGCAATGGCATTTCCTCCTTCGCAATAGCCAGCACGGGAGATTCCGAAGGCAAAAGTACCGTGGCGGCAAATATTGCTGTAGTGCTCGCCAGGGCTGGCATAGGCGTGCTTCTGGTCGACAGCGACATGCACAAACCGGCGCAACATCTCTTTTTCCATGTCGACAATTCAACCGGCTTCGCTTCGCTGGTAACAGAGCAGGGCGCTCTCGACGATGTCATCAGTGAAACTGCAGAGCCAAATCTGCGCATCATACCAGCGGGGTCTGTCTTCAGCACATATGTCGACTCGGTTGGTGATCCCTTGATGGCAGACGTCGCAGGGCTCATCAATGAGTCTGCGGAAGTCGTCATCTGGGACACACCGGCCGACGGAATCGTTTCAGATGCAGCCCTTATTGCCAGTCAGGCACAGGCCACGCTGTTTGTCATCGGCCGCAGGACAAAGCGAAAAGCTGCCGTCCGAACTCTCCATGCGTTGCGTGATAGTGGAGCGCATGTTCT
>CAYSRY010000230.1:1051-5749 GCA_964433395.1 uncultured Armatimonadia bacterium | reverse complement strand
TCGCCCGATCTTCTCATGCTGACTATCCCCGCGGATTCATACTTCTGCGGCCGCTTGCTCAATGCGAACATGAAGCGCCAGGACCTCGCGCGCAGTGCATCCGCCCTTATCCAGCGGCCGGACCGCCTCCAGCTCAAAGAATGGTTCATCTATCAGACTTTCCCATTTGCGCGTCTCCCCGAAGCAGGTGAAAATGGCCTCCAGACGTTCGGCACCGGCACCCACATCACTGCCAGCTCCACGTCTCTCGTCCAGGCCAGTGAGGGCCCCCACATCCAGCACACTACTCGCATGCAGATGCTCAGCCCTGACGAAACGGCAAAACTCGCCCGCACCACAATTACCGAGGGCGCAAATGCCATCTGCTACTGGTGCTCAGGCGCTTATACGGCCTATAACCCGGACGGCTACGACGGCATGGCGGTGGTCGCTCGCGATATTGAAAAGATCGAAAACCTGCTGCATGAGCGCAAGCCACTCCCCGCCAAAATCGGGCTTCTCTACTCAACCACCACCGAAATTTTCGAGCAGCCGTGGCGCGAAAATACAGCTGAACGCATGATCCACATGCACAGCTTTGAAGGCACAGCATTTGCCTTGCTGCGGGGCAACATCCCCTGCCGCATTATCATGGAGGAAGACCTCACAAGCGGCGGGCTGGCGGGCATTCAAATTCTGCTGCTGCCCAATGCGCGCTTCCTGAGCGAGAGCGCCTCGCAGGCAATCGAACAGGCGGCCGCCAACGGCATGCAGATACTCACATGCGGCGACTGCCCCGACATCGCCGGGGCCGAGCATATTGCATACGACGTTACATACTGGCACCGCATGATTCAACGTGGATATCGCAATCTGCGCCAGCTCAACACGCAATATGCCGAAGCCGAAAAAGCTCTCCTGCCGCGCCTGCGAGACGTAGTAAACTCACCTATCGCCATCGCATCAAAAACGGGCTGCAGCCGCCTCTACGAGGTTCCTGAGGGCATTGTCGCCATGATATGCAACTGGGATCTGCACCACGGCACCGAAGCCATCATATCGGCAAATGGCGAATATGAAATCACCGATGCGTTGACAGGAATTGAGCTCGGCTCAGTCAATGAGCAGGCCCCACTGACGCTCAGTATCGGCCCTGCTGACTGGCGCGTCCTTCTCCTGAAATAGCTTGAGAGACCCAAATTGCAGAGCCAGAGGGAGGAAGGTTCGAGGACGTCGAGAACAATTCATAGGCACATACAGGGCACACTTTCACAGTATTTTTCAGGAGTCAACCATGCCAAAAATCACAAAAATCGGCATTGAAATCGGCGACCACCACAATATATGGCCGACGCTGGCCGAACAGGTCGCACAAGTTCCAGACGAAAACCTCGGAAATTTCCTGCTCATCTATCACAAACCCGGCGATGAGAATGGCAACTGCATGCCCAAAGAGGAATGGGTACGCTGGGCGAAAATTCTCGCCGACGCAAAAATCTATTTCGCTTTTCTCTATACCCAGCGTGAACCAACGCCCAATGGCCGCGGCACGCAATTCGATCCAGACCTCTGCGCAGCTATCGAAGAAGCCGCCAATGGCTACTTCATTGGCGACATGATCGGCGAAACCGGAGGCTGGGCAAGCCACTACGAGGGTTATTTCGCCCGTCACGACTACGCTCCCGCTGCGACAAAAACCATGCAGGAAGCAGTTGAGCGCTATGTCGATTTCGTGAAAGACAAATGCGACCGCAACCACGCAGCAGGCATCAAGACCGTAATGTCAGTCGAGGCGACGATTCTGCACAGCTATAACGCGCTGGCCGGAGTCGCGCTGCCATGCACGGAACTTATGCCCGGCGACCCAGATATTAACCTGGCCGGAGTCCGAGGTGCCGCGCGAGCATACAACTGCAAAGAGTGGGGCTCACATATCGCGCATGAGTGGTATGGCGGCTTCGATATCGAGGATACGCTCAAGCAAAAACGCCTGCGCAATTCACTCTATACCTCGTACGTGGCAGGCGCGGATTACATCTATCTCGAATCCGGCCTTTTCGAATATCGTGGCTATGGCCAGTCATATGAATATGATGATCCCATATGCCAGCTGTATCGAGATGAACTGCGCAATCTGGCAGCTGACGCCGAAGCGAATCCACTGCCAGAGGAAGGCCCAATCGTGCCGCTGGGCATCCTGCAGGGCAACCATGCGGAGTGGAGCGACTTTGGCAGCTGTCACGTGTGGAATCACTTCGGCGACGACAAATGGGTATATGGCGACGCGGAAATGTCATGGGAGCTGCTGGTGGCAGCGATGTATCAGGGCGCACCGTGGCACCGGACAACCGTCATGGGCGCCCAGGACTACAGTGCACAGCCTCCATGTGGACAGTATGACATCGTTCCGATTTTCGCAGGCGCACAAGCCCTGAAACGCTATCCGGCCCTGCTCATGCTCGGCCATAACACAATGACGCCGGAAATCTACGCAGACCTTGTGGAATACGTCAAATCCGGAGGCCATCTGGTAATCTCCCTCCCCCATTTCCGCACGAACAGCGACCGCACCGACGAAATGCAGCTCATCAATGATGGGGATCTCAGCGAACTGTGCGGAGTGAAAATTCTGCCGGGCGCGACACATTTTGACGCCGGCTTCAAATTCGTCGCTCAGCCAGAAGGCAACGGTTGGCAGATCCCACTGATGGGTGATCTCAACGGCGATCCTATCTGCTCAACCGGCACCGTCTCCCTTGCCAATATCGAAGAATGCGGTGCCAAACGTATCTGCGAAGGGGCCGACACGTTCATCTATGAGGGCGGGCCAGCAGTCATTTATGAAAACCGCATCGGCGAAGGCTCTGTGCTCTTCACAACCGCCTATGACTACCCGGGCGCCCAGGGCATGTACAAACTGATGCGTGTGCTTATCGAGGCGGCTAAAACAGGAGAGCAATGCAATCCCCGCGTCGTGGCCGGCGACAAAATCCGCTATGGCGTCTACCGTGAAAACGGTGAAACGACCGTGATGGCCTATAATACGGATTTTGACCTCGCCCAAAGCATCAAGATTATTGATGGAGAGAAAGCTCAGGACTACGTGCTTGCTTCCGGGGAATTCAAAGCCATCAAGCTTGGGTAAGAAGTGTAGTGCGGCATATTGCAACAACAAGGCCCCGTCATCATGATGACGGGGCCTTTTTCCGGATCAAATTCCAGGAGAAACATCGGCGCATCAGACTTCCGAGATGCTCACAGGCGCGCCACGTTCGGCGCTCATGAACATGGCGTCGATGATCTGCATGGCAACGACCCCATCATGCAGCGTCGCGCGCGGAGCAGTCCGTCCAAGGACACTGAGGGCGAAGTGATTCAGTTCCCCCCAGTAGCCGCGGGTATAGTGTCCACTCGGCCACCAGCCGGAAGCATTGCCGAACACCTCGTATGACTGGCTGTTTGCATAGAGTTTGAGGTCATTGCGGCGGCTGAGCGGCCGCGATGGGTCGATGACTTTGACTTCGATGCAATTATCAATCAGCACGGATTTGTGCCGCCCGGTAATATAGTATTGCTCCCACGAATCGTTCCATGTGTGCGCGCCATTGGTAC
The DNA here is from genome assembly GCA_964433395.1 of uncultured Armatimonadia bacterium. GTDB lineage: Bacteria > Armatimonadota > Zipacnadia > Zipacnadales > UBA11051 > UBA11051. Next base: position 2,158 of record CAYSRY010000230.1, on the reverse strand, counting down.
TGATTGTGCCAACTGTGCCATTTGCGAAATGTACCGTTGAAATGACCGTCTGCACACCCGCTGTAGTGCGGCCGACTTCGGCGTAAACGCGGTCGATCTCGCCACCGAAGAACCGGGCAATGTCAATTATGTGAATGCCGTTGAACATCATCATGTCGCGCGGATCACGATATGGCCCAGCCCCGTGAGTAACCGTGATGCTCGAAACGCCACCAAAATCATCAGCCCGGATGACATCACGAGCCATAATGTTGGCGGGAGCAAAGCGCTTCATGAAGCCGACCATGCCGAACGTGTTATTGTCAATGGCGGCTTTGAGCAATTGTCCGGCTTTTTCAGTGTCCGGTGCTGGTGGCTTCTCAACCCACAATGGAATGCCACGCTGCAGGACTTCCATGCCCACTTCATAATGCACGGCAGGCATCCCACAAACCGCTACAGCATCAGGCTGCACAGTATCAAGCATGGCAGTGAGGTCAGTGTAACTTTCGCTCGCGCCAAAATTGCGCGCATTCTGCGCGGCCTTGTCTGTATCAAGATCGCACACCGCTGCGAATTCGATCTCAGGGATGAATGCGAAATTCGGATAGAGCGACTGTGTCGAATGATTGCCAGCTCCAACGAATGCGAGCCGGACTTTCTCGGCGGGGTTGCCCATGGCGGTCACCTTCCTGCATCATCATCGGTCATATCAGTGACACCAGATATATTCGCCACCGGGGCGAGAGCCCCTGCGATAATCTGCTCACATGATGAAAAACGTGGAAAAGCGACTGCAGGTTCCATGCCACCAGCATTTGCCGATGAGCGCCCGATATGATACAGTGAGCATCGTACTTCGCGATGAAAACTCCGTGGCAGGTGTATGCATGCATTTTCGATGTCTCGACAGCTTCACACCCGGCACCGACCTCCGGAATACCATCATCAACCAGAACGCTCTCGACGTGCTTCCGCAGATGGAAGCGGAGACGTTCAACATGGTATTCGCTGACCCGCCATATAATCTGCAGCTGCAGAATGACCTGTATCGTCCCAATCTGACGAAGGTCGATGCAGTGGATGACAAATGGGACCAATTCGCCAATTTTGCATCCTATGATGAAT
>CAYSRY010000230.1:452-987 GCA_964433395.1 uncultured Armatimonadia bacterium | reverse complement strand
GCGCTGGCTGGCCGAGTGTCGCCGCGGCATGAAACCCAATGCCACCCTGTGGGTAATTGGAACGTATCACAACATCTTCAGGGTCGGGCGCATTCTGCAAGACCTCGGTTTCTGGATTCTCAATGACGTTGTCTGGGTGAAATCCAACCCGATGCCGAATTTCCGCGGCGTGCGCTTTACCAATGCCACGGAGACCCTCATCTGGGCCGTCAAAGATAAGTCAGTGAAAGATTACACATTCAATTACGAACTGATGAAGCAGTTCAATGACGGAAAGCAGATGCGCAGCGACTGGTATCTGAATGAATATCCGGATGCGGATGCAGGCAACGACTGGCGGTTTCCGCTGTGTCGGGGCAAAGAGCGGCTCCAGCACGAAGGACAGAAAGTTCACTCAACGCAGAAGCCACTGGCGCTTGTCGAGCGGACCATTCTGGCTTCGACGAACGAGGGGGATCTGGTGCTGGATCCGTTTGCGGGCACTGGCACGACAGCTCATGCCGCAACAGTCAACAATCGCGATTTCTGCATGGTC
>CAYSRY010000230.1:0-442 GCA_964433395.1 uncultured Armatimonadia bacterium | reverse complement strand
TGGTCGAGGTTGAGAAGAATTACGTTGACTGGATCGTGAAGCGGCTTGACGGTCTGGAGGCCACGCCTGATACAGCGCGTGGTGGTGACCGTTGACCAGAGAACTCGAGGCAGCGATAAAAGCGACCGTATCATCCCTGCTGGCTTCAACAGCCTCTCCGCAGAAACTCGGTCAACTGGCTGAGCGCCACAGGGACAAGATCCATTTCGTCCCGATTCGTTATCGCATGCTTGGCGGAATACTGCAGTCACTGAATATTCGCTCAGGTTACCTCGTGGAGAAAATCCTGCGCTCAATTGTTGATCAGGAACCGCATCTTGAGCGTATAACGGCAATTCCCGATCGTGCGACACTCAGTATCTCCGAACGTAGTGACGGGTCAATCGACACGTTCATTACCCATCGGCCGCTTGCTTCATCACCAGACCCGACAGATGATTTC
>CAYSRY010000229.1:0-5782 GCA_964433395.1 uncultured Armatimonadia bacterium | reverse complement strand
AAGAGGTATGCCAAGGCCCTGATTGCCCAACGGGGCGGTCGCAAGCAGGGCCACTGCAAGCCCAAGCACTACGCCCACTGCTGCCGAAACTTTGTCAATCAGTGACACCCGCTCAAGACGCTGCAGGTACATGACGAGCTTGCGAAACGAGAACAGGGCGAATAAAAAGCCCAATAAACCGCCTACTGTGTTAATGCCGATTACAAACATTATGTGTTCCGGCGTGCCTACCTCGACATCCAGCATAGGAGCGAGCGCCTTGCCGGCCTGGTGCCCAATGAGCACGCCAACCAACGTAACGGTCGCCACATATAATGACCACAATCCTCTCAATACAATCATAATCTCAATGCTCCGATACTATGGATTAGGATGATGTTAATATAATATATGGATAGGATAAAAAAACAACACACATCGATGTAAACCCAGTCTGCTCTATCGTCCTGCTCTATCGTCAAAACATGATACAGCGACTTATACATCAACGCCCTCTCATAACAGTATATCATCCCCCGTGTGCGTCGTGAAGATGCATTGACAATGTGGATTCCTGACGTTACGCACTCATAATCATTTCTACACGAAGCAGTGGCATACCTTCATTAGGTATCAACGCGATATGAAAGAGATATGGTCTATGACGCGCCTTTCTTGAGGATATTCCCTGCGCGCGACACGGTAACATATGCCTGTGCCAATTGTGAGTGATGACATGTACTGCTTCACGTGGCTGAAATGGAGAATCTGCTTCTGCCGATTATATCATCCCAATGAGTTATGTGCATATTCGCACTGCTTTTTCCTATTGTGAAAAAACAGAAACAGGCGACAAAAGTCGCCTGTTCTTTCAACCTGTTTGTTTGCTTTCCAATGCGTTAGTTTGTTTCTTCACCCAGCGAAGTGCGCAGGCATTGCGACAGTTGCCTGATCGTAAATGGTTTCCGCAAAATTGCCAGAATGCCATCTGGCAGCGCCTCTGTGTGCACTTCTTCACTTACGAAACCTGTCATCAGCACGCCGTGCGCATCAGGATACATCTCATGGATACATTCGAATGCCTCGATCCCATTCATCTCAGGCATGTTGATGTCCAGAATATACAGATCCACCGAAGCGCCAAGCTCTCGCGCTGCATCAACGGCTTCACGGCCGTTAGCCGCCTCATACACTGCGTAGCCAATGCTTGTCAGTAGTTGTTTTAGATTCTCACGAACGCTCTCGTTGTCTTCGACCAGCATCACGGTCTCTGTGCCGATTTCGATTGCTTCCTCAGGCTGGTGCAGCTCGAGCGTTTGGCCTTGCGCAATGGGAAGATACACTGTGAACTGTGTTCCTTCACCAAGTTCACTTTTGACCGCTATAGCGCCATTGTGCGCATTTATGATGCCATAGACAATAGCCAAACCAAGCCCGGTCCCGCCTTCATGCTCACGTGTGGTAAAAAATGGGTCAAAGACTTGAGCCATTGTTTCTGGAGACATTCCAATGCCATTGTCAATGACATCCACGCGCACATACTCAGTGCCAAACTGTAGGCCGGGATGCACCGAGGTCACTTCTGTCGTCGCCCGCACAACGCGTGTTTCGACGAGTAGGCGCCCGGTACCCTCAAGCGCGTGCAGCGCATTGACGCAGAGGTTCATGATAACTTGTTCAAGTTGTGTCGGATCGCCCAGTACTGGCGGCAGTTGTGCGGCACAAGACTTGAGCAGTTCCACGCGTTGATCTCGTGCGCCTCGCAATAGGCCCAGAACGCTGTCAATGCAATTGTTCAGATCAACACTGCCCATCTCAGGGCGCTCAGGAGCTGCCATCGCGGTCAGCTGGCGAGTAATCTGAGAGGCGTGCTGCACTGCCTCCTGAACAGCGCTGGCCTTGCGCTGCTGGGCCTCATTGAGTTCGCCAAGCAGTTGCATCAGTTCAATATTGGAAAGTACGGCGTGCAGGATGTTGTTGAAATCGTGCGTTATCCCGCCTGCAAGCGTTGCGATGGCCTCCATCCGCTGACTTTGACGGATTCTTCCTTCAAGCTGCCGGTGCGCGGTAATATCCAGGCCGATTGCGATGACTTGCCAGACCTGACCATATTCACCTATGAGGGCTGTCCCACGCCAGGTGATCAGACGCTCATCACCATTTGAACATATAAGCGTTTGCTCAAATGTATTCGGGTAGACGCCGGCCAACAGATCACGGAACGGCTGCATGAAGCGTTCGGTACTGTTAGGAGGGGCCATAACTTCCCATGGCGGACGACCAAGAATGTCACTGGGACTATAGCCTGTGACTTCCTGTGCGACATTGTTAAAGAGTGTTGTATTACCGTCGGCGTCGAGAGTTATCATGAGAGCTTGGGCATTTTGTACGACGCTGTCTGAAAAATCGCGTTCGCGCCGGATGGTCTCTTCAGAGCGTCGACGCTGAACAGCTACGCCTATGCTGTAGGCCAGGCGCTCCAGATATTCCACAAGGTCACGCTCGAGCGTGTCTGTAGAGCTATAGCCTAATTCCAGCGTGCCCACTACATGGCCGACAGAACGAAGCGGAACAATTGCGACAGCTCTGGAAGCTGCTGCAACGCACGAAACATCGCGCAACTTGTCCAAGTCGTACTGTGGTTCACTCCTGAGATGCTCTATGTCGTTCGTCCAGAATGAACCGCCTGTCGTCAGCCACGCTGCACCCTCTGGGAAAGCCCCTCGCAGGAAGCGGTCATACGGGGGTTTCAACCGTGGCGAACCATCCTGATCGGTTTGCACATTGTTGTCTTCATCGCGCACCAGCAGGGACATGCGGGGTTGCATCGCGTCTGCATCGACACCTTCTGCCTCTATGTACGGAAAATCACCGTCTTGGTCCAGGCGAATGGCAAGCGCATCGGCACCCGTGAAATCTTTCAGGATGCTGACGATGTCGCGCAACATGGTATTGCTGGCTGGGCTGCAGCTCAACACCTCAAGTACGCGGACGCCTGCATTCTGCCGCGCCTCAGCTCTTTTCGCCGAGGTGACATCTATACCGATGCTGATTACCCCTACGGTATTGCTGTCGGGCCCAACTAACCGGGTCATGTGCCAAGTGATCGTCTTGGACGCACCATCTTTGCAACGGATGGTTGAGGTCAGTCACCGCTCATCAGGCTGTTCATGGTCTGCAGAATATGCTCATACCGGGGAGAATTCGGATAGAGCACGTTCATCATGCCATCGGGATTGTCGATGGCTTCTGCCGCTGTATAGCCCGATATTTTTTCGGCTTCCTTATTCCAGAGAGAGATGCGCCCATCTGCATCGTGAACGCTCATCCACACGTTTGCCGTCTGCATGACGTGTTCTCGGAAAGATGCCAGTGCAGCTGCATCGCGCTCTGCAGCTACCAGTGCTTCATATGCCCGTCGCTGAGCGGTAATGTCGACTGTGAAACCGATAATACCGCACACGTTGCCGAATTCGTCATAGTACGGGATTTTGTCATCGCTGTGCCAACGCTCACCTTTGGCTGTTTCTACTTTCTCGACTATCCCCAGCACGGGTTTGCCTGTCTCGACAACGCGCCGCTCATCTTCATGAAGTGGGCGAGGTTGTTCAGGATACAGCTCTTCGTGCGTTCGACCGATGATGTCATCGGGGGAAGCGCCCTGTGCGTCTGCAAATGCTTTGTTCACGCGAATGTAGCGCCCTTCGGTGTCCTTCCAGTAGATCATCACAGGTACGTTGTCCAGAAGAACACGTTGTTCGGTGGCTAAACGCTCCAATTCATTAGCTGTCCGATAGCGCTCTGTGATATCGTGTCCCACTGCCAGCACACCGACGATTTCCCCATCGCCATCGCGGACGGAATTCGCATACCATGAGAGAGTCCGCTCAAGCCCGGATTTCGTCCGGACGGTGTTGCTGTAATCGCGGATTGGTTCGCCACCTTGCAGGAGTGAATTGACTAATTCCTCCACTTCCGACACCACAGTGCTGTCGTAAAGAACGCGCCAAGAAGCACTCCCGTTCACCATCTCTTCGCTGCTGTAGCCAGTCACATGTTGGGCGCCGTCGTTCCATGTGACCACTTCGCCGTCACAGTTGAAGATCATGATCCAGGCGTTTGCTGTTTCGAGAACGGCAGAACGGAATGATGCGAGGCCGTTGGCCTTACGCCGTGTGCGGTCGTGCTCAGTAATGTCCTGAAGCGTCACCACGCATCGCTGGCTGCCTGGTATCATCCCCACATTTGCAAGCACGTGATGACGTTGGCCTTGGCTGTTTCGGATGCGCAGCTCACAATGTGTGGGTACCGCTTGACCAGATAGCCGCGCATGTCGCCGCTCCATTATCCATTGACGATCGTCGGGCTCGACAAACTCCTCGAACGTCCGCTGGCCTTCCAACTTCTGTGGTGACATGCCAAGTATCCGCGACAATTCACCATTGACCTTCGTGAGTGTACCGTTGGCATTGATTACCGCGACGCCTACATTAGCACTTTCAAACATGGTGCGATATGGACGAAATTGGTCAGTGATGCGCTCATAGATAACGGCGTATATGAGCAGAAGCCAAAGCAAGGGGATGGTTACTTTGATGTAGTCCTCAAATATGTCGGGGTGATGCGAGATGCCGGTCCATTGTGTGATATTAAGTGCACCGAGGGCGGCCAGCATCAGGAGGCCGACTGCAAGTACAATGGCAGGTTTTCGCCATGTATGAACATTGAGTAGACGAATGGCCAGAATGAGGGCGGCGAGGTAACAAATTGTGCCGATTATCTCGAGATTCGTCAGCAGCACGATCATTCTACATCGCCCTTCCGAGCGTGTTGCAGAAGATGCTGGCAGGCGAACAATGCCACAATCGCCGCCGAAGCGTAGAAAATATGTTCAAGAAAATTGAGCACATCGCTGTTGGCAAAACCCTCAAGCACCGAGCAACACCAAGCCATCAACTGAAGTGTGAACCACAGAATGGCCGTTTGCGCAAAACGCCAGCGCTGCAGCCATTCACGCTGGCCCAAAACACAAACACCGGCCACGAGGGCAATCACCAGTACTGCGACCTCACTAGGTTGGTATCCCATTATCAGATGCTCCGTCTGCAATGATGGTGTACGGTGCAATCACCGCTGCATCAATTTCTGCTTACTAGGAGGACGAGCTGGCTCCACCTATACTACAGCGCGCCGAACAGATGGCTGTGGATGACTGAGAAACGGTTGTTTCCAGATGGCGGGAGCGCGCAGACCTGGGTGAGTGAACACTCAAAATCCACTCATATGCGTGTAAAGCCTGTCTCACATCATGCCTCATTATGACAGATTCTTCACGCAATCGGCAGTTTGGCCACCACGCTCGCCAGTCACCATGCGTCAAATTGCATTATACACTATTGCGAACATTATGTCGCCAATCCACATTGCTGCGCCAATGGTATGCGTTCGCCCTGTGGACAATATCTGTCAGGGCATGCCAGATTATGCAATATACCTGCCTTTTCAGAATGTTCGTGTCCAACCCGCTCCGGAAGCCACATAACCGTCACCAAAAGCATTCACAAAAAGCTCCATCGCTGCATGACCTGTGCAGTGCGACGATGCGGCATTGAGAACTCCCAGCTCCTGCAGATTACCGATGACGTCAAGCACTTCTTCCGCTGGCGTGTTCTTCAGATGCAGGCCGCCCATAACCCACACAATATCCTCACCAAGCATATCTTTAGCCAGCTCGACCATCTTCACAATTCCCGGATGTGCGCAGCCTGTCACCATGACCAGACCCGCTCCGGTCTCTAGTACC
>CAYSRY010000228.1:0-5808 GCA_964433395.1 uncultured Armatimonadia bacterium | reverse complement strand
TACACCTGCCGACTGAGGAACACCCGCATCACCCTATTACCACCAGGATTGCTGCTCCATGATCACAAGAGCGAGACTTGAAACCTGTATCTGTATCAGCGCCGTACCGGGTGACTTCGCCACTGCGGGCATCGCTGGCTGTTCATAGAATTACCATATAGCGGCCCCAAAACGCTCTCATGGCGGCGGTCACCTTGACTGTCGCCTTTCTTATTGTCTTTGACCATCTTGCCACTGCACTCACCCGCACTTCAGGAGGGTTCCACAATGTTGCAGCTCTACAATACGCTGACCAGACAGAAGCAGGATTTCGACGTTGCAGAGGGTGAACCGGTCAGAATCTATTCCTGCGGGCCCACTGTCTACAATTTCGCTCATATAGGCAATCTGCGCACGTTCCTTTTCAATGACATTCTCTGCCGATACTTGCGTTACAAAGGCCTCGAAACCCATCAGGTCATGAACATCACCGATGTTGACGACAAAACTATCGCAGGTTCCAAACGAGAAGGGGTCTCGCTCGTCGACTATACCCGCAGGTATGAGCAATACTTCTTCGAAGATCTCGAGGCGTTGCGCATTCAGCCGGCGTGGAAATATCCGCGCGCGACTGAGCACATCCCAGAGATGCTCGAACTGGTACAGACACTCATCGACAAAGACCACGCATACGAACGTGATGGCAGCGTCTACTTCAATATATCCAGTTGGCCAAAATATGGCCGCCTCTCCGGGGCCGAATGCATTTCCTGCGGATCTGACTCCGCGTTCAGCCGCATTGACGCCGACGAATATGACCGCGAAAGTGCGCAGGATTTCGTCCTGTGGAAGGCTGCAAAAGAGGATGAGCCTTCATGGGAAAGCCCATGGGGACAGGGTCGTCCCGGCTGGCACATTGAGTGCTCCGCCCTCTCCATGCGATACCTCGGCCCGACGCTCGATATTCACACGGGCGCGGTCGATCTCGTTTTCCCGCACCACGAAAATGAGACTGCCCAGAGCGAGGCTGCCACTGGCAAGCCTTTCGCACGTTTCTGGGTGCATCCCGCTCATCTCATCGTCGATGGGCAGAAGATGTCCAAGAGCCTTGGCAATTTCTTCACGCTGCGCGACCTTCTCGAAAGAGACTGGGACCCGATGGCCATTCGCCATCTCCTGCTCTCAGCACACTATCGTCACCAGCTCGATTTCAGCGAAAAGAGCCTCGAAGATTCCACGCAGGCACTCAATCGTCTCTGGGATTTCGTCGACCGCCTCAATGCTTCATCCGCTTCTGGTCAGCACAACGCCGACACTTCCGCGGCTGTCAGAAAGGCTTTCAACGACTTCGAAACCGCAATGGACAATGACCTCAATGTTCCCGGAGCTGCGGCTGCGGTCTTCACGCTCATGCGCGAGGTCAACTCTGCGCTGGTTTCCGGTGATCTTGATGCCGCTAATGTCGCCGAAGTTAACGAATTCATTAATCGCGCTGATTCGGTCCTTGGCTACATTTCTCACAAAAAAGAAGAACTTGACGAAGACATTGACGCCCTCATCAAAGAGCGCGAAACTGCGCGAGCCGAGAAGAACTGGGGACGCGCCGACGAAATCCGCGACCAGCTCACCGAGATGGGCATCATAATCGAAGACACATCCGAGGGCACGCACTGGCGGCGCATGGACTGAATTCATCCAACGCTTGATCGGCACATGACATCGATGCCAACTGGTATCGATATTCGCCAAGCACATTACACAGAAACATATCGGGAGCGGCCAGTGGCCGCTCCCGATATTCTGTATCTGCGATGAATATCTGAAACCGCGCTGACAAAAACAACAGTACAGCATCTGATGAAAACAGGATGCCAGGCGTGAGAGGTACGGCGCACAGATCGCCGGAATATGGGACAATGCAATCATGGCACATATGTTGTCAGGAGACACGTGTGGAAACTGCGCAGGAGCTGATGGAAATGGCTGTACGATTGCTGTCAATAGTCGTCCTGCTTTGCATCGTTGCGTTGCCCGCTCTGAGCAGCAAATCGGGCAGGACGTACTATACCGACGGCAAGAAGGCCATCATGCGGGCCAACCTTGAAAAATATGAGTGGGCCCGGCAACAGCGAGACGCAGCCATTGCAGCCGCTGAAAAATGGGCTGCCTACAGTGATGAGAAACTGCGCACCCTCCCCGTTCCTCCTGAAGTGCCTCGTGGATATCAGGTGCACAATTTCGGCTGTCCGGTGCATGGCGTTGAGGTGCACAAGAATGGCCTGTATAAATGGATTATAGATTTCGACAATCCGTGGAAAGTGAAATGCCCGGTCGGCGGCGAGGAATACCCGTCAAACGACTTCGGCGCATTTTTGGCCTCAGGCATGCAGGACCGCTCACTTCTGACCGGAGAGTACGCTGACGACGGTTGGGGATGGAATAAGGCAGGCGACGAGGCAAACTACTGGTTCGTGGCCTATTATGCCCACTGGAGCATGAGCAGATTCATGATCCCGGCGATTGAAGCGCTGTCGCGCGCAACGGTGGTCGTGGAAGACGACAATCCCGAGCTTGCGCGCAAATTCGCCCATAAATGCGCGGTAATCCTGTGGCAACTTGCAGAGTACTATCCGGATTATCAATATGAAACCCAATCGCGCGAAGGCAAGGAACACAATCCGAACTATCGCGGGAAGTGGACGAATTATATATGGGAAGTCGCGACGCCAGCCACGTGCGGTCCTGCATATGACGCAGTGTGGCCCTACCTGCGGGATGATGCGGCATTGCAGGAAATCACGGGCAAGACAGGCGAGGAAATCGATGAGCAGATACGGGACGACTTGTTGCTGCTCGCGGCGCGACTGATACCGGACCCGAGCTGGCGCATTAAAGGGAACTATGGCATGCATCAGGATGCCATAATCAAGGTGGCAGCCGCGCTCGATGAAACGGAGAAGCATCCCACGTCAGCGGAAATGGTGCAATATGTGCTCGGCACCCCTGAAGCTACGTCCGACAGTGACCTCGGTTTGCGTGACGCACTCGAGAACACTGTATATCGTGACGGAATTCCGAAGGAGTCCCTGGCATACAATCTTGGCTGGGTCTATAAACTGAGCGACATCGCACAATCGCTGCTTGAAGTAGGCGTGAATGTCTATGAAAACCCGCGATTCCAAGCGATGCTTATGTGGCCCTTCAATACGGTGATAGCCGGACAATTCACGCCGCCGACAGGTGACACGGGAGATATGTTCGCGCCTCAGATTTCGCTCAGTCCGCAAGTGGCGGCTGGCGCGCTTGCGTATATCAAAGATGCGCGTCTCGCGGCGATAGTGCGGGAAAACCCCGGTGGCGCGGAGGATCTTTTCAGAGCGCCGGTGGCAGAACTACTTGAAGGCTATGAGGAGCCGCCCGAACAGGGCATCGAATCGCGCATATTCCCCGGCTACGGCATGGCGTATCTGCAGAATGGGAGCGAGCAAAACCACACGGCGAGTGCCCTGCTGTATGGGGACTATCCCGCACACAGGCACGCTGACCAGTTAAATATGCTGCTTTTTTCGCAGGGAAACGCGCTGCTGTCTGACATAGGGTATCCGGAGCAGACGGACCGTATGAACCACCGGCGATATTCATTCTTCGGGAATACCGTGTCGCACAATACGGTGGTCGTGAATGAGCATATGCAGAGCATCGGGCCAGGCCGCCTGTGGGCGTATCAGCCAAACGGCTTTGCGCAAGTCGTTGACGCGTCATGTGAAGGCGCGTATCCGGAAACCGAAATGTACCGGCGCGTAAACATGATGGTTGAGCTCTCGGACACGGAGAGCTACCTGTTTGACGTTTTCTACGTGCGCGGCGGCTACCAGCATGATTATGTGGCATTCGGCCCACCCTCTGAGGTGAGCGCTGAGCCACCGCTGGGACCGGCACAGGAAAAAGGCACACTCGCTGGTGAGGATGTACCATTTCAATACTTCTATGACGCCCCCGAACTGGCTGTCAAGCCACTGGGGACGACATCGTATCTGGGGTACGGCGGCAGCGGCTTTCAGGAGCTTTTTAACGTTCGGCGGGCACATGTGGATGATAGGGCAGTTTTTGAGTGGACAATGAAAGCCCCGGATGAAGGCGCGCAGCAGTATCCGTGGAAAGGCATCGGCCTGCGCGCTCACATAGTCGGAAACGATGAGGAGCTTATCGCTGCAGATGCGAAACCGCAGAAGTACGAGCGCCTGCCGGATACGCTTCAGTACATGCTGCGACGGCGAGTGCATCCGGATGGAAAGAATGCGACCGACCTGCAGAGTGCATTCGTGACCGTCTATGAGCCATATAAGGATGGGCACTTTGTGCAGTCAGTGGAGCCGGTGACCATTGAGCCGGATGACGGGAACGCGGTTGCGGCGCGCGTGAATCTGGCAAATGGCGAGACGCATTATGTGTTTCACTCGCTGCATCCGGAGCAGAGCTACGTTCTGGACGGGAAAATACATGTGAGCGGGCAGGCGGCGTGTATTGCGATGGACGACGATGAAACGCCGATGCGAGCGATGTTGATGAACGGGCGCGAGCTCTGCATTGGAGATTTCGCATTACACAGTGAAGGCCTGCGAAAGACGACGATCACTTCAGTCGATTATGAGAACGGGGTTATCGAGCTGGAGGATCCGGTGCTCAATATGGCATGCGTGCCGGGGATCAGCGCAATAGTCGGGGTCGGCAGCTTCCATGACAGCGCAACGATGAAGGCAGTCGTGGATGAAAGGCATTTCTCCATCGGCAATGAGGATCTGCTGGTGGCTGGCGGCGCAGTCAAGGAGGTCGTGGAGAATCGGATTCTGACTAATGTGGGCGCGCCATTCGCGCAATCTGGAATGACCGTGCTGAACTCGGCTTGGGAACCGGTGGGAAAAATAAAGGCAGGCGAGAAGCTCAGCATAGATCGAGGCACGCGAGGCGCATTGAGCATTGATGACTTCGGGCTGGAACCGGACGGGAGCCAGCGGCGATTCAAAGTCGTTGTGGCGGGGCCGGGCGATGCGATCTGGATACCATCGTATGTTGAATTTTCTCGCAGATGAAGTGGCTTTTGAAGGCAATGTGCTGTTACGGTTTGCATTGGCTTTCAGCAGGTGATGTGACTCACTCTTCCCGTGGTGTGACACTTTTGAGAAGTCGCAGGAAAGCATAGGCGAGCCCCGATAGTATGAGGCAGGCGAGTACGCTGAAATAGCCCTGAAATGCATCATAGGCGGCAAAGACTTCGCCCGAACCCCACTCAAGGGCGTTGCTGACGCGATCGATTGCAAAGAGGAGGTATGCTAACCCAGTCCACCGCCAGAGGCGCGTGCGCTCATTGGTGAAACTGTCAGTGAGCAGACTGATAATGGCGGCGGTGAAGAAAAAACACGCAGCGAAGACGTCGGTTATCGAAATGGCCATCTCCATTGGCATCTCACGGTTCCCCTCCCTGTGCGACGCGCCAATATGCCCGCCGAATCCCCTCGATGGCGATATGGAGCGCCCACAGCCCGGCCGCCAGCAGCGCCAGGTGCTCAATGATGTTCAGTGTGCGGTTGTCTGCCCCACCGAACTGCTCGAGATTCGTGCACAGCTGGGCAATGACAAGAATGCACAGCAGGATGAGGAATCTGCCCCACCACACGCGTGTCTGAACAGTGTTCGCTGGATGCAGGCGAACCATGCCGGTTATGACGGTCGCCACAATAACGAAGACCAGAGCAAACACTTCGTTTACCTCAAGCCCATACATGCTGCACCTCCGCCACTTTCAGAAGAAATCATCCGGTGAACGTAATG
>CAYSRY010000227.1:0-5815 GCA_964433395.1 uncultured Armatimonadia bacterium | reverse complement strand
ATCCCATGCAAGGTCGAAGACCCGCTGGGTATGAGGGGTTATGTATATTTGCCCCTCTGCGCCGCCGCCGGAAAGCTGTGGCCGCTTGGCCAGTTCGCGTTCGAGTTTCTGCACGAGTGGCTGCGTCTGACCAGCGATGTTTTCGACGACGCGAGCTACCACGCCGCCCTCCTGCTCAAGCATCGCCAGCAGGATATGCTCGACATCAAGCTGTGTATGTTTGTAGCGTTTGAGGATTTCCTGGCTGGTCGCCACGGTCTGTTTCGCCTGATTTGTGAATTTCTCGAAATCCATCATCTATATCACCTCAGCTATGCAATTGCATCTGAGAATTTGCCACTATGCGATTACTGCGCACGTTATTGCTTTGGCGCGTTTGCAGCATCTTCTGCCGGGACGAGTATCTCCACATAGTCTGTTGAGAGCGCGTCCTCATATGTATCATATGGAAAGCGAATGTACTCCAGCCGGGCGGCGTTGAGGCGCACCAGATACCGCGCGACTTGCTCTTCGCAGTCTGCGCCTTCAAAGTGGGCCACCACGACCCATTCATTGGCCGCCATGACCTGATTGGCTGCGTCCTCCATTTCGGGCGGGACGAGAACCTTCACAGGCAGCCCGGCTTGAAGCAGGCCTGCGATGTCTGTCGGCGGAATGCGTACGGCAGCTATGCCGGCACTATTGAGCTGTGCGACCAGCAGGTCAGCTTCGCTGCTCGAAGTTGCGCCGGTAATCTCGCGTAAAACTACCCAGTCGCCATATTTCATGTCGCCGCTCCCTTGTGCTGATATAAGGACGCCCTGCACTTCGCGTGCAGGGCGCCGGGTGAATATATGAGTGTCTGTGGCGCCCTGATCTGGGCCCGCGAATCTACTCTGGCGTGTCGCCGACGTAGGCGTCGATGGCTTCCTTCGCTTCCTGCTCTGAGTCATTGGGTACGAACAGTACGACAGGTTGGTCCATTGCACCTGCAACCACGGTTGCCGGCGATTGGACAGGCAGCCGCCTTACCTGAATTTCTGCTGATTCCAGATATGCCATCAGCATGTTTGCCTCAACATCCGCGTCAGAGCCTGTGAATTGCGCTACTGCAACCCATCCCTCGTCGCTCATTCGTAATCCCTCCGCCTGCGAATGTCTGCAGGTATTTATTCGTCTTCTTCTGGCGAGCTTTCCATGATCAGGATCTCCGCAGTAAATTGATTTGGCGGATTCAGCCCCTTCGGGCCATGCTTTATATCATACTGAAGCCGCTCGACTTCCTGCTCCAGTCTCGTCATTCTCTCCATCAGTTTCAGGATGATTTCGACACCTGCAAGATTAACGCCCATGTCCTGCGTCAGACGCTGAATTTGCCGAAGACGCTCGATATCTTCATCCGAATACAGGCGCACGTTGTTGCCCGCCCGCGTCGGATTGACCAGACCCATGCGCTCGTAGGTACGCAGTGTCTGTGGATGACAATCGACCAGGCGCGCTGCTACACTTATGACATACAGCGGTTCTGAACGTCGTGGCATCGGTTGCACCTCTTATCCCAATTCGCTGCTTGCCCCGTGCCAAATATAGGGTTTGTCCTGAAAGCACTGACATGCGCGGTTACAAGCCGGTTGGCAGGTCCTTGCGCGGGTCGTCTGCCATGAGTTCGTTGAGTGCTTCCACTGCTTTCCTCTGCTGTTGCGTCAGATGCTTCGGGACGCTGATTTCAGTGATGACATACTCATCGCCACTGCCCTTACCGCCGACACGTGGAAACCCCTTGCCCTTCAGGCGGAATTTTTGGCCATTTCTGGTCCCCGGCGGAATTTTCAGCGAGACCCTTCCCTCAGGCGTCGGGACGGATATCTTCGCGCCGAGTGTTGCCTCTGTAAACGACACGGGTACTCTCGCGACTATATTGTCATCTTCCCGTTCAAAATACTTGTGAGGCGCGACGTCTATTATAAGCCGCAGGTTGCCGTTCGGGCCGCCTCTCGCACCACGGCCACCTTCGCCCGCTATCCGTACCTTTGAGCCGGTTTTCACGCCTGCGGGTATCTTGACCGTAATCTTCCGATCACGGGCCATTTCCCCGGTCCCACGGCATTGCGGACAGTTTCCGACTATGACCCGACCGCTGCCTTGACATTGCGGACAGGCCGCTCCCATGCCGAACAATCCGCCCGACGTGCGACCACTCCCGCCACACTGTTGACATGTTTCGGTCATAGCGCCGACGCCGTCGCATTTGTCGCAGCGATCCGCGATCCGCAGGTTCAGCGTCTTCTCAGCACCGTGAAACGCTTCCTCAAACGTCACCGGCATCTTGTGATCAATATCCGCGCCGCGCTCCGGGCCCATCGCTTGTGCATGTGATTTCGCGCGGCCGCCACCAGTGTGCATACCGCCGAACAGATCACCGAAGATGTCGGCAAAACTGCCCGAACCGTATTGCGTATATACGAAATCGGCGAAGTCGCCACCAGCCTGTGGGCCGCCAGTCTGACGCGCCTGTTCGTAGGCCGCGCCAAACTTATCATACTGGGCGCGCTTTTTGGAGTCGCTCAGAACCGAGTAGGCCTGACTGATCTCCTTAAACTTGCGCTCCGCGTCCGGATTGTCTGCGTTCACATCCGGATGGTATTTGCGGGCCAGACGCCGGTATGCCTGTTTGATGTCTTTCTCCGAAGCGCCGCGCTGAATGCCCAGCACTTCATAGAAATCGATCTGTTTCGCCATAATCCCTTATCGCCTTCATACTGCGTTCTGTTATTTATCTGCCACATGGCGCCCGCACGCTGTGCGGGCGCCATGTATTGCTGTGAACCTAGTTATCTTCGGCCTCAAAGTCAGCGTCAATAACATCGTCGTCTTCGGCAGGTGCCGGACCGGCTCCGGCGGCATCTGATGCTGTACCGGCTTCAGCCGCTTGACTCGCAGCCGCGGCTGCTTCATACATCCGCTGTGACACCGCCTGGAATGCTGTATTTGCTTCGTCGATGGCTGTTCGGATTGCAGCCGTGTCGTCAGCTTTGGCAGCTTCGCGCAGGGCCGTGATTTTCTCTTCGATTGGTGCCTTCTCCGCATCACTTACTTTGTCACCCAGGTCCTTCAGTGTCTTCTCAAGCTGATGGGCAACCTGCTCAGCCTGATTGCGGGCCTCGGCCAATTCGCGGAACTTGTTGTCCTCATCCGCATGGGCCTCGGCTTCACTGACCATGTTCTTGACCTCGTTATCGGTCAGTGCGCCTGAACCAGTAATCGTGATGTCCTGCATTTTCTGTGTGGCCTTATCCTGCGCCCTCACTGTTAGAATGCCGTTGCTGTCGATCTCAAATGTGACTTCGATCTGCGGTATCCCGCGTGGGGCGGGCATAATGCCGGCCAGGTGAAATTTTCCAAGCGACTTGTTCTGTGACGCCTGCGAACGCTCACCCTGCAGAATGTTGATCTCAACCGACGGCTGATTGTCCATTGCCGTCGAGTAGACGCGTGTGGCCTGTGTCGGTATGGACGTTTTGCGCGGGATGACAACATCCATCACGTCGCCCATCGTCTCGACGCCAAGCGACAGCGGAGTGACCTCAACGAGAACCATGTCCTGAACGCTCGAAGTCAGAACTGCGGCCTGAATGGCCGCTCCGCATGCAACGATCTCGTCAGGGTTGATACCTTTGCGCGGCTCCTGACCCGTATAGCGGCGGACAAGATCCTGGACAGCCGGAATACGCGTCGAACCCCCGACCAGCACGACTTCGTCAACGTCTTCTTTGGTCATATCGGCTTCGCGAATGGCGCGCTCAACCGAGTCGCTCGTTTTGTTAATCAAATCACCGATGAGCTCTTCGAGTTTTGCTCGCGTAAGAGTCATCTCAAGGTGTTTCGGCCCCTCGCCATCCACCGAAGTGATGAATGGCAGACTGATCGTCGTCTGGATGGTCGTCGAAAGCTCCATCTTAGCTTTCTCTGATGCATCGCGCAGCCGCTGAGCGGCCTGCGGATCCTTGCGCAGGTCGACGCCGTTCTCCTTCATGAACTCGTCGGCAAGATACTGCATGATGGCATGATCGAAGTCGTCGCCACCAAGCTGTGTGTCACCCGAAGTCGCAAGCACCTCATAATAGTCGCGCTCGTCGCTCGAAGCATCGATCTCGACATCAAGGATCGACACGTCAAACGTACCACCACCAAGGTCATAAACAAGGATCTTCGCTTCCTTATTCTGCTCACGCGCACCATAGGCAAGTGCAGCTGCGGTTGGCTCGTTGATGATACGCAGCACGTTCAGACCAGCAATCTCTCCAGCCTGCTTGGTTGCAATACGCTGGGTGTCATTGAAATATGCCGGTACCGTAATGACGGCGTCGGTAACTTCTTCGCCCAGATATGCCTCTGCATCCGCTTTCAGCTTCTGCAGGATCATGGCCGAGATCTGCTCCGGCGAATAGTCTTTCCCGTCGATGGTCGTGATCTGGCGTGTGCCCATTTTGCGCTTGATCGAAGCGACCGTGCGCTCCGGGTTCAAAATCGCCTGGCGCTTGGCCTGTGCCCCAACCAACCGCTCACCGTTCTTGGAAAAATGGACGACTGACGGTGTGGTGCGCCCGCCGTCGGGATTCACGATAACCGTCGGCTCTCCGGCTTCAACGATAGCTACGCACGAGTTCGTCGTCCCCAGGTCGATACCAATGGCTTTTCCCATTCAAACTTCACCGCCTTCAAGTATTTATGCAAATAGAAGCAGCCACATGCATTGACTGCGCACGTTCTCTATAACTTACAACGCGCTTAGTATACAGCTTGAGCGTATTGCTGTCAAGTGTCTATACCAGTATTTTTTAACTGTTCCTCAATAGTGGCACCTGGAATCGCTCTATACGCTCGCCCAGACAAAAAAAGCGCCACGCCCGAAGGCGTGGCGCTCATGTTGCTTACATATGAAGCTGTTGCAGTTACGGTTTCTTTACGTTGCAGAGCTGGCTGCCATAGACTGCCGACTGTGCCATCCATTTGGCATGGCCATCGACGAAGCCATAGTTGGCGCCATCGTTGTGAGTGACTGGGATGTAGGCGGCCGTGGAATACAGAATCAGATAGCCGACATTGCTGCTGTACTGCGGTGACAAGTCGCCGATGTTGATGGTCTCGGCGGGCTCGTCGATGTTGGCCAGATTCAGCCGTGAACCTGTGGGCGTGTCTTCATTTGGACTTACGAAATGGTAGCCCATGCCATTGTTGTGGTAAAGGCCGGTGTCTACATTAGAGGCCTCATTGCCACCAGAGATATTCCAGCCGATACCAGGTGTTACGGATGCGCGGGACGGGCAGGTCAGGATCTGGGTGTTCTTCAGATATGGTTCCATGAGCGCATACCATTTGATCCATGTGCCGTCCGCCATGCTGTTGTTGCCAAGGCAGAAGGTCTCGTCATAGTCGCCTACATACATTAAAATAGCAAGTTGGACCTGTTTGATGTTACTCAAACAGCTGGTCTGCCGTGCTTTCTCGCGTGCACGAGCAAACACGGGAAACAAAATTGCAGCCAGGATCGCGATAATCGCGATGACAACGAGCAACTCAATCAATGTGAAACCACGTCGCATGCCAGTTCCTCCTCAAAATTAGATTTCAGCCTACGCATTATATTGCCACAATGTCACAACGTCAAACCTATCATCAGAATAACCGTACCATATATCAATAATTCATGAGCGAATTGCCCGACGCTTAGCATGGGCCTGTCACGCGTCACAGAAAAGCGCCACGCCCGAAGGCGTGGCGCTTGTTTACCATCGAATTTGCTTGAGTTAATGCATCTAGCGGGTGGCGGGGAACA
>CAYSRY010000226.1:360-5825 GCA_964433395.1 uncultured Armatimonadia bacterium | reverse complement strand
TCCGTTGGTACTGCTTATTGCCACTCACGCGTTTGCGGCCAGCATTGTGGACGTTTATGTCGATGGTAAAAAGAGAGACTTCAGGCCAGAAGCTCGCATCGTCAACGGCAAAACATATGCACCGCTGCGTGCGACAGCTGAAGCTTTTCATGCCAAAGTCACATGGTACGAGGATGCCAAACTCGCCAGTATCTGCCGCTCAAATTCATGCGTCCCTATACGCCAGGATCAGGGCATCACGGTTGACAACCAACTCCTCATCCCGCTCAGACTGCTTGGGGAAGCCCTCGGAGCTGACGTAAGATGGGACGCGACTGGGCGAGCTGTGCGCATCACATCACCGCCAAAATTCTAGAGCAGCGCTCCCAGCACATTTTTCTCCACATTATATATATCTCATGGTCGTCAGCTTTCTGACGATCTCAGCTTTCACGCCTCTTGCGGGGCCGTTCTTGCAGACGCGCCATACCACACCTCCAGCAGTGAGAACGCCGCGGCCAGAAGCTTATTTCGCTCTATTCGCGCTATATAATTGGCACTGGGCACTAATTCCAGCATCATTCGCGCGAACCATTCAGATGCCGTTGAAAAATTGCACATATACAGACTTTGCTACATCCAGTAATCGAGGCTACTTGGTCTTTGCACTAATTTTACCATATATAGTTATACATAATCGGCTTCGTGGAAATCCCCACTGCCTCTTGCACTACACTGCTATCAACACAGTCGCCCTTCTCTCAGGCATCAATGCTTTGCTTATCATGTAAATACAGTATCGGTCGCCATTATGCTTGCTCTCCCGCGACAGAACCATTTCTGCTAAAATGAAGGCAGCACCAATAAATGACTAAGGAAGTAAATCATGGACTGGAAACCTTTCTTCTCGACTTTCACGCTGCTGTTCCTTGCCGAGCTGGGAGACAAGACACAGCTCGCATGTATTTTGCAGGCAGCTAAATTTCAGAAGCCTTGGCTCGTGCTGGCCGGAGCAGCTCTTGCGTTGACACTTGTCAGTGGGCTCGGTGTTCTCGTCGGTCAGGCATGTGGCCAGTTTTTGCCTGAAAACGCAATCCGCATCGGCGCTGGGTGCCTTTTCATAGTCATGGGGATTCTGATGCTTTTCAAGATTCTGTAGCCATAGGCAAGGCCTGATCATTGACAGTGAGCGGGCAGGGCGGGCAATACGCGACGGCATGCTGTACCTGGCAGCAACGCAGATGGGAGGAAACATGCAGCGGTGATCGCGTCGCCCGCGGGATCGTGTCGCTGCTATTACCTATACCCGCCACATGTATGCTGATGGAGGCTGAAGATGCCAGCCAGCCACACAAAGCTTATGCGCACACTCAGAGGTCAGCCCTCCACTGGCGTCCCATTCTGGGAAGTTTGGTTTGCTATGCAGGGGCTTGCCGCCAAAGTCCTCGGACATGATCCCGCCACAATCGCCGATGAAATCGAATTTCACAAACGCATGGGATGGGAGGACTTCCGGATTGCGGTCCCATCTCGACGCCCTGGCTCCTCAATAGCAATCGCTTCTGATGGCACGAGACACTACGTCCAGGGAGGGCCCGTCGATATTGCTGCTCTTCGTGCTCAGCCCGAACCTGACTTCGCAACTGCACTGAAAGCTGGCCGTGAACGGGTCGCGGCTGCGCGTGATGCTGGAATGGTCACTATGGCGTACCTGCCGTGGGCGTTTCATGCTGTTAACACCGCCATTGGTCTCGGCAATTTTGCACTGCTGACATATGATGATCCCGGATATATAACGGAGCTGCTTGACTGGGTGGAAGAAGGCGTCCGCCAGGCTATTCGGGAGGTTGTAATCCCTCTAGGCCTTGATGTCGTCCTCTTTGATGGCGACTGCGCGTTCAAAAATGGCCTCATGGTCAATCCCGCCATGTTTCGCAATCTCGTTTTCGAACCTACCCGCCAGACGGTACAACTGCTCCGCGATGCGGAAATTATCTATACACTCCACAGCGATGGCAAAGCGGACGATGTGCTTCCTCTTCTGATCGAGCTCGGCTTCAGTTGTTTCCACGGGGTTGAAGCCGCCGCCAACGACCTCGCCGACATCAAGTCTCGCTTTGGCCATGAAATCGCACTTTGTGGCAACATGGACGTTGTCTTCCTGTCACGCGCATCAGTCCCCGAGGTGCGCGTCAGCACTGAGCGCATGCTCGCCATTGGCGCTGCAGGTGGCCTTTACATCGCAGCGTGCAACACCAGTCCGCTGGATTACATTCCATATGAAAATTATCTCGCCATGGTCGATGTCATCCGCAATTTCTGAACTCCGTCTGTGAAGTGGAGGCTTGCGTGAGCCCAATGCGCGATGTGTGGACAAACTGCTCGGTGGATCCTGCTGATCCTGAGATAATGCGCATTGATCTGATGCAGGATACTCTCACGCCACTTCCAGACGAAGCGCACAGCATCCGCCTGCTCATCTCTCGCCTCGAAGCATGTCACTATAAATTCCGCCACCACATTCTCCGTATTATTACTGCCATCGCCGACGGGCACATCACCGAATCCGGACCTCCAACCAGCCTTTTCAGTGCGCGCGAAGAAATGTGCATCGCCATCTGTGGCACGCTCGATTCGTGGTGTGCTGGCCAGGCCGCATCATGCCAGCACATCGCCGGTTTGGAACCTGAGAAGATTTCCCAGCTTCTTGGCAGCCCCACATTGCTCAAAACATGGCAGGTCCAGCGCATATGCGACAAGCTCCGTGCATTCGCCAGTCCAGCGCTGCAATATGTCGAGATTGCCGAAAGCCGCCCACTATACGAGTCTCGCTACAGGGCGCACCAGCAACTCCGCGCCGAAACTGTCCGCATACTCATTAATGACGCCGTCGACGGTACCCCCGCGCGCGTGCCCCTTGATGCTGCAATCGACCGCCTCGACCCCTCACATTGGGCATTCGAAGGAAATCTCCATATTCTCCTGGCCGCCATTGGCGGCGATCTCAACCCGGAACGCCCGCTTGCATGGGATGGCCGAAATCTTTTGTTGCGCCCTGACCGCCAGGAGCTCCTGAAGGTGGCGAAATCGCTCCTGTCATGGTCTGGGTTTAACACATCCCCACTAACCGAGGGCACATTGTCTCCTCAATTTCGCGATGCCATATCTGCTCTCGGAGAATCAGACCCCGTAAATAACTGGCTGGCCGCATCTCTCGCAAAGACCATCGCCATGCAACTCTCCTGATGTGTTCTGCAGGACTACGTCTGACGATGCGGAAATGGTCAGCATCAAATACCACCTCGGGAGATCCCGGCCATGGAACCGATTATTGCGGTATACAATTTCTGCGAACAGGACTTCGAGACATTCTGCAAAAATGGGGGGAAGGCTGGCTTCAAATACTGTGGCGTGGGATTTTTCAGCGGCTATCTGGATGTGCCACTTGAAGACATTTCCGACGAGCAGTTTGACTATGTCAACTCCACCATTGGCAAGGCAGGCATGCAGCTTGTCGCCATATATGGTGGCGTCGATCTACTCGCCGATAATGGCGAGGACCTCCTCATGCGCAAACTCACTGCTGCGGCACGTTTCGGCGTCCACACATACGACACAGGCAGCTTTGCATTTGCGGACAAGACCAACTCTCAGCTTCAGGCCGACACGGACGCATTTGTCGAACGTATACGCCGGTGTGCCGATTATGCGGCCACACTGGACGTAACAATCTGCCTTGAGACGCATGGTGGCTATACGGGCGACGCGGACGCATGCCTGCAGGCTATGGCTGACATAGATCACGAACGAGTGCGGCTTGCATACGATCCTGCCAATTTCCTCTACTATGAAGGTGCGCGCCCCGAAGATCGACTCGCCGAATTGGTCCCTTTCATTGGCCACACTCACCTCAAAGATCACCGCGGCGGCAGGATGAATTCTGATTTTCCGCTGGTCGGTGAGGGAGAGGTGGACTACGAATATCTCCTCCCCGAAATCTGGAAACTGGGCTATCGTGGCGCCTACACGCTTGAACGCGCCCCGGGCCCAACTGCCGACGATCGGGCCAGCTCAATGCACAAAGCCTATGCGCTCATGATGCGATTGCTCAAATAGTGATTGCTTCATCACGAGAATCAGAAAATGTCGGCATGTGCCGAAGCGAACTGGCCAATAGAAAAATGCCCGGATCATCGCGTCATGGTTGCGATCAAATGGCGCTGAATCCACATCACCATATCTAATTGTTAGTCCACTGGGAGCAGTGTTTCTCCTGCCTCAGGCATATGCTCTGTATCTGAACCATGCCGTCATTCACCAAGCAAGAGCACCTGATGTCACACCATTGTCTCTACAGCATAGCAAATAGTTGTCTTTGCATAGTAATCGCTCTATGCTTGCAATATCGCCGCGCTTACGGAAGCGGCGGCGAAGCATGCCATATTCTTGAGCATTGGAAGTGTTGTCCGGTGGGTTGGATTCCGCGTGATGATTTACGCAGAGCTTTACAGGGGAACGTCTTTACACTGGGTCTGGTCAGTTTCTTCACCGACGTGGCTACTGAGATGATATATCCGCTGTTGCCATTTTTCCTCACTGGGTTAGTCGAACAGTCCGTCGCCGCCCTCTACATTGGACTCATGGATGGCATTGCCGAAAGCACATCCAGTCTTCTCAAAATATACGCTGGCAAAATCAGCGATTCACTTGGTGCGCGAAAACCTCTCGCGTTAGCGGGCTACGCCATATCCAGTTTCGCCCGCCCATTTACCGCATTCGCATTGGTCGGGTGGCACGTTGTGGCGCTTCGCTTCCTCGATCGCATCGGCAAGGGAATCCGCACGTCTCCACGCGATGCGCTTATCAGCGAGTGCAGCGAATGCGATGTACGCGGACTTGCATTCAGCTTCCACCGGCTGATGGATCACGCAGGCGCGGTCTGCGGTCCGCTCATCTCTATGATCTTCCTCTATCTTCTGCTGGGCAATGGCCTCCTATGGCACCAGGAGAGCGTCGCGGCCACTCCCCAGGAGATGAACGCCATGCGCTGGCTTTTCGGCCTCGCCGTGGTCCCTGGGCTCATAGCTACATTACTCATCTGGCATTCCGTCCACGAAGTACCCGCAACGCAGAAAGTCGCCAGCAGGGCTGCGGAAGCAGTCATTCAACCCGCCACCAGTCGAAGGCTCTTATGGTTTGTCGGAGCGGTTACAGTCTTCACCCTTGGCAACAGCTCTGACTTGTTTCTCATCTTCTACATCCAGACGCGTTTCCAGCTCGCGCTTGGATGGATCATCGCGCTATGGATGCTGCTGCACATTTCAAAGATTATTTTCAGCCTCCCCGGAGGCAGATTTTCCGACCGGGTCGGGAGACGCCCTGCAATCATGATCGGCTGGCTCATCTACATTGCAGTCTACCTCGCAATGCCATTTGCCTCCATGCTCTGGGTGGCCTGCGCGCTCATCGCGGTATACGGCGCATAC
>CAYSRY010000226.1:0-350 GCA_964433395.1 uncultured Armatimonadia bacterium | reverse complement strand
CTCGATTTTCGGCCTGCTGGTGCTCTACGGGGCATACTACGGCATGACCGAGGGGGCCGAGAAAGCACTCATCGCCGATCTTGTACAACCATCCCAGCGGGGCAGAGCCTACGGGATCTACCATGGCGCAGTTGGATTGGCCGCATTGCCGGCAAGTTTGCTCTTCGGGGTGTTTTGGGCCACGCTTGGACCAAAACTGGCGTTCATTATCGGCGCTTCTCTGGCAGCAGTTGCTCTGTTGGCACTGGCTTATTCATTCACATTCGGCAAAGCCATCACCACCGACTACATCGCCGAACCCGCTGCCAAATGAACCTGCACCAATCCCAACGAGAGAACAAGAACTGCAC
>CAYSRY010000225.1:0-5829 GCA_964433395.1 uncultured Armatimonadia bacterium | reverse complement strand
CGGGCAAACCAACGACCAGAACGACGGAGGATAAAGGCAAAGCTGATCAATTCGGGAGCCACAGGTTGCGCGGATGGAGCGTGTCCTGTGGCTTCATCCATTTTGCGTGGCCATCGGCGAACGTAAAGTTCGAACCTTCGCGGTGCCTGGCGGAAATCGCTGAGACGCCTTCCATCGTGATTGAAGTGCCGAGCCTGCTGGAACTGTCGTCAAGCTCGAAAAAGAGAATGGTGCGCGTCTCTTCATCCATTTGAAAATAGCGGAGGGCGGAATTGTTGTAGCCGCCAAGCATAGCGACATCGTAATTGATGCCATAACTTCGCTTGAGATCAAGCGTGCCCGAAGCGGCGGCGGGGCTTGGATCCGTCGGGCAGAGAAGGACGCCGTCATTGTGCATGCACGTCTGGAGAAGTACCGCCCATGAAGTTCCGAAATTGCCGGGAATAATGCGGCCAACGCGTGCGGGGACGATGGCATCGTCATTGTCATCGGCGTAGATTCGCGCAGCCATGCCGAGGTTACGCATGTTTGAAAGGCACGATACAGCTTCCGCCCTCTTCGTTGCGACTTCGAGGACGGGAGTAAGTATCGCGGCCAGAATAACAATGATTGCGACCACGACAAGCATTTCGACAAGCGTGAATCCGCGTGAATTGTGAAGCAACCCAAGCCCCCCAGCAGGTTGCCAGCCCCCCAGCGTCCAGTGCAATAGACCGGACGCCTGGAGTCCCCGGAATCGAGCCGTGCTACCTATGGCAGCCGACACGATTCCAGAGACTCTTCAAAACCCTCCACTGCCCCTCGCCCCACAAAGGCGAGCATGCAGCGGTACACCAGTTGTTGTATGCGCATAGTATTGTATGCGCGTGCGATTATTGCGCGTGTAACTGCTGCGCGCACCAGTCTACGGATAAATACCTCGGAGTTCCACAGCTCTGGCAACGCGCCCGACCGCAACGTTGAATGCGGCATCGCGCATGTTCCAGTCGCCTTTGCGCGCCTCATGAAGAACGCGGTTGTAGGAATTTACCATAATGGTTTCGAGGCGACTATTGACCTCATCTTCTGTCCAGAAATACATCTGTCCGCCCTGCACCCACTCGAAGTACGATACCGTGACACCACCGGCATTGGCAAGAATATCCGGAACAACGAAGACATCGTTTTCATCGAGGATTGCCTGCGCGTCAGGAGTTGTCGGGCCATTTGCAGCCTCGGCGACGATTCTGGCTTTGACAGCGCCAGCATTTTCGCAGGTAATGGTGTTTTCGAGCGCAGAGGGCACAAGCACATCACATTCAAGCGCGAGCAGCTCTTCGTTTGTGACCGCATCCGCGCCGGGGAATCCGACGACAGAGCCCGTCTGCTCTTTGTGGTCGACCACGGCCTGCCAGTCGAGGCCATTGGGATTGAAAATGCCGCCTTGAGAATCAGAGGCGGCGATCATTGTAACCCCCATCTCCTGCAGAACCATTGCAGTATTCTGCCCCGCATTGCCATACCCTTGAATAGCGACCGTAGCTCCCTCAACCGGCATTCCAAGCGTATTGAGTGCCTCGCGGACAACGATAGCGCAGCCGCGGCCTGTTGCACTGCCACGCCCCAGTGAGCCGCCAAGCTCAATGGGTTTGCCAGTGACAACCGCAGGGATGAGATGGCCTTTGTTCATGCTGTAGGTGTCGACAATCCAAGCCATCACCTGCGGGTTCGTGTATACATCAGGTGCGGGAATGTCTCTCTCCGGGCCAATAAAATCAATAAGTTCGGTGGTGAAGCGTCGGGTCATACGCTCGAGTTCGCCAAGCGACATTTCCTTCGGATTGCATATGACTCCGCCTTTTGCCCCGCCATAGGGGATGTTGACGACAGCGCATTTCCACGTCATCCACATTGAGAGGGCGATTACCTCGTCAAGGCTTACCTGCGGATGGTAGCGGATTCCCCCTTTGCACGGCCCTCGGTCCATGTTGTGCTGGGAGCGGTACCCCGTGAATACTTCCACACTCCCGTCATCCATTTTCGTGGGAATGCTGACCTGCATGATTCGTTTTGGATGTCTGAGCTTGTTGACTACCGCGTCCCCCCACGCCAATACGCGCAGCCGCATTGACAAGCTGCTGCACAGCAACTTCTCTGGGATTGTACGATACGTCGGCCATTTCCAATACCTCCGAATTGCGGTCCCACCCCATACTGCGGAAGGCCCTACTTTTTGCACGCCCGTTTGAGCAACTCGTACTGCATCGTCAGATTCTGAAAACCGTCAGATACTGTAGAGAGCGGTCTCTGGACCTCACCTCGCACTGCGTCGATGAAATGACGGATAGATGTGTACATGAAGTCGTCACTGGCGAGTTCGTATTCACCATTTGAAAGGTATGTGCGGAACACGCCCTCATCGTCGTTACGCCCGGAATAGTCGACAATAAAATCGTTGATTCCGAACCTGCGTATGAGTTCGCCGGGGCATCCCGCCCTGACGACAATTTCGGCCTCACATGTACTGCCATTGTGTGCCTTGTAGGTGAATCGGGAGACAACTTCGTTGCAGCTGATTACGGTATTGTCACTATCAGGGAGAATTTCGCCTTCACCACAAAGAGCTATGAGAATGCTGAGGGGGTGAGTGGCGAGATCAACCCATATTCGGTCATGGGTCTTATTTGCGTTACGTGAGTCCATTTGCATGAAAAACTTTTCGGGGGCACTAAGGAGGATGCCGGAATGTTCGCAGAAATCGCGGTATGCCTGGGCAGCGGCGGTGTACTGCGTATTGATGGCGTGCACATAGGGGCCGCCGAATTCAGCCATTTCTTTGGCTTGCAGGATAAGCTGCTCAATGCTGAGGCTGCTATCCCATGTGAGAGGCTTTTCACATAAAATATGACAGCCACGCGCGGCGGCTGCCATAAAATGGTCGTAATGATATTCAGGGGGACTGCAAACATGAACGACACTGGGCGATGCGTGCGTCATCATCTCGACGACGTCGAGGTAGCCAACTGGGGAGATGCCGAAATCTTTTCTGAGCATCGCAGTTGTAGCCTGGAGGGAGTCAGGAGTGGTGCCGACAATAGCGGCTACTTCGAAACCCATTTTAGCGAGCCACTTGCAATGATGTTTGCCGATTCCAGAAGCTCCAATAACAGCGGCAACGTGTCTTTGATTCATAGTGTTCCTCGACAGCACGTTCACAAATCCCGTGCCGTATTGTCTGAGCTGCTCGGGCGAGGCGTTTTTTGTAAGGCGAAAGACCGACCTTACAATCGCAGATACCTCACAGATTTAACAAGTTCCCGCCCTGTGCAAATATCCCTCTATGTAAGTAAGATGAAGATAGCGTATACTAAAAGACTGACACATGCAATGTGTCAGTCCTCAACCTCTTTGGGAACAATCTCAACTGTATGGCCCTGGCTGTGGCTTGTTACCACAAGCGAGAAATCGCGTTTTTCGCCGGGCTTGATGTTTTCGAGAACAACGTTGTTAGTGCCGCGCTGGCCTCCATCTGCATTTCGCAGTACAGCTTCCATTCGCACCTTGCGGACAATTCCCTCGCCGATATTCTCGACGCGGGCGTATACTCGTACAACGCCTTTTTCTTTGTCAATATTGTACCGTTGATCAACTATGAAAAGGTCATCAATGCTGCCCTGCGGGTAGCGGTGGCCACATCCGGCCAGCGCGAAGAGGGCCACAATGAGCGACATCCCTGTTACAATATGGATGGTTGCGAGCCATCCGCGTGTCGGGCTATTCATAGTGAAAGAGTATAGCATAGTGCTGCAGTTGTGAACAAGATCAGCAGGCGGTATGGCTGCCTGCGTGGAAAGCTAATTGATGAGGCGGGAAAAATGCACATGAGGAGCACCTTTTGAGAGGCTGGCATGTTTTCAAACTGGCCGGCATAGATATTGAGATCAACCACTCGTGGTTGTTGATGTTCGGGCTGATACTCTATTGGCTTGGCGGTAACCACTTCCCGGAGAGTTTTCCGGGCGCGCCCACGTGGCAGCACTGGACTGCAGGTACGATTGGGACTTTCCTGTTTTTTGCCTCTGTCCTTGCGCACGAGATCGCGCATTCGCTGATGGCCCGGCATGACAATGTGAAGGTGTCGCGAATCACGCTGTTTGTGTTCGGGGGCGTAGCGCAGAGCGAAGGCGAGCCGAAAACGGCGCTTTCCGAGCTTTGGATCGCGATAGTCGGTCCGCTTTCGAGCGTTGCGATAGCAGGAGTGTCATACGCAATCTGGTGGCTGCTGGCGCAGACGCCAGTGTCAGCGATATGGGCAGGGATATTCCGTTTCAATGCGGGGTTCAACCTGGCGCTTGCGGTTTTCAATATTCTTCCGGCTTTTCCGCTTGATGGCGGACGGGTCCTGCGTTCGTGCCTGTGGTATCTGACCGGAGACATCGTAAAAAGCACGCGAGTGGCGACGTGGCTTGGGCAAGGTCTCGGGTTTCTTCTGGCATTCATGGGCCTCTCATCGCTGATAGGCGGTGACGCAATGGGGCTGTATTTTCTTGCCCTCGGCGCGCTGCTTGCGATGATCGCTACCGGTTCGTATCAGAATGTTCGCCTGGAAGCGACCCTGCAGGGCTGGAAAGTAGCGCATTTCACCCGTACAGCACCGGTCTATTTGGATGTACAGTGGCCAGTACAACATGCGCTTGATACATACTTCATGCCCTATCGGCTCACGGCCCTGCCAGTTGCGCATGATGGACGTGTGGTGGGGAATCTGACGCTCAAGGAAATCCAGCGCGTAGACGCCGGTAATCTGCCCTACGTGACCGTGGGGCAAATCATGTCCCCCCTTGATATTGAGGGTGGGACCATTGCCGCAGGCGACGAGGCAATCGACGCGGTGCGTAAAATGGCCGTGACAAGCAGAGATTTTCTGCTTGTCACAGATGCCGAAGGCGTGCGCGGTATCATCAGCGAATCAGATATAGCAGCGATGCTGCGCCCGTGAGTGCAGCGACATAGCATCGACATGGAAATTTCACACA
The DNA here is from genome assembly GCA_964433395.1 of uncultured Armatimonadia bacterium. Taxonomy (GTDB): domain Bacteria; phylum Armatimonadota; class Zipacnadia; order Zipacnadales; family UBA11051; genus UBA11051. Next base: position 814 of record CAYSRY010000225.1, on the reverse strand, counting down.
GCATCAGCGGAGTGACCCAATGAACAAACCCCAACGGAATTTTATCATTCTTCTTCTTACCCTCGGCACCATTGCAGCACTATTTGTCGGCTACAAGCGCGTTCTGGTGGAAAGCAGCAACCCCACCGTATCGCTATGCGTGGATTACAGAGAGGCACAGCGGCTCGCCGCGCTGACAGGCATCAGCACCGTCAAACAGCTGGAGCAGCTCAAGAGTGCAGGGGCAACACATGTGGCCCTTGGCGAAACGGCCCTTGGCGACATGCTGACCGGGCGTCGGGTATGGTTTGAGTACATGCAGGACGATCCGAGTGTGAATTTCATGGTTCCAGTGAAGGGCAATGCTCCGCTTGTTGAGGCACTGCACGCGAAACTGCCCTCGATCGCACTTGGTGAGAAAGTCGCACAGTATATGCGCAAGGATGGTCAGGTCGCGACGTATACGTATCCCGTGGGGACCGTGGAGAGTGATCCGACGATCTTCCTGGATATGGGCGTTGGCTATGACCCTCAGGCACTCTCGGAGATAAAGGAGAGCGGCCTGCACGTCGTTGCGCGCCCCGTTCCGAACTACTGTCTGACGAAGGATGCAGTTGACTACTCGCTCAAGGCCGCGAAAGATACCGGCACGAAGAACATAGTCTTCATGGGAACGTCGGTCCTTGGCAGCCGGGAGCTTGTGAAATATGCCGCGGAAAAAATGCAGGAGCTCGGCCTGACTTTCGGGCTTATTGAACTTGTGCCGCAGGACGGCGAGAGCACGATGGCGTCCGTGATGAAGGACAATTTCATCCGCGTACACTCGGTCTCAGCA
>CAYSRY010000224.1:1294-5884 GCA_964433395.1 uncultured Armatimonadia bacterium | reverse complement strand
AGCGCAAAAGGTAATGAAAGGGACGAGTAGGCGCAGACACCGCGCAAAACAGGTCGTTTCGATCTGAAGAGAGAGCCCTGATGATGCTGAGAGTGGGCGCGCAGGACATCGCTGAATATCACCCTCGAGCTGCGGACCGAAAGAGGCCTGTCCTCAAGTAGAGTTCGACGGAACTCCCACCGTTACAGGGGAGACGGTATCGGTTGCATGTGTTGTCGCATGTTGACCCGCACCGGTTGAGTGGTTCCCCATCAGGGGAGCAAGCAGAGTGGTACCACGGTAACCCCGTCTCTGAATAGAGACGGGGTTTTTGTATTTCCCGGGGTCCCGACCCGCCTGTTTGCGCACACCAAGGAGAAACCAACATGAGTTCTATCACGGTATATGACACAACATTGCGAGACGGTTGTCAGGCTGAAGGGGTCGCATTCAGTGTCGGAGATAAACTGCGCGTTGCGCAGCGACTTGACCACATCGGCGTGGCTTACATCGAAGGTGGGTGGCCCAACGAGACCAATCCGCGCGACCGTGAATTTTTCCAGCGCGCTGCTGCCATGGAATGGAAAAATGCCAAAATCGCCGCATTTGGAAGCACACGCCGCGGCGGCGTCGCTCCCGAAGAGGACTCGCAGCTTCAGGACCTCGTCGCCAGTCAGGCGCCGGTCATTACCATCTTCGGCAAAAGTTGGGATTTCCACGCGACGGATGTTCTGCGCGTCACGCTGGAAGAAAATCTGCTCATGATTGAGCAATCCATCGCCTACCTCAAGCAACACGCTGAAGAGGTCTTCTTTGATGCCGAACACTTCTTCGACGGCTACAAAGCCAATCCGGAATACGCACTTGAGACCCTCCGCGCAGCTGCTCGCGGCGGCGCGGACGCACTTGTCCTCTGCGACACCAACGGTGGCTCACTGCCAGATGAAATCCGTACAATTGTCGAAACTGCTAAAAACACGGTCGAGGTACCGCTCGGCATCCACTGCCACAACGACAGTGGTCTCGCAGTCGCAAATACGCTGGCCGCAGTGCAGGGCGGATGCACACAGGTCCAGGGCACTGTCAATGGCTACGGTGAACGCGCCGGCAACGCAAACATGTGCGTCGTCATCCCCAATCTCGAGCTCAAAATGGGCCGCCAATGCCTCCCGGATGGCAACATTCAAGGTCTCACCGATCTCGCCCATTACACAAATGAGATCGCCAACCTCCCGCCAGACGATCGCCAACCATATGTCGGCGCCTCAGCTTTCGCACACAAAGGCGGAATGCATGTCAATGCGGTCCTCAAAAATGCGACATCATTCGAGCATGTGCCGCCTGAGGTCGTCGGCAACAAGCGCCGCATTCTTGTTTCAGACTATTCCGGCAGTTCGACAATAGTCCATAAACTCCGGCAGATATGGGCCGATATTGACCGTAAGGATCCCGTCGTCAGCAGTCTGCTTGCGAAGGTCAAGACGATGGAAAAGGGCGGGTACGAATTTGAGGCCGCCGAGGCTTCATTCGAACTCATGGCGCGCCGTCTCAAGGAAGGGCTGAAGCCACCGTTTGACCTCCATGGCTACCGCATTACAATTTACAAAGCCGATGAGAACAGTCAGCCCTACTGTGAAGCCACGGTAAAAGTCAACGTAGGCGATCGTGAGGTACACACTGCCGGTGAGGGCACTGGCCCTGTCAATGCGCTTGATAATGCTTTGCGCAAAGCGCTCACCGAGCTTTTCCCCAAACTGAAAAGTCTCTCACTCACGGACTACAAGGTCCGCGTGCTGCGGGCGGATGAAGGCACAGAGGCTCCTGTCCGTGTCCTTGTCGAAACCACTGACGGCGCCACAAGCTGGGGCACTGTCGGAGTACATGAGAATATCATCGAAGCCACGTGGGAAGCGATCGTCGATTCGATCGTCTACGGGCTGCTCAAAAATGGCTCCTGACCGCGGCTGTTCGTGAAGTAAATATTCATGCAGCCGGTGCCGCGGTCCTGATGTATAATGGGGCGTCGCACCGGCTCGCTGCATTTATCCGATATGTGCAAATATGATCCGTCTGAGATTGAGGTGTATTCTGTATGGCAATCCCATTTGATGTTGCGGATGGCATGTGCTTCGTACGCGAGCTTGTCGAGGAGATGGGCGCAATTGGCCTCGAGAAATATGGTGCCGTCGAGGCCAGCATCAAGGCCGACGGTAGTCTTGTCACCGAAGCCGACAAGCTCATTGAGCAACTTGTGCGCGAACGCCTGTACACCCGCTATCCAGATCATCACGTCTACGGTGAAGAGGCCCCACCTGCGGGGCCTGCAGACTCTCCGTTCAAGTGGTTCATAGATCCCATTGACGGAACCAATAATTTTGCCTGCGGCCTTCCCTTGTGGGGAGTATCAGTTGGGCTTTTCCGCGAAGGTGTCCCATGTGTCGGCGCATTCAACATGCCGTGCCTGCGCCAGACTTTCTGGGCTGGCAGTGACCAGGGCGCATATTGCAATGACCGCCGCCTGCAGGTCAGCCGCGGTACCAAACTGGGCCGCAATGATCTGCTGATGGTTCCGGCGACCACACTCCCCGTATGGGACTATACCGCCCCGGTTCGTCACCGCATCACTGGGTCGGCGGCATATTCAATGTGTCTCGTCGCCGCTGGTGTTGCAGTTGGCATGATCCACCACACATGGCACGTGTGGGATGCGGGTGCAACACTCTGCATCCTTCGCGAGGCAGGAGCGCTGACCACCGACACCACTGGCAAATCTATCTACGACATCACCCAGTGGGACTATGCCGGCAATGCGCCAATCATGGTCACGGCATCACCTGAATACCATCAATTGCTTATGCACTCCCTGAAGCGCGAGAATTAGGAGTTGCTCCCATGCCCGCGAAGGTAGTTGTGCTCGGAAACATCAATCAGGATTTCGTCATGGCCACCGAACGCATGCCACGTCCGGGGGAAACCGTCCTCGGCTCAGACCTCCGTCTTGTGGCTGGTGGTAAGGCCGCTAATCAGGCAGTTACCGCCGCTCGTCTTGGCGCCGAAGTCACGCTCATCGGACGCGTTGGCAATGATGTCTTCGGCCCGGTCCTGATGGCTAATTTTCAGCGTGAAAACATCGCCACAGAGCACATTCTCACCGATGAAACCGAGGCCACCGGCGCGGCATTCATCTCCCTCGCGCCCTCGGGTGAAAATTCCATAATCTCCGTCCCCGGCGCAAATTTTCGGGTCACCCCAGCACAGGTCCGTGCGGCATCGGATGCGATCGCGGCTGCCGACGTCGCACTCGTCCAGTTCGCGATGGCCATGGATGCAATCGAAGAGCTTATAGATATCTGCAGCGAAACTGACACCCCGGTCCAGATTGACCCCACTCCGGTCCGCGATCGCCTGCCTCGCAATTTCTCATCGGCATTTTCGACTGTACCAAATGAAACCGAAGTCGAAGCGATAACCGGCATCACGGTCACCAATCTCGAGAAGGCTGTGGAAGCCGCCTCGGCACTGCGCGCAATGGGTCTGGCACTGGCCATCGTCAAATTGGGCGCCAATGGGTGCGTACTGCAAACATCACATGGCTCATGGCACATTCCAGGTTTCCCTGTTGAAGTTGTCGACACGACGGGAGCTGGTGACTCATTCGCCGCTGGATTTGCCGTGGCGCTGGCCGAAGGCGACGAGCCCGTTGACGCCGCCATCTTCGCAAACGCCTGCGGGGCACTCGCGGCAACCAGCTTCGGCGCTCAGCCGAGCCTCCCGACACGCGATCAAGTCCAGGCATTCCTCAGCGAACGAGGCACCCCTGCCATCGTCACGCTCTAACCTCATCTCGCCTGCAAACAAAATGCCCCCTCCAACTGGAGGGGGCATTTCACTTTCGCCCTCACGGTGCGCAATCTGTCACCGCACGGCAGCATAGCGCTCTAGCGGGTGTACGGCTGCAGCTTCTTCTCCACGAAATGCTTCTGGAAAACTGGATATACCGGCAGCGCATCGCTCATCTGGACGGCCGTTCCGGAGATAAGCGGCTCGGCGTAGGTGATGAACTCATCGGTTACGCCATTGCGCTCATCGTTGATCCACTCTTCCGGCACGAGCCTGGTCTGATCTGCGACGCTCATCAGTGAAGTCGTGCCCGTGGTGAACTCAAACGGCGAGTTGTTCGTGCGCTCGATGGTAACCATCACATCCGTCTCACCGTTGGCAGCACGGTTGACGGCATCTTGACCGACAGCAAATGCCTCATCCGCATCTACCTTGGACATGCAGGGGCTGAAGGCTCGCTGCAGGTTGCCCAGCCTATCATTGCGGCACCGGACACCGATCTGCTCTTCGATCAGGTCAGAAAGGTCTATGAACTTGTTGCATCGCCGCCACAGGGCATGAAGAAGACGAAACTTGATAGTGTTCCCCAGAAAGCACTTTGGGCGGTGGCCAATGGAGACAGTGAAGTCTGTTACATCGAGATGAACTTCGCTTCTTCGTGGTTTTTCGAATTCTATTCCCGCGAAAAGCTTGTGTGGCTGATCTCCGGGGGAAGGAACAAGCCCGGTCCTTGGATTCCGACGGAACACGCGATCATTCACGGTTTCGTAC
>CAYSRY010000224.1:0-1284 GCA_964433395.1 uncultured Armatimonadia bacterium | reverse complement strand
TGCAACGCCACCGAGACGTGCATGCCCGAATTCGTCAAGTTTCTGTGCGCTGCTCGCGTCTTCTTCCTGCTCAAATGCGAGCCCCTCGGAGACCGCGACAACCAGATAGCCATATGCGTCATAGGCGTTCTGAGCGTCGTTCAGGAATTTGTCAAAATCAACCTCGACCTCAGGCAGATATACCAGATGCGGCGCCATCCACTCTTCTTTGCGTCCACACTGCGTTGCACCTGTCATCCAGCCGGCGTGCCGGCCCATGACCTCGACAACCTCGGCGGTCCCGAATGCCATGGCGTCACGCGCCACGGTCTGTACGCACCATGCGGCGTAACGGGCGGCGCTCCCGAACCCGGGGCAGTTATCTGTGAGCACAAGATCATTGTCGATTGTTTTCGGGATACCGATGACCTGCATCTCCCAGTCGCTGTTCTTCGCAAGCTCTGAGATCAGATGGCACGTCAGCTGAGAATCATTTCCGCCATTATAGAAGAAATACCGGATGTCATGCGCTTTGAAAACTTCCATTGCGCGCTCCAGATCTGGTGCTTTCGGTTTCAGGCGGCAGCTTCCCAGCGCGGCTGACGGCGTATAGCGCATGGCGCGCAGCACATCGTCATCTTCACGGAAAAGATCAAACATCTCTTCATTCAGAATACCGCTGATGCCGTGCGATGCGCCATAGAAATGCTCGATCTCGGCGTACTTCTCCGCTGCCTCAACAGCGCCGATAACCGACCCGTTGATAACGATCGTCGGACCACCGGACTGGCCAATGAGTGCGTTGCCTTTCAATGCCATTTGCGTCATCCTCCTGTATAAGCTTCTTTGCCCCACCACTGGCAGAATGCCAGTCAGCGGTGACTAAACATGCGCGAAACTCGCTGAACGTATTCTTCGCTTCCGGCCGAGTATATCATAACCTGCGTGCCTGTGCAAAGCAACGGGACTACCGCGACCAAACCCGCCGGCAATCTGCACGCACATACCAAAAAGGGCTGCAGCATAGTGCTGCAGCCCTTATCATTCTGGAGGCGGCAACCGGAATCGAACCGGTGAATAGCGGTTTTGCAGACCGCTGCCTTACCGCTTGGCTATGCCGCCTGAAACCGTATGGAGCGGGAGACGAGGTTCGAACTCGCGACCTTCACCTTGGCAAGGTGGCGCTCTACCAGCTGAGCTACTCCCGCAGCCGAAGCCGTATCAGTATTCAGTGCTTGAGAAGATGACGCTGGAGCGGGAGACGAGGTTCGAACTCGCGACCTTCACCTTGGCAAGGTGGCGCTC
>CAYSRY010000223.1:0-5997 GCA_964433395.1 uncultured Armatimonadia bacterium | reverse complement strand
TCAGCATACGATGCGCCGAAAAAATCTTTGCCATGCGTGGAATGAAGAAGCCCGAATTGCATCAGTCTATACAAGTAAATCTTTGCAAATAGTGTGAGAGCTAGCAGCGACAATACGTGCGCTCGTGCCCTGTCGATAGCCTGCACAATGTTGCCAACGACACGGATAGCCTCCTGGTAGAAGTGCAACAGTGTGCTTACCACGAGCGTGATAACGAGGGTATAGAAAATTGAACGCCACATGTACTGCAGGAATGCGAGTTTGAAGACGTAGAAGCCCGCATCAATGCCGAAGATAGGATCGTTCTGAGAAGAGCCATCTGCTGCGAATGGAACCGCATGAGTAAACTGCAGCCATTCCCGCCAATGTCCGGCTCCGACGAGCCCGACCATAACTGCGCCTATGATACAGAAAATCAGGATCGCTTTGTCAGCGTATTCTTCGATCTGCTCACGTTCTTCTTCTGGTAGCAGCCGCTTGCCGATGAGCGTAATATCATTTGGCAATGGTTTGCGGGCGTGTCGCGCGTTGACGAACAGCCAGATGAAGAACGGGATTGAAAACAGCAGGAACAGGACAATCCGAGACGTCAGGATAGTAGAGAACACGGCAGCCTGCCCGAGCGCGTCATACCACAAATAGTCAGTGTAGAACACAAAGACTTTCTGGATCATGACGAGCCCAAGTACCGCGGCTATCAGATACCACACGACTTTGGCCTGTCTCACTTAGTAGAGCCTCCTGTATTTACGGGGATCGGGGGGTCAATTGCCCCCCTGGTCCGTGTCGTCTGGGAAAACGCCGTCGAGCAATTCGCGAAACTGAGCCATTTCCTGCTCTTCAGCCTCGCTCCGCTTGATGCCTGCGGCGTTCAGGACTTGCTCGGCCACAAAAATCGGCGCACCAGTGCAGATTGCAAGTGCAATTCCGTCACTGGGGCGTGCATCAATGGCGCGTCGGCCATCAGGTCCCTCAACGTGCAAAAGTGCGTAGAAGATACCATCAGTCAAGCGCGTAACATCAATGCGGATAAGCGAATACCCCAATGCCTCGATGGTTGCCCCAAGCAGTTCGTGGGTCAGTGGCCGCATATGTGGTGAATGTGCTTCGATGGCGATCGCATGGGCCTCAAATGCTCCGATGAGAATCGGCAAAAACCAGTCCTGCTCAGCATCCGCAAGTATGACATAGGTTCTTTGCTGAGCATCCAGCCACACTTTGGCCATGTACATCTGCACCATAGGGAAATGCGCCCCTGACATTACAGTCTGCATGCCCGCATCAGAGCTGTAAGACGCGAACAGGCACAATGGAACACAGGGCCGCCCTGAGTGCGAGTTCCCTCTGCCCCATCGCGGCCCTATACGCGCTTGTGTCATTGTTTATATTGCTTCTACATCCAAGTGATTTCCCCTGCTGCAAACGGCAATTCTACGATTTGCGAATCGTATCGTAATCCAGCCCTGCAGCTTTGACAGCATTCGCCCAGCTGCCAAAATTGCTCTCGCGACTCGCTGCCTCCATCATACCACGATAGCCCATCCGTCGCATATTGCTGTTGTTGACAGATTTGCCTTCAGCATGCAACGAGCGGATCGTGTCGATGATTTTCTCTTCAGTCCAGCGATTGATCTTGCGAATATCAGCATAGTCAATCCCAGCTGCCTCGATGGCGGCTTTCCAACTGCCAAAATAGCGTTTACTGCTGGCAGCGGACACGAGCGCACCATAGTTATTCTTCGCCGCCTCATGGCTGAGATCCTCACCAGAATCGTGCAGCCCCCGAATGGCGTCGATGATGCGGCTGTTGCTCCAGAACCGGTGCTTGCTGATCTCCTCATAGTCCAAAGTGGCGGCCTCAATGGCTTCACGCCAGGTGCCAAACATGCGCTCGTCCACGGCAACGACCACGAGGTACTGATGATTCCGCTTCGCCGCACTGTGTGACAGATCCTCACCTTGGCGGTGAAGTCGCCTGATCTCTTGTACGATTCGCTCTTTGGTCCATTTGCGCTTCCGCTTGCAGACTTCCTTGGGGTCAAGGCCGGCTGCCCGGATGGCATCGCGCCAACTTCCGAAAAATTCCTCTTTGTATGCGGTGGTAACCATACCACTGTAGCCAAGTTCTGCCATTCGCCTGGTACTCAGGGAATGACCTGCCGCGTGCAACTCTTTTACTGTGTCAATGATTTTTTCCTTCGTCCATTTGCGACGGCTCATTTGCTGCTTCTGCCTCCATTGCTCTCCGTTATTTCGTTCATGACTCCCAAATAAACACTGGCCACGGTCGCCAGTGCACACAAGGAGCATATATGCGCTATTGCAGAGCACTGAAAAGACCTGTCACATGTGGCCGACAGGCCTGGTAACGCGTCAGACAAATCTGTAACATGCTCTACCACACCAGTAACGTAATATTAGTACAGAAATATAGAACTGTCAAATCTACAACGCCCAGGTGCCAATACACATGGGCATCGCACTTCCGCCCTGCTTCCACTCCACCAGACCTCGTCTGCATTATACGTTTCGCTCGCTCCTGACCATGGGTCTGGACTGGATTCAGGTGCTTTCCACGTACATGCGCAAGGGTCTGCAGGGCCCCTATACCTGTCCTAACAAGGTAGCATGCCGTCAAAGTTCCCGCACGTCACAGTCAGGGATGACTATTCACCGCAACTGCCCGCCCTGGCACACGCCAACTCGCAGATTCCACCCCGTCACCAGATCACTCATCGGCCCCGTTCTTCACGCGTTGCGCCGCCGCACTCGCTCGTGCATCGGCTTCCGCATTCTGAGCGCGAGGTACGTGTTTCACCTCAACGCTTTCAAACCGCTGAATGAGTTTCTGCACCCATTGAAAAAGAGGCCGTATTACTTCAGACTTCACGCGATAGCGTCCACTCAATTGGCGGGTAATCAATTCGCTATCCATGCGCACCGTGAGATGCTGTATACCATGCGAACTTGCTTCATGCAGCCCGGCTATGAGTGCACGATATTCCGCTGCATTGTTCGTAGCAACTCCCAAAGGGATACTGCCTTCGCCAATAAGTTTGCCATCCAGATCATACAACACGAAACCGGCCCCCGCCGGTCCCGGATTGCCTTTCGACGCTCCATCTGTGTATAAAACAGCTGAGATACAAGATTGTTCCATTTGCTTTGCGACTCCAATTTTATGGTCTCGCCAGACGATTCACTCCGGGTCGTCGTCCTCAATTCGCGGCGGCAATTCTGCATCCATCGGCCGCACGGATGGTGCCCCCGCTTCCACGGGGCCGGGAGACGATGGACTGGCAATAATCGGCGGCACGGCAGGTTTTGCATAGTCAGACGATGCAGCATCAGTTAAAAGGGATGGAGCCTGCGCGGCGACGTGCGTCCCTGCGCCACCACGAGCCTCGATGCTCTGAGCCAGAAGCTGCAGATCAAAACCTTCATGCCTGACGCGCATATCATAGTAGAGCAATATCGTACCGATAATCTGGACAGGCATAACAACAACGCCGACAAGCACCTGCAGGCCGTTCGTCACACTCTGCGCATACAGTGCGGATGCCCCGTCCGAAACCATCATCGGAATGACCGCCAGAAGTCCGAGCGGAACCGAGAGCACGGAGGAAAGAATATAGACGAGGATCCCGAGTACCAACAGCGTGACAAAAACTTTCCAGAAGTCAAGCAGAACAAGGTTCCAGCTCCGCTCCATTGCAGCGCGTGCATCCTTTCCATTTATCATCACCTCTGCCATCGAGAAGGAGAACAATATGCCGATGACGACACCTGGGATGATGCACAACAACAGCCCAATACATGCTGCGATACCCATACCAAGCATAACGGTGACGACTGAGCCAAACTTTGCAAACACCGCTCTGTAGGCGTCTTTCACCCCGCACGTACGCCCAAGATACCGTTCAGATATGGCCCATATCAACGTAGCCTGCGAAAGCGGGGCCGATACCATTGAAGTGAGCAATATAACCCCAAAAATAGCGAGAACGGGGAGCATGGCCGTGAGTTCGGCCGATCCCGAGCCGGTTGATGATTCTGCAGCCATCATCACTGGCACCAAAAGCATCTGCTCCAGAAAGACTGGCACATATGCAATGGCGACTATCCCCAGAAACGGACCGAAATTATGCCGGTACATGCGGATTGCCGCATCAACAATATCGGAGAGACCCAACGGACGGATTGCGTCAATACCAGGACTGCCCTGCATTTTTACTCCCTCCATCATGGCGGGAAAATTGCCCTAAAGTCTTGATACGCAATGCCGATATAGAGAATTGACACAACGGTGGCGTACCAATGATTGGCACACCAATCCGAAAGGACATCACAACATGACGATTCTGATTGTAGCAGTTACCGCTATCTTTCTGATAATTGGACTATGTGCCATCGCCGCATGTGTGGCTGCCGGGCGTGCGGATCGCCAATATACCTTCATCATGCGCAAAGACGCTGATGAGCAGACATCATCCCGCCTGCATGAAGCTGCATGAAAACATTCATCGCGTCCTGAACAGACAAGCTGGCACGCCATCTGCACCAATGATCTCATAGGCATCGGCGAGCACAACATCGTCGGTGAGAATCGCGTTCTCCACCGTGGTGCAGTTGCCACATTGTGCGCCCCTGAAGAGTGTGCAATCACTGAGCATACTCCTGTCACCAACCGTACAATCCTCACCTATCACCGCATTCGGGCCAATCTGCGCAGCGCCGATCTCAGCGTTGCAGCCAATCCATACTGGTCCCTGTATGCGAGCCTCAGGTGAGACCCGTGCGCTGTCAGCGATGATCACGCCATCGTCGCGCAGGTGTTCCAACATCATTCGCTGCAGTTTCAGCACATTCCCCGGCCTGGCAACATCATTCCAATAACCCGTGATTGGTTCAACGGCCAACCTGCCTCCATTCTCGACGAACGTCAGAATGGCGGTGGGGACCTCCAGTTCGCCACGCGCGGAAACTGGAGAGGAGGCGACCAGCGGAATGATTTCACCTGGCAGAATGAAAATACCGGCGTTATTGTAATTTGTGGTGGCGGTGCCTTTTGGTGGTTTTTCTTCAATGCGCGACAAGTAGCCATTCTCGGCGTAGACCGCGGCACCTTCATACGGATCGTCAACCCAGTTGGCAGTCAGGACGCCGTCACAGTCTCCGTTCCGGTAGCGCTCAACTACACCTCGATAGTTCTCCGGCGGCACCATGATGTCGCCCCAAGACAAAAAGAAATCCTCATCACCGATGAAGTCTCTTGCGTACAACAATGCATCGCCCGTACCACCGGTTGTGTCCTGATAACGATACACGACGTCAGCCCCGTAGGCGCTGCCATCTCCAATCGCAGCCTCAATCATGTCGCCGCAATAACCAATAACCAGACAGATTTCACTGACACCTGCGGCTGCAAAACCTTTGATGATGTGTGCGACCATAGGCGTCCCCAGCACTGGCACAAGTGGTTTGGGGCGATGTTTGGTAAGTGGGCGCATTCGTGTGCCCTGACCAGCAGCAAGAATAACTCCGCGCACGCGAGAATACCTCCAACAGATAGTATCTGTGAGTTCTAATGGGTGGCTGCGACCGCAATCCCAACGGTCCGGCCGCGACGCGCCCATACAATGCCCTGGACTATGAGCACCACGGCGAAAACGCAGGCTACTGTCATGTATGGCGAGCGTAACCCCAGGTGCATGGCTATCTCCCCCATCAACAAGCCGCCAACCGTGGAGCCGGCTCCCAGCACGGCCTCGTGGTAACCAGCCCGTCGCGCACAGGATTCAGAAGGCCCGTTGATGCTGTAGAAAAGGCTGCTGACGTACGTTACTCCCGAGCAGATCCCAGCCCCCGCAAAACAGAGCGCAAAACCAATGCCGCTCCGTGCGAAGAGTGCCGCAGCCCCCATCACGCTCAGGGACAGTACCTCGGCAACAATCAGCGGCACCAGCCTGAACTGCCAGCGCTGCGTTGTTCGCGCCA
>CAYSRY010000222.1:1410-6029 GCA_964433395.1 uncultured Armatimonadia bacterium | reverse complement strand
GGGCGCAGACGACTTGCGCCAGCCGACACGATTGCCTCCAAACCTGTCTGGCCTCTCTGCTTAAACAGCGTGATCATCTTTACGAGCATAATCGAATTACTCACAACCATTCCGGTCAGCATCAGGATGCCCAAAAATACCATAACATTGAAGTATTCACCGGTCAGTGCCAGGGAGAGCAACACACCAATGAGCTCAAGCGGGATCGCCAGCATGATAAGAATTGGAAGTGAGAGCGACTCAAACTGTGATCCAACGATGATATAGATCAGCAGCAGGCCCAGCAGGAAGGCGACGCCCAGACCACCAAAAGCATCCTGGCGGTTTTCCTCAGTCCCGGCGAACTCATATGTATATCCGTCCGGCAGGCCCATTCCATCGACTATGACGCGGGTCTCTGCCACTATCTCGGAAAGCGGCCGTCCCTCAACACGCGCTCCTACTGTGATCGAACGGCTGCGTTCATCACGCGTGACTTTTGTAGGCCCAACCGTCGTTTCAACAGTTGCAACACTTGATAGCGGAACCATTCCTCCGCTCTGCGTTGCGATCATCACTTCCTCAACGTTTCGTATCCAATCGCGGTCGGATTCACGAGCGCGAACGGTGATATCGTACTCCTCGCCGCCCTCGCGATATTTGGTCAGCTCAGTTGTCCCTTGTACCTGGGTATTCAGCGCCTTTGCAATTGACGTCGCAGTCAATCCGACGCGTCCTGCTTTCTCTCGGTCCACAATGACCTGGTACTCAGGAGCACCAGCGGTCCAATCCGTATCGACATCGAACAAACCTTCCACTGTACTCAGGCGGGTCTTGATTTTCTCTCCAAGTGCAGAAAGAACATCAAGTTCCGGTCCTTTGATCAGCAACTCGTAGTCTGAACCGCCAGGTCCCCTGTTCATGACAAACTTATTGGTTGCAGAGGGAATCATGTCCAGCTCACCGCGAATACTCTCCTGAATTTCGTGCAGAGAGCGTTTGCGCTTGTCAGCATCAATAACAGAGACATAGAAAGTCGCCGTACTTACGCCTCCACCACGAAGTTGACTGATAGAATCGCTGGCAGAGCCAATTGTCACTGAGTAGGTCTCTATTTCAGGAATCGCCGCGATGATTTTCTCAACGCGTCGCGCTATTGCATCGGTATTGTCTATTGAGGAATCCGTCGGAGCTTCCACAGTCAGCTCAAAATCGTCGCTTTCCATCGATGGGAAGAAGTCAAAACCGACAAGCTTCCCGAACATTACCGCAATGATGAACACCACAAGTGTCATCGCGACAACTGCAGCTCGATTCTGCAGCCCCCAATGAGCCACGCGTCTGTAGAAACGCTCCAGCCCGTCAACCCCTAACTTCCAGACATCACACCCAATCATGAGCCAGCTATGCCGCGGGCTCGCTTCTCCTTCCATTCTCACACTGTGTCGCGTCAGAAGTCTCGATGACATCATTGGCACGACTGTAATCGCGACAACAAGCGAGCAGAGCAGGCCAACCATAACGACGACCGACATGTCTGAGAAAATCGCACCCACAAGGTCCCCTACAAAAAGAATCGGCAGGAAGACACATATATTTGTGAAAGTTGCCGCCATGATTGCAAGGCTCATCTCACGCGTTCCCGCCACACAGGCCTCAACAACTGGCTCTCCTGCCTCAAGGTGGCTGAAAATGTTCTCCAGTACAATAATGGAGTCATCCACAATACGCCCTAAAGCCAGGACTATGCCTCCCATCGTGACCATGTTCAGCGTCATCCCGCTGAAATACATGAAAGCCACGGTGGCAAAGACAGAGAAGGGAATTGAGATGGCCACAACCAGTGTCCCACGCCCTGTTGCCAGAAACAGGAAGATGATCAGAATTGCGAGCAGACCACCATGGATTGCTTCCTCATAGAGGTTCTCCAATGAGTTGCGAACCTGCTCTGCCTGGTCTGAAACTGGCGTAAGTGTGAGACCGGGAGGAACCTTCTTCAAAATGGGCTCGATTGCTGCACGAACATTATCTGATACATCTACTGTATTCGCATCTGACTCCTTGGTAATTGCAATGCTCACTGCTGGTTTACCATTGAAACGTGACAGGTTACGAATCTCCTTATGTGTATCTATAACCGTCGCCACGTCGCGAACACGTACGGGACGTCCCGCGAAAGTAGTCACGACAACATCATTGATTTCAGGGACTGTCCCGAACTCGCCAACTATTCGCAGAGTGAATTCCTGTGGCCCCTCAGTCGTGAAACCAGCCGGGGTATTCAGATTCTCGGCGCGAAGCGCGTCTTCCACATCTTTCACATCTAAGTTGTACGCTGAAAGACGCTTCCAATCGACATTAACCTGAATCTCTCGCTGCAGACCGCCATAGATCGACGCTGCGGCGACGCCTTCGAGTTTCTCCAGCTCGGGTTTTATATCGTCATCACATATGTCATACAGCTTCTGCATATCGTCAATGCCAGCGACCTGAAGTGCAATGATTGGCGACAAGGCGTCTGTGTCCAACTTCATGACTGTTGGACGCCCAGCAGCATCGGGCAGCGACTCAATAATCTGATCAACCTTCTCCTTCGTGTTGAAGGTTGCCCAGTCCATATCCTCTCCCCAGTTGAAGTGGACAGCCACGACTGAAATGCCTTCACTGGATGTCGATGTGATGCTGTCATAGTTCTCAACAAGTGCACATTGTTCTTCGATCGGCTTGGTAATGAATTGCTCTATTTCCTCGGGCGGAGTGCCTGAATAGGTGGTCACAACTGCTACAACCGGCAGATCCATGTCCGGGTATAGAGCCACCTCGATCATTCTGTAACCTATGAAACCAATGATGAACACGCCGATCACGATCATGATAATCGTGACTGGGCGTTTAATTGAGAAGGCAGCGGTATTCATTTACCAGCCCCCTCATCTTCTCCATCAACCGGTTTCACGGCGTCGCCATCGCTGAGGAGCGACTGGCCAGCTACGATTACCTGCTCGCCTTCGGCGAGGCCCTCAGTCACAACAACACTATCCTCATCTGTAAGTCCTGTCTTCACAGCAACAGCACGAGCCTTCCCATTATCTGCTACATACACAAGCTTCTCGTCACTGCGGGTCAGGACAGCAGCCTTCGGGATTACCAGGCCGTTCGCAACGCGGTCTGTTTCAACACTGACTCGGGCAAACATGCCCTGCTTCACTTGCCCCTGCGATTCAATGCGCACCTTCATGTCGAACGTTCGCGATGTCAAATCGGCTGAGGGGATAATCTCGATAATGTCACCGGAAATCTCCAAGCCAGGCAGTGCATCCACAGCAACGGATACCTGTGCGCCAACCTCAACCTTGCGCATTTCCATTTCCGGCAAATTGCCTCGCACAAAGAGCGCGGTGTTATCCGTGATTGTAACCAGGGTAGTACCCAGTGAGGCAGCCTCACCAGGGTCGACCCACCGCTTGGTAATAACACCGTTCATCGGAGCATGAATTGTGGTGTAACTCAATTGCGTCCTCAGATAAGCAGCTGATGCCTGAGCCTGTCTGAGGGTAGCTCGCATTGCTTGAACTTCTTCTTCACTTACATAGTTCTGTGTTGTTGAAGCTTTTGCTAACTCAAGACTTGCCTCGGCCTGACGAACTGCTTCGCGCGCACTCTCAACATCATGCTGACTCATTTTGTACTGCGCACGATTTGCCTCAGCTATCGAAACTGCCGCGCGGGCCTGCTCAACCTGGGCACGAGCCACCACAATCTCCTGACTGCGAGAACCGGTCTTAACGAGATCTGCCTGCTGCGTCGCAGTGTTGTATTGCGCCTGCGCGAGGTCGTACTGCATTTTGGCCGTATCATACGACTGCTGAGAAACGGCACCCTGCGCCAGCAGTCTCTCTGCCCTCTGCAACTCAATGCGAGCATTGGTCAGAGAAGCTTTCGCACTGGCTACAGCCTCGTTGGCTTGCGCAATCTGCTGGGTTCGTGAACCTTCAATGGCCATGTCGAGCTGTGCTTGCGCAGCGCGGAGGCCTTCCTTAGCTTGCTCAACATTCGAATCTGTCTGGGATTTGGCCATGGTTGCAGATTCTTCAGCCTGCTGCAAACGCGCCTTCGCAGATGCCAGACCGGCTTTAGCTGCAGTAATACTCGTACTCGTTTCTGTTTTCTGCAGCCCGGTGTTTGCAGTCGCCTGATTCAGCCGAGCTTCCGCAGCTTTAACGCCAGCCTCTGCCTGACGAAGCTGCGCTGTAATATCGGCGTTTTCCAGCTTTACTAAGGCCTGACCACGGCGTACATAGTCGCCTTCAGTTACGAGTACCCGGGAAATTTTCCCAGCCGCCTTAGAGGTAACGTTACTCTCCGCATCGGCTTCCACTGAGCCAGTGACGACAAACGTTCGCACGACATCCCGCCGCTCAACTGCTTCGACGCGAACAGCACGGCTGATTTTTTCAACCTCTCCCCCAGTTTGTCTCTTGGCACTGATGGCTTTTACCATGAAAAAAGCCCCCACAGCAACAAGGACCGCGATACTCACAACTATAATGAATCGTTTCACCACTACTCACTCCTGAGCTCAGGACTCACAAGGCGTTCGACCGGAACATTGACTGCACTTACCAGTTCCGCCTCTGCTA
>CAYSRY010000222.1:0-1400 GCA_964433395.1 uncultured Armatimonadia bacterium | reverse complement strand
ACGTGGTTCGTCTGGGCTGTTGCAAGCGCGACTCGTGCGTCGCTTACCTCGACCTGTATGGCAACGTCTTCTGCATATCTGATTTCAGAAAGGCGCAACGCCTCTGCTGCAAGATCCACGGTCTTGGCAGTCGAAAGCAGACGCGATTTTGCTTCTTCCATTGCAATGTACGCCTGCCAGACCTCGTCGGCAATATCATCCTGCAATTTTGCAAACTGCGTCTGAGCTTGCTCAACCTGTTTCGCAGCCTGCGCTTCTTGCGACCGTGATGCGCCTCCATCATTGAGCGGTTTGCTCACTGCCACCGCAACGCTCCAAGAATGATCTGCGCTCATAGTTGATGCTGGAATCTGATCGTAACTGCCAACCAAATTCACGTTCAGCCCACGTGCGGCTCGAGCAATCCGCTTCGATGTCAGCGCCTGGTTAATGTTTGCCGCTGCCACACGCAACTCTTCCCGGCTCTCTTGAGCGATGGCGATTGCATTTTGGGGGTCCACCGTCAGCGGACTCGGATCCGGCGTTGCGGCAATTTCGATTGGCTGCATCACATCAATCGCCAGAAGCCGCTTCAAACTCGCCTTCAGTGCTTCTACCTGAGTCTGCACAACTATCAAGTTCTGCTCCGCGTTTGCCACGTCAACTTCAGCACTCATTACGTCAAACCGAGGCACTTTGCCACCTTCGAAAAGGATGCCAGCCTGTTTCCAGTGACTGCGCGCATTTGCTACGGTGTCAGTGCTGACCCCAACAAGCGCTTCTGCGCGGGAGATGCTGTAGAATAATGTCGTCGCGCTCAGAGCCACCTGGCGACGCGCCGCATCGGCTTCCAGACCTTTCACGTCAATGTTCAGCTCTGCCAGATCGCGCAACGCCTTGTTACGACCCGACGAATACAAAGATTTGGCTAAACTAATGCCGTAATCATACGTGTCATTGTCACTAACTGCAGTGACGGGGCCCCTGCGCGCATACGTGGCATCAAAATCCAGCTGCCAGCGGTCCGGTGCCTTCGCTTCTCCACGTGCAGCCACAGCTTCTTCAATGGCAAGTTGCGCCAGTTTAAGATCATAGTTAGCATCGAACACACGCCCGATAACATCCTCCAAAGTCAGGACCATCGGCTCAGCCGCGGTCGTTGCCTGTCCTGCCCCTGCATCATCCTGCGCCAGTGCCACGCTCAGGCAGCACACCACAAGAACAGCAGAAGACAAAAATGCAGTCAGCACATGTAATCGTCTCGTCACTGCGCTTCTCCTTTTCTATACCAAAATCTCAGTCTCGCCCTCTGCCTGATCATCATTCGCTGCGGCAAGGACCTGCTTCAGTGTCTCGATAAAGCCAGCCACACCTGACATTTTCACGACTGAGAAACCGCTCCCCCCCGGATGGGCAAAAAC
>CAYSRY010000221.1:1331-6049 GCA_964433395.1 uncultured Armatimonadia bacterium | reverse complement strand
GTGCAATTTGATGCGGCCAATAACACCACTTACCTCACCATCGAAGCCGTTGGGACAGGTCCGACAGAGCCGGAGATTTCATCGACTGATCCGCTCAGGCTGCAGGGCACAGTGGTTCAACTGTATACCGGCACAGCGACATCTCTTTTGATGAAAGAAAAAGCATCTGTCGCCAGCAGAATTATACCACTTGCAGCACAGTGCTCGGTCTCGTCTCTCACCGCTGCCGATCAATATGCTGACGCAGCATTGACTGACATAGTCCCGGGGGCAGAAATTGAAGTGACTGTCGAAGACGGACAGGCAACGCAAATTATTCTCACGTCCTCTCTCAGTGTCTCTTCCAGCAACAGCAGTGCCCTGCAGCATTTCCGGGGCGAATTGGTTGGCGTAACAGGAGAATATCTGCTATTGGCAGATGGTAGAAGTATTCTCATTGACCAGAATGCAATGATCTTTGACGAAAACTCAACAGTCATTTCAGCGTCAAATCTCCAACCCCAGAATCGCGTGTTGATAGTCCTCAACACCACCCTGAACTCTGCAGTCAAGATCGTGCGGGAAGCGACTGGCCTCGCCACAGAAGATCACATCGCGCCGAATTTCGTGTCGTTAGCCCCCATGGAAAATGCTACATTACAGGAAAGCAGCCCTGTCGTGCGTGTAGATTACAAAGATGATGCCTCCGCCATAAACCGTGCTGCAGTGATCGTGCAGTTTGATGAGGAGGATGTCACTTCACAAGCCACCATCCGTGACACGTATCTTCAGTATCGTCCACAGTACATTTCGGATGGTCCCCATTCAGTAGATGTCAGTATCACGGACAGAGTTGGAAACGTAGCCCGCAAGCAGTGGAGCTTCACGGTAGAAGCACCTGCCACCAGCCAGATTTTGATGGTCTCGCATAATGCACACCAATCGCTGAGTGCTGGTGAAGTGCTTGAGGTGACTGCGAAGGTGGCCCGTCCCGGTCATGAGATGAAATGGGACATTGGCACATGGAAGACTCGCCTCCCGATGCAGAGAGTGGGCCAGAGCAACACCTATATTGGAACCTACACGGTCGAGCCGGGCGACAACGTTACAACGAAGCTCATTGTTTACTATAGGCAAAGCGACCAGAACTGGATACTCGCTGAGTCATTGGACGATGCAGTGATTGACGCGGCCACAGCCATTGCGCTGGCCATTACGGAGCCGGCAGATGGTACTGCACTGGATGGCGATGTAACAATCCGCGGCACAGGTCCAGCGGGCGGGACAGTGCGACTTCAGATGACATTCAACAAAAAGATCCTCCTCGACCTGACACACGAGATGCCTGAACAGGTTGTGACAATAAGCGAGGAAGGCATTTGGGAAACTGAGCCAGTCAGGTTGAAAGACGGCCTGTATGGCATGGCGGATACCTACAGCATTCGCGCCTCGCTTATCGATGCCGAAGGTAACGTGCTCAACGTAGTCGAGATAACAATCAAGAGTAAGTAAGCCAACATTCCTGGATATGCTCAACTGCCAAAAATACAGAAGCGGAGCCCGGTTCGGGCTCCGCTTCATTATGGCTCTCCCTCATCTCAACTGTTACAAAGCTCAGTCGATCAACATTGCCTCACGTCCGGTCCGTGGCATGGGCTCAACGATTTTCAGTGTACGAAGGTCGTATGGGCGAGTGGCGAGAAGCAAACGAACGTTGCCACGTCCCCGCATCATCTTCACTCGTTGCCCACTCACAACATCTATAACGTAGCTATTCGCACGCAAAGTCCTGTTGAACGTAATGCGCACTTCCTGTGCGCGTTTGGTCGAATTGATAACAGCAATGCAGTCATCAAACTGACGGACCCAAATATCATCTCCGTCACGATCCGGCCATACTTCCACCAGTGCGTCTTCACCCGGTACAGCAGGCAGTGCGCGGAATGCTCGCGCAAAGCTCCTGAGCATGCTCTCGTGTCCAGCTTTTGCGTCGAGACTGGTCCGGAATGCAATGCAACTGGGGTTATCAGAGCGCACGGCATTAAGCAATGGTAGCAACATCTCGCGCCCGGCACCAAGAGAGTGCGCGTTGACCTGAAGCTCGCGGCCAGCGGCTGTGGCGAATAGATCTGTGATCTCACCAGAAACGTTTTCCCCAACAACGGGCGAGATACGCAGTCCCTCCTCCCCACTATAGGGAAGCGGATCATAGCCGTGATGTGCGAGCAACTCCCGCTGCGAATAATCCGCACTGGAAGCGGGGACTGGCAGGTCAGCGTTCACGAGCAGGTATCGTTTTCCATTGCTCGCGACGATGCGATCTCGACACTCGGTCCAGAAACTGTGCATGTGAGCCGACCGGAAATCAAGCCAGCTCTGCCAAAGCTGGGGATTGCTCCGCAGCCAATTATAGGCCTCTTCAGGTTTGTCGAAGCCGGGTTCCACTACGACGCCGGTTTCTATCTGGAAACTGCGCAGATCATCTGGCGAGTACCCAACTCTGTCTGCCATGACTTCATCGCTGCTGGTAAAGCACGTACCGGAGGCCCCATCGGCTGTGATGCCAATTGCTGGCACACATCCGTACTCATCTACACAATCGAGCACCTCGCCAAGGAAGCCCAGCATTCGCTTGCGCACCTCCGGCCGCAATGGGTCAGGAATGCGGTTACCTGCAGGGCTCTTCACAAGTTCACCGCTCGTATCGAGTAGAAAACTGTCCGGCGAAGTGAACGCAAAAAACTGGTCATAGTTTGAAAGTGGCGGTAACATTGGCACGACATCAATCTCGCTTATGTCAGCGATGGGCAAGAGATCTTTGAACAGATCCCAACGCCAGGCGTTCGTCAGGGCACCATCATCATAGTACGCCTGCTGGTGGTCATTGGCGGCGTTCACAATCAGCCTGTCAAAGCCAACAAAATGCATGTAGTCGGCCATCTGACGCAATGATTCATGTCTGCTCATCTGCTCGATCCCATCAGAGCCAAAACCCTCGTAGATGAGATTGGTGTGCTGCGGATAGAGCGCAAGACTGCGGCGTTTTCCCCGGTCGGGCAGCACGGTGGCATTCTGGGAGGGGTAATCAATGAGCCTATAGACTGCAACCGAACGCACTGGTGGTGTAACCTCTTTTTCGGATTGCCCAAGCATTGAGAAGCGCACCTGACATGCATCTGTCTGCGGCCAGAACATGAAGGTGTCGCGCGCTCCCTTTGCACGGGCATCTGATGGATTCAATGCAGCCCAGACCAGCAAATGGTTCTGAAGTTTGGCTTGCTGCTCTCCCACAGCCAGCACTTCAACGCCTACAGCCTTGTCTACGTCACCATCCAGTGTCACAACGAGTATATGTGGCACAGGTGCAGATCCTACCAGTTTGGGAGCATTTTTGAGTACGTAGGTCGCAGTGGCACTACCACCAACAACTTCCATCTCCTCAACGAGTTCACAACGCAATGCATCTCGTATCGATCCCGAATTGAAAAGCTCCACCGCCATGTCACGCCCAGCGTCATCATCAGTGTAAAATTTGCCCTCATGCAGGAAGCCACTGACTGGGCCTTTCAACATCCATGGGCGCCCATTCATATAGACTTCACTCTCATTGCGTAGTTCAAATTCCTCGTTCGGCAAATCCAAAGCTGGGCTGTACAGTCTTACCGGCGCTGTCGCACGCGGGTCCTTTGCAGAAGTCATCGTTCCTTCCAGGATAGCCGTCAGGTTATACACCCCGGATTTCAGCTGCAGATGGCGCGGCACCGTGAACGTCACTGGCTCTAAATCAACAGGGACGCCAATCTGCCACGCCTCGGTCGCTGGCTGAACGTCAACACTCGCTATTGGGACACCACCAAGCGTTACCTGCAATGAATGCGCTCTGGTCAACTGCGTTGCGGTAATGCCCTGGAGCTTGAGTGTACACTCTTCACCTGCACGAATTTTCGAAGGAGCCTCCATGGCTATAATATCTGCCGCTTCCAGGGGCTCTCGCGCCGCAATGCTCGCAACTTGATCAGGCCGCAATGTGCGGTCAAAAATCTGTACCTCAGAAAACGCAGCGTCTGCCGTAATGGTCCCGTCATAATCTGCGCCAATATTGAACTCTGGCCATTGCTGCGGCTCATAAGTGAATGTTTTCGCTCCGGCAAAAAAACCGTCAACGAACATGGCAATGCCGCTTGAGGCATCCCATGATATAGAAACGTGATGCCATTCACCCGCTACCCAGTCAGCCACATTTGTGTTCAGACTCTGTTCTGGGCGGCCCGCAACACTGAACTGCAGCGTTGACGCAGAAGTCTTATACAGATAGAAAGAGTTATACGCAGGATTGTGCGTGGGCGCAGAATCCGAGAAGAGCGCATGGCGCTTACCGTCATTACCTTGCCATTGTGGTTGGAGCCACATCGTCAGTGTACCGGCTGTTTTGCTCAGTGTCCCGGCCGCCGGATATGATAGATACGCTCCATCTTTGAGAACGACGGCTTTCCCATCTGGAGCATCGACGTATGAAATCTCACCAATTATCGTCTGAAGTGTGGGGCCTGGAGCCGCAATGGGAGTGTCATCAAAGGTGGCCTGAAAGACGACCCCGGGAGCGGCTGCTGTCGCGAGAGAAGTGACGACAACTAAGACAATTGTGGATAATAATGCGCGCATACCGATTTTCCCTTTCCGCACATACTGTGTGCTATACTTTAGTTCCGGCCTGATGCGCCAAATCCTTCCTGACAAGC
>CAYSRY010000221.1:0-1231 GCA_964433395.1 uncultured Armatimonadia bacterium | reverse complement strand
CCCGCGCCTGTTGTTACAGCATTCCCATACCGGAGCGAAACAGAATATGAAATGGATCCATTTGACGAAACCCGAATTCGCTCAACAAAAACCATTGTAAAGAACATCTGCATTGTGCGGGCGGACGGTAAAACCGAAATTGTAGAGGCAAAGTAGCAGCACGTCAAATCCTGTTCCATCGGCACCCGCGTCCTGGAACTGGACTTCAAGTTTAACAATCAGGGGGACTTAGTAATGTCCAAGGTGCAAACCGACTACGCGCAATTCGTGCCTCAGCTATGCCACGCTTTCGCCTCAGGTGGTGCACTGCTGGCTTCACTCGATACAACCGGCAAGGTCAATCCTATGACAATCGGTTGGGGAAGCGTCGGAATGGTCTGGGGCCGCCAGCTATGCACTGTTATGGTGCGACCCTCACGTTACACATATGCCTGCATCGAGGCGACCAGTGACTTCACGGTATCGCTGCCATATCGGAGCATGCGCGATGCAGTTGATTTCTGCGGTACCACATCAGGCCGCGACTATGACAAGATGGCCGAATGCAGTCTCACCGCCCTGCCATCTGAGACGATCAAGACTCCTGGCATCTCTGAGTGTGGTGTGATCTGGGAGTGCGAAGTCATGTACTACAGCGACATCGACGTGGCCAAAATGCGCGAGGATGTTGCGCCAATATATGCGAGCGGTGACATACACCGAGTCTACTACGGGCTCATAAAACGCTGCATTGCCGATGAAGATTTCGCCGACAAATACGCTCTATAGCACTGCCCTATAACATTCTGTGACAATACAGGCATCCCTGGCTGGGATGCCTGTATTGTTGTGCAGAGGCGGTCGTGCACTTCAGTATCAGTGTTTATCATGCGTATTCTGCAACCCGAAAATGCGCTCGGCATTTCCGCCAAAAATCAGGCGTTTCTGATCATCAGAAATGCGGGCAGCCATGAGCCTCCCGAACTGTCCCCGAACATCCACAAATGGGTTGTCCGTGCTGAACAGGCATTTCTCCGCTCCTGCCGCAGCTACCATATGCTCTAGCCCTCCATAGGGCAAAGACCCTGTGCAGAGATCCAGATACACATTCGGATTCCGCTGAGCTTCAGGGATAGTAACACCCATCTGCCCCCAGTCCCTGCCTGAATGTGCATAGAGAAAGTTGATGTGCGGATGCGATTGTGCCTGCCGCGTGAGAAATGAACGACCATCACGCTCTGGCCCGTTCCAC
>CAYSRY010000220.1:0-6063 GCA_964433395.1 uncultured Armatimonadia bacterium | reverse complement strand
TCTGGATGGGAAGCTTTTCATTGATCGTGCAGAACCGGAGAGCTTTGCCTGGATGATTCCGGATGCGGATGCTGAGCGCGGTTACCGTTTTCAGGATACGACCGTTGCAGAGGCTGAAGCAGCGTTTCTTCGGATGATTGAGCGGATGCGGGAGAGGGAACAGGAAGTATGCGAGTAATCTTCATGGGCACCCCAATCTGGGCGGCTGCTTATCTGAAGCCGATTATCGAGGCCGGGCACGAGATCAGCCTTGTGGTGACACAGCCAGATCGGCCGCGTGGGCGGAAGGGTACGCCGCAGCCCTCGGCGGTAAAGCAGCAGGCGCTTGAGCTGGGGC
Source organism: uncultured Armatimonadia bacterium (assembly GCA_964433395.1). Lineage (GTDB taxonomy): Bacteria > Armatimonadota > Zipacnadia > Zipacnadales > UBA11051 > UBA11051. Next base: position 5,726 of record CAYSRY010000220.1, on the reverse strand, counting down.
TTGATGTGATTGCTCCGGAGAATGTGAATGATGAAGAGGCGCTGGCAGCGATAGAGGCGGCTCAACCTGATGCGTTGGTTGTAGTGGCGTATGGGCAGATTTTACGCAATCGCCTGCTTGCGATGCCGCGGATTGCACCTGTAAATGTTCATTATTCGCTTCTACCCAAACTGCGAGGGGCTGCTCCAGTGCAGTTTGCTTTGTTAGAGGGGCTTGAGAGAACAGGGGTTACATTGCAGTATATGGCCCGCAAAGTAGATGCAGGAGACGTTTTGGTGCAGGCGGAACTTGCGATTAATCCGGATGATAACACTGATACGCTTGGGCGACGTCTGACCGAACTTGGAACGCATATCATCGGTCAAGCGTTGAGTGACCTGGAGGCCGGGCTGATTACTCCGCAGCCGCAGGATGAGGCTGCCGCGACGTTTACGCGTCTGCTGACGAAAGAAGATCAGGTGCTGGACTTCACAGAGAGCGCAGTGGTTTTGCAGAACCGTATCCGCGCACTTTCACCGAAACCAGGTGCCTATTGTCTGTTGAATGGCAAGCGGTTAATCATTAAAGCCGCCGCCGCGACCGAGAATTTAACAAACGGGGAAGGTAAATCTGGTACAATTGTGGAAATGGACAGCAGCGTTGGCCCGTATGTGCAGACCGGCTCTGGTTTGTTAGTTGTCCAACGTGTTCAGCCGGAGGGACGGCGCGAGATGAGTGCTGCCGACTGGCTGCGCGGTGCTAATGTTGCTATAGGCAGTGACCTGAGTGTGCAGCGTTGACAACACGCTGGTTGTTTAGTTATAGTGCGATATGAGAATAGTGTGATATTCTCAATATTTCTTGGGTGATGCAGAAGTGACGTAGTGGAGGGTCTTCATGCCCAAAGTTGATCAGGCAGTGCTGGACCAGGCCCATGCTTGCCGCATTTGTGGCGACTATGAAGGGGCCCGTGCGCATTACCAGGAGTTATTGGATGCAAATCCCGAAGCTCCTGAAGTATGGTGGGGCATGGGGTTGGCTATCATGAACCAGGGCGAGTTCGACGAAGCAATCGCATGTATTGAAAAGTCCACAGAGCTTGATCCCAGCAGCCAACGCTATGTACTGGATCTTGCGAAGCATTACGCAATGCTGGGCATGGACGATGAGGCGAAAGCGGCGTTTGAGCGAGTTATCGAGTTAGGGGCCGATACTCGCGAGGGTTCCGAGGCAGCCAGTCAGCTGACGTATTATTGAGTTAATTGACACCAGTGGTGCGCGAGACGGGCGCAGTCTGAGAATCTGCAATCCGGGGTAAGCGCAGTGAATGACAATCAAATAGAAGTTCGTTTTCTACCCTCCGGCGTGACAGCACTAGCTGCCGCCGGAGTTGTTTTGTCAGAGGTCGCGTTCTCGGCAGGCGTCAGCATCAGCACGCCCTGTGGCGGCAAGGGGACATGCGGGAAATGCCGCGTGACTGTCGTGAGTGGCGACGTGAGTCCTGCAACACCGCAGGAACGTGCGGTGCTCGGTATGGAAGAATTGCTGGCAGGCGTTCGGTTAGCGTGCCAGATGAGAGTTTTCGGTGATGTAGAGGTACTGACAGCGGAAGAGCGTCATGTTGTGGTGCGGAAGAATCTCAACGCCAGTCAGATACGACATTTTGCCCTGAATCCTCGCGTAAAGCAGATGGTACTTGCTCTGGATAAGCCGAGTGTCACTGACCAGCGGAGTGATCTGTTGCGCATCTGGGAGGCGATGGGTGTCCAGAATGGCAGTTGCCGGGCTATGCTCAGCGTTCTGAAGAAGCTCCCGGCCGTGTTGCGCGATGGCGATTTCAGCGTAGTAACGACGATGATGGATGACTTGCTGATCCAAGTTGAGAAGGCATCGGAGGCGAAACCGCCACTGGGCGCTGCGGTGGACGTGGGGACGACGACCATCGTTGCGTATATTGTTGATTTGGCGACAGGCGCGATCGAGGCGACAAGCTCAAGCTTGAATCCCCAGAGCGTTCATGGTGCTGATGTGATCGCGCGGATAGAGTATGGGCGTGACGCGGAGAACGGCATTGGCACGCTGCAACGTGAGGTCATTGGAACCATCAATTTGCTGGTGAGCGGCGCGCTGGATGAGATGGGCGCGAGTATTGGTCAGCTCTACGAGATGACCGTGGTGGGCAATACCGCGATGCACCACCTGCTGCTCGGCATTGATCCGCGCTATATCGCTGAGGCGCCATATATCCCTGTGGTTTCGCAGGCCCTGACACTTTACGGGCATGATGTTGGGATAAAGATGGCGCCGGGCGGTCAGGTCTTTGTTTTGCCGGTTGTCGCTGGCTTTGTCGGAGCTGATACGGTCGGTGTTATGACGGCGAGCGATATTACCAGTGGCGGGGCGACTCTTGCGGTGGATATAGGCACAAACGGTGAGATCGCTCTGTGGTCTGGTGAGCGACTGCTTTGCGCATCTACGGCAGCGGGGCCCGCGTTCGAGGGGGCCAAGATCAGCCAGGGGATGTATGCTTCGCCAGGCGCGATTTCGCGTGTGGATCTGGTTGATGGTGACCTGGAGGTCGCAACCATAGGTGATGAACCTGCCCGGGGCATTTGCGGCTCAGCGTTGTTTGACCTGATCGCGGTTCTGCTGGAAGTGGGAGCCATGGATATACAGGGTCGCCTTGTCGTCGACACGTCCGAATTGCCGGAGAAGATAGCGTCACGTATGAGTGGTGAAGGCAACAAGCGACGGGTGCTGCTGGCTTCGGGGGATGAAGCCGAAGGTGATGCAATATACCTTACGCAGCCAGATATTCGGGAGATTCAGTTGGCGAAAGGCGCGTTGCGAGCTGGCATGGAAGTGCTGCTGGAGGAAGCATGTCTGACATCTGCGGATCTGGATGCTGTGCTGCTGGCGGGGGCATTCGGGAACCACATTCGGCCGGAAAGCGCGCTGGCGATGGGGCTTTTGCCGGATGTACCGCTTGAGACAATCCGGGCCGTTGGCAATGCTGCTGGAGCGGGCGCTGTTATGACACTGTGTTCGATAGACGAGCGGAGCAAGTCTTGTAAGTTTGCGGAACGGACCGAACACATTGAGCTGGCAACGTCAATGAGCTTCAACACGAAGTTTATGGAGACAATGCTCTTCGCCTAATGTTGCGTTTAGCCACGGGGTGAGGAATGATTTTTCCGCTCTGGAGGTATTTCTTGCACGGTTGCACAATTGGGTTATAATGGCATCCAATCATGGATGCCACAGCGTGCGCATCTATACTGTGCAAAGACAGAATGCTCACTTACTCGGCCACATGGCCGGCACCGAGCAGGAGGACAGGAAATGGCTGATTTTCAGGGAATCGCTGATGCTGTAATCAATGGTGACCGAGACACCGTCGCAAAGCTTACCCAGGAAGCCATAGATGAAGGCACAGATATTGAGGCCATCATTAATGATGGGCTTGTCGCTGGCATGACTGTCGTTGGTGAGAGATTCAAAAATAATGAGTTTTATGTGCCGGAGGTCCTGATAGCCGCCCGTGCAATGCATGGCGGTATGGACCTCGTCAAACCGTTGCTTGCAGATTCGGACGTCAAGTCGAAGGGCAAAGTTGTCATTGGTACTGTCAAAGGCGATCTTCACGATATCGGCAAGAATCTCGTGGCAATGATGCTTGAAGGTGGCGGCTATGATGTCGTTGACCTTGAGGTTGACGTGGCACCGGAGACATTTGTGAAGACAGCCGCCGAGCAGGACTGCAATATCATCGCTCTGTCCGCGCTGCTTACGACGACGATGCCGGGCATGAAGGATACTGTGGACGCAGTGAAAGAAGCCGGACTTGGCGGCAAAGTCAAAGTTATCATTGGTGGCGCCCCTGTTACGCAGAACTATGCTGATGAGATTGGTGCAGACGGCTACGCGCCCGATGCCGCTTCTGCGGTTGATCTGGTGACACAGCTTCTTTCGTAAGCATCAGCAACCAGTCCGGTCAGTGAGATAGATGTTACGGGCCGCCTGCACTTGGGAACTGAGCAGGCGGCCTCATTGTTCGTTCACTATGATGGTGAACGCCGGCAAGGCAAAGGATGGCTGAGAGGTTGGCAATGAGCGAGGAGAAAAAGGACATGGCTCTGGGGCTTGGTATCGTGTTCATCGCGCTTGCACTTGGCGCGGTGGGACAAATTTTCCTGAAAACCGGCGTGAACAGTCTGGGTGAAGGCGCTTCGGCGTTGTTCATCATCAAGTCGATTTTTACGACGCCGACGATTCTGCTGGGGTTTGTCAGCTACGGCCTGAGCTCACTTTTTTATCTGGTCGCCCTGTCCAAACTTGATTTGAGCTACGCGTATCCGATGATTGCACTGAGTTATGTTATTGTTGCACTGCTTTCATACAAGTATCTGGGAGAGCCGTTAACTGCGATGAGCAGTGTGGGGCTTGTCGTAATCATTCTGGGCGTGTGCCTGGTGGCTTTGGGAAAACCGGCAGACAGCCGTTCGAACGCCGATCTGACGCCTCCGGCGATTGAAATGCCCGGAGATCTGCCGCAGACTCCTGAAGCCTGAATAGTGAGATAGCATTGGCGACTGTACAAAAGCTGGCGTGAGCCAGCTTTTTTGTTTATCCTATCAGGGACAATGAGAAGAGATAACGTGCGTGCAATTCGTGCTGATGTCGCATGTGTGGCGGCACTGGCGATTTTGATGGTCGCATTCTGGGGCACCTGCATCTTTGGTGACAAAGTGCCTGCCGCCGGAGTGTACCAGCAGCATTTTGCGCCCTACAATTCTGGGGAAGTGCCTGAGCTCACGCGACAATGGGATTCTCTTCTGTGGGATGGCGTAGCGCAATTCTATCCGTGGCGCGAACTCATGCGCCGAAGTTTGCAGGAGAATGGCGAGTTTCCACTGTGGAATCCTCACCAGTTCTGCGGGACGCCATTTGTCGGTAATGGGCAGAGCGGGCTTTTCTATCCACCGCACTGGATCCTGCGTTGGTTTGACACCGGCACAGGGATGGGGTTACTGAATGCGCTACATTATTTCCTTGCAGCGCTATTCACTTTTTTGCTGATCAGGACGCTCGGAGGCGGTCATGCAGCGTCCATGATTGGCGCGGTAAGCTACGCGTTTGGCGGATTTATCGTAACATGGACGGAGCTTCCGAGCTTGATTGAGACGGCGGCGTGGATTCCGGCGGGATTGCTTGGAGTGGAGCTGATTTTCCGGCGGCGGCCGGTCATTGGTGGCACGGTATTGGCTGTGGCCCTTGGGGCAAGCCTGCTGGCAGGGCATTTTCAGATTGCGGCATACGTGTGGATGACAGCTGGGGCGGCTGGATTTGTGCATGCGGTGTGGTGGTTTGTGGAGCGGAGGCGCCCGGAAGCCACAGAAGATACGACACGGCGAGGGATGAGCCCGATTATTGTGCTGGTAGGTGCGGTTGTGCTTGGTGGGATGCTCGGGGCGGTGCAGGTCCTGCCGACACTGGAATTAGGGAGCATGTCTCCGCGTGGAGCAGGCGAGGTAACGGCTATTGGTTACCAGTTCCACAAATCGCGAGCGCTTCTTCCCATTGAACTGATGACTATCTTTGATCCAGACTTCATCGGCAGCCCTGTGAGCATGGATTACCCCCCGCAGCGGATAAGCTATTCAGAACACTGTGCGTACACCGGGCCAATCGCTTTCGGGCTGGCAGTCTTGGCGCTGATTGTTGGATGGCGGCGAAAGATCGTGTGG